>JBEKEX010000048.1:0-14099 GCA_050013615.1 Anaerolineaceae bacterium
TCCGGAAGGCGTCAGCGTCATTTTGAGCGACGACCGCCGATCCTAGCAGGGGTGAGCATGGCGAGGAACCGGATTAGCGCCCGAAAACGCAGGACGAGAGCGCATGTAATTGCTGATTTGAGCCTCCACTATTTGGCATATCGAGTGGTGGGTTGTGGCTTCACTATCGAAATCGTCAGATCGGACTATGGTTATGATGTGTCGATCTTCACCTTCGACAAAAATGGAGAGATCGAAAACCTCAATATGTACGTGCAACTCAAAGCAACGGACAAAATAAAAATATCAAAAGACAATAAACGTGTTCTTTTTAGCCTTTCAAAAAGAGATATCCGTTCTTGGCAAGATGAGCCTGTGCCGGTGTATCTCGTGGTATTCGATGCCAAAAAAAAGCGAGCCTATTGGCTGTATTTGCAACGATACCTTAAATCGAAGAATTTAAGGGCCAACCAAATAGTGGGGCAGTCAATAACCGTCGAGATCAGCACTAAGCAGGTCCTACGAAAGAAGACAATAAAAGCATGGCGACGTGACAAGGCGGCGGTGCTGAAGAAAATAGGAGCTGTGGACCATGGCTAAAGATCGCGTGTCCACTAGAGATTTAGTTGACACCCTGCGAAGGCTTGGCTTCTCAGAAAAGCGGCGACAGGGGAGCCACGTCATATTTGAACATAAAAAGACAGGCTACATGGTCACCGTTGCTACAAACCGACCCTTCGTGCCCTTGATTGTGCTCCGCACGATCCAACGGGGCCTGGAATATCACAACATCCTTTCTCCAAAGAGTTCCGGCCATACGCTTCTCAGCGACCAATAGCGCCGCGCGGGCGACGCGCGCATTTCATCCTGTCCGACGCTAGCTTGATGTGGCGCGCTGGAAGTTACTTTCACCATGAGCGGGCCCACGGCTAAGGGCCACGCACTGGCATTGGTTAAAGCCGCCCTCAATTTAATTCCGGTTGTTGGTGGTGCTATAATTGCAACAATTCTCGCGAAGCTGCCGTTCGTCTCGGCGAAACCAGCGGTCGCGAGGCAGGCTAACTCTGTCCGGCGACCGTGACCGTCGGCGTTGATTGAAACTCCGTCAATGAAGCGCCTGACGCTGCGATATAAAAAGTGGTTGATGCACCGGCAGCGTTACGCCTCAAGACAGCGGAGGGCGGCAGCAGCCCGATTATCCCATGCCCCCTCGACCCAGCGAATAGTGCAACTTTACGCAACGGTTCAAAAACTTGCGCGGCAATTGGCGTACCGCGACGCCTTCTACGTTATCTGGGCCTATAGCCAATATTTGCAAACCCAAGGCTTTCACATCCCAAATGACATCGAAGTCGCGACCCAGTTCAAGACGGCAGTTCCGCCACAAGCTCTGCTCGCGGAATGGACGCTGGAGCAGATCGCGCGTGAGGTGATCCAGTACGCCAACGAAACGTCCCAGGGGGGCCGAAGCCTCCGCCAATGGGCAACGCTCGCACAGATCGCAAACGCACTGCGGGACCTCGAAGGAGAAATATACGCGCGGCTGGTGGGTGGAAAGAAAATTCACCTTGAACTGATGAGAATTTCGCATCGCCAGTTTATTTGGCAACAGCAAAGCCTGAATTGGCGCTGGATCATCCGCTACTACAAACTATTCAATACGCCACCAATTGACGCGCTATCGCAGAAAACCACCGGTCTCACCATCGATCATATCCACTTGATTGGCATGTCGTACCTCGGGATGTTTCTCAAAAGTCCGTTCGCGATGCGGCAAATCAAAGTCGAAATACCCGGTCTCACTGAAGGACACATCGATCGCTTTTTGCGGTTTACGTCCCTCGACCTTGCCGATCTCCGTAAGAGGCTTCGTGCAGAGCATGCTTTAGATGAGGGCTTCGTTTACCGCTATTCATCTCTCCGAGAATTTCCATTAATCAGAATTTCGCAGGGAGCCTCGGCTGAGATCGCTTGCCCAATCCCGACGTTGCTCTTTTGGCGGGTAACGACTGGCCTCTACTATGCTTTGAAAGATGAAAAAGGCTTTCCGACCGCGCTTGGTCAATCCTTTCAAGACTACGTTGGCGAGGTGTTGCGCCACCGGATAACCAATAAAGCGATGCGGGTTCTTGGCGAGGCCGAATATCAGGTCGGGAGACATCGCAAGGATACCGTGGATTGGATCCTTCAGCAGGGCGATGAGGTCGCCCTATTTGTTGAATGCAAGACGAAACGATTGACTTGGGCGTCCAAGGCCGGCCTGGCTGATCTCACAGCCCTTGAGCAGGACATACGAAAGCTCGCGGGCGCGGTCATACAGGTATACCGGACGATCATCGATTACCGGGCGAACCTGCTGCCCGAAGACAAGATCAATGCTGTCAAGGAATACCAGGCGCAGGGTCACACAGTGGTGATGGTGGGCGACGGCATCAACGACGCCCCAGCGCTGGCGCAGGCTGACGTCGGCATTGCCATGGGCGCTTCTGGGACGGATATTGCCCTTGAGGCGGCCGATGTGGCTTTGCTGCGGGAGGATTGGAACCTGGTGCCGTCCGTGTTCAAGATCGCGCGCCGCACGATGGGTGTGGTCAAGATGAACTTGATCCTTACAGCCATCTATAATATCGCCGGTATCAGCCTGGCTGCCTTCGGCGTCATCCCACCGGTGCTGGCCGCCGCGCTGCAGTCTTTGCCTGACCTGGGGATACTGGGCAATTCGTCCCGCTTGTTCAAGATCAAGGATTAAATAGTCATTCCGAAGTTGATGAAACCGATCTCCGTACAAGGTGGGAGTAACCCTTCAGGTTGTCACTAGTGTTATGAGCTTTGGGGTGGGGGAACAATTTAATTAAACAACCCAGCACTTGACTTTTTAGCTTTCCGTCATATAATAAAAACATAATTCGTTCACTAAACGAAGAAACTACTATGAGCAATCTTCCGCGTGGAAATCGTGATCTTATCCGGGGCATCAACCGCTCGATCTTGTTGAATGCGATCAAGTGGCAGGGCCCCATTTCACGCGCTGACCTGGCCCATTTGACCGGACTCAGCCCGGCCACCGTGACATCCATTACGGGGAATTTGATTCGTGAAGACCTGGTTTTTGAAAAAGAGACCGGCGATTCCAACGGCGGGCGCCCTCCGATTCTGCTCGCGTTGAATCCCCGCGGTGGATTTGTGGTGGGTGTCAAGTTGATGGAAAACCATGCCGTGGCAGCGTTGACCGATTTAAACGCCACCGTTCTGTTCAAAGAAACGATTGAATTCCCGGATGACCATTTAGATACAGTGATCGGTTCGCTGGTGGACCTGGTCAATCGCTTGATTTCCCAGGGCGTCATACGTAAAAAGCAGTTACTCGGTGTTGGCGTTGGACTGGCGGGCGTGGTTGATTCAAGCCAGGGCGTTTTGCGGCAGAGCCCATTTTTCGGCTGGACGGATACCCCCTTGCGTGATCTGTTGCAAACCGGGTTGCACGTCCCGGTCTATATCGACAACGACGTCAATACGCTTACGCTGGGCGAAAAATGGCTTGGCAACGAGCTGCCCGTGGATAACTTCATCGTTGTCACGGTTGGGCGCGGTATTGGTATGGGTATCGTGATCGACGGCCAGATCTACCGCGGCAAGAGCGGGGGAGCGGGGGAGTTTGGCCACGTTGTGGTGGATCCAAACGGCCCCCTGTGCGACTGCGGCAAGCACGGCTGCCTGGAAAGTTACGTGAGCGATGGAGCGTTATTGGCAACTGCCCGCAAAGAAGTGGGCGAAGATATCCGGGATTTCGATGATCTGCTTCAAAGAGCCGCATCCGGGAATGCCAAAGCGGTTCAAGTGTTCACTCGAGCCGGCCAGTTGTTGGGGCAGGAGATTGCCAACCTGGTGAACATTCTCGACCCCAAGCTGATCTTGATCAGCGGCGAAGGCGTGCGTATGGGTGAGATCTTCTTCTCGGCTGTCAAAGAGGCAGTCAAGCAAAATGTCATGCCTAGCTTGTTGAACGACACAGAAATTCGAGTGATCCCCTGGGGTGATGATGTATGGGCGCGTGCTGCAGCCAGTGTCGTCATTGGTGAATTGTTCAGCTCTCCGATGCAGAAGGAGGAAAGCACAGACAAAAAACGCTAAAAATTTTAACTTTAGTTTATTCATTCAGTGTATAAAGTAATCAATACCGGCAAGATAGGTTATTGAGTAAAATAAAAAGAGAAAAAGGAGTGGAAGATGAAAAACAGTAAGTTGCTTGTCGTTTTGACCATTATACTGACGGCGGGAATGCTGCTGGGCGCTTGCGCACCGGCTGCAACCCCCACACAAGCCCCCGCAGCCGCAGCGACGACTGCCCCCACTGCGGCGCCCACGGCCGCACCGGTGACTATTCGCTACTGGCATACCCACAGCGATGCTGAGACCGCCCAGTTGGACAAAGTGATTGCTGCCTTCGAAGCTGCCAACCCCGGAATTACAGTGGAAGCGACCCGCTATTCTTCCAGCGGCAATGATTTCCAGACTGCTTTGACCACGGCCATCGCCGGTGGTGATGTTCCCGATGTCGTTCGCCTTGACATCGTTTTGACACCCCAGTTCGCCAGCCAGGGCGCTTTGATGCAGCTCGATGGTGCCTTAGCCGACTTCGACAAGATTTCTGCAGATACTTTCCCCGGCCCTCTGGCCACCAACAAGTGGAACGGCCATTATTACGGCCTGCCATTGGATACCAACACCCAGGTGCTGGTTTACAGCAAGGATGCATTCAAGGCAGCAGGTATCGATGCAGCCCCGACAACCATGGATGACTTTGTCACCGACGCCTGCAAATTATCGAACAAATCAGCCGGCACTTACGGTTATGCTGAGGGCGGCACGTACTTCTGGGCACCGGCACCTCTCTTCTACGCCATGGGCGGTGAGGTTACCGATCCTGCTATCACTACAGCCACCGGTTACGTCAACGGCGCTAACAGCGTAGCGGCTTTCACCATGCTGAAGAAACTCTACGATGATGGCTGCTTGTCACCGAACCTGTTGGGCGGCGGCATTGCAACGGATGCCGGAACCGGCACGGGCAAATATGCCATGATCATCGATGGCCCCTGGATGGTCGATATCTACAAAGCCAACTATCCTAACTTCAATTATGACTTCGCCTTGATTCCCGCCGGCTCGACTGGCACTAGCTCCGTCGTTGGTGGTGAGAACGTGGTCATCATGGACGGTTCGAAGAACAAAGAGGCAGCCATGAAGTGGGTCGATTATCTCATGAGCCCTGATGCTCAAAAGATGATGGCCCAGGTGGGTGTGATGCCGACGTTGTCCAGCTTGACCGGCGATTCGTCCCTGCCTGCCTACTTTGGCATCTTCATGCAGCAGTTGAAGACCGCCCAGGCTCGTGTGGTGAGCCCGAAGTGGAATGACATGGATACCGCCATCAACAATGCCTATCAGCGCATCCTCAAGGGTAACCAGACGGTACAGCAATCCCTTGACCAAGCTGCGACCGAGATTAATGCTCTTCTAGCACAGTAATCGGTTTATATTTCCTCTCTATGTTAAAGCGGCCGGTGGATATGTTCGTTCACCGGCCGCTCCCAACTGGCAGTGTAGATAAGATAGAATTATCGTTAATGTGATGAGATTTTGACGGTAAGAGGAAAACTTATGCGCACCCGAAAATCTTATAACCAGATAATCCCTGCAATTATTTTCTTGCTTCCCGGGTTCGCACTATTCTTCGTCTTCTTCCTGGGGCCTTTGGCTTATTCTTTGCGGATCAGCTTTTTTAACTGGAATTTTGCCCACACCGACCGTTCGGTATTCGTAGGTTTCAAAAATTATATCGACCAATTGAAAAGCCCTATCTTTCAACGGGCGTTGTTCAACACCGTTGCGTACACGGTAATCACCGTCTCGGTGAAAATGGTGCTGGGCTTTTTTGCCGCAGTATTGCTCAATCAGAAATTGCGCGGCCGTACTTTCTTCAGAATTGCCTACTATTTACCGGTGATCACCAGTTGGGTGATCGTTTCTCTGTTGTTCACCTACATGTTTAGCGGGCAGGGCGGCCTGGTGAATTATTTTCTCAACAATGTGCTGCACATCGTTAATACGGATGTAATGTGGCTGGCCGACCCGATTTTGGCGCTGGTACCGGTCATCCTGGTGGATATCTGGAAGGGTGTAGGATGGACGGTGATCATTTATTTGGCCGGGCTGCAATCCATCCCGGTGGAATTGGTGGAAGCCGCCGCAGTGGATGGCGCTAATCGCTGGCAGCGGTTGACCAACATCATTCTTCCCATGATGCGCGGCACGCTGGTCTTTCTGGTGGTGGTGCTGATCCTGGGCGGGTTGAATGCGTACGTGCCATTCCAGTTAATCACCGGCGGTAATCCAATGGACCAGACCCATTCCATTTTAACCTTGATGTACCGGGCAACTTTTTCAAGGATGGACTTCGGCAGTGGGGCGGCGATCAGTTATTTGCTCACCTTGTTCGTTTTTATGTTGAGCGTTGTCCAATTGAAATTGTTGCGCAGGCCGGTGGGAGAATAAGATGAAACGCTCACGGTTTATTTTCAATGGCTTTTCTTACGTCATGCTAATCCTTGGTCTGGCAATTGTGGCGGTGCCGCTGTGGTACATGGTCTCGACGGCTTTCAAGCCGCAGACCATGGTATTCGAACTGCCGCCGCAATTCTGGCCCAATCCTTCCACGCTTGATAATTTCATTAAAGCGATTACAAAGGATGACTTCTTCCTGTATTTTTGGAATAGCGCCAAGGTGGCGATTGTTGCCACCCTGATGACCTTATTGATCAGCTCGATGCTGGCATTTGCTTTTGCCCGGCTTGTTTTTCCTCTCAAAGAGCCCCTGTTCTACGTTTTACTGCTGGGTATGATGGTGCCGCCGGTGATGCTCATCGTCCCGCAATTCATCGTCAGCCACTGGTTGGGGCTGTATAACAACCTGTGGGGCCTGATCCTGGTTTACGTGACCATGAACATTGCCATGCAGACCTTCCTGCTGCGGGGTGTGTTCGAAGACGTGCCCAAAGATCTGGAAGAAGCCGCCATGATTGATGGGGGGAGTCCGTGGACCATTTTTTCCAAGATCATCCTGCCACTTTCTGGGCCGGGGCTGGCTGTGGTGGTGATTAATACGTTCTTGTATTCCTGGGAAGAATACGCCTGGGCCAATGTCAATTTGGGCGATGCCGCAGTTCGTACCCTGCCCATCGGGATCGCCTTTTTCCAGTCGGAGCATTTAACGGAATGGGGGCAGGTCTTCGCTGCTTCATTGATTGCTCTGGTGCCGGTGTTGATCATTTTCGTCGTTTTCCAGCGTTATTTCGTCCAGGGCATTTCCACAACGGGACTCAAAGGTTAACGGATGGCATCGACGCACTCTCTCAGTAAATTTTCGATCACACCGGAGCGCGGATTCTACCGGCTTGGTGAACCGGTGCGTTTGAACGTTTGCATCGAAGCTGCACTGCCTTTGCACGTAAACCTTTCGGTGAAAATCGATTGCGGCCTCGATTTGGTCGAGGAACTGCACAAACGTTGGGATCTGGTCGCTGGGATAAATCTATGCGAGCTGACCTGGCAACCCGGAGATCGGGTACCGGCCGGCTATGGGATTGACGCCGCTATCGAGCAGATCGACGGGCAGAGTGCGCGGTTGACCTGCCAGACTGCTTTCGACCTCCTTCCCGACTGGAAGGTGTTCCCGCGCTATGGCTTTATCTGTGATTTTTCCCCTTCGCGAGAAAATGTGGAGCAGACGATTGAAGCCCTTACCCGATTCCATCTGAACGGGTTGCAGTTCTATGACTGGCAATATCGCCACGACGAGCTGATCCCCCCAACGGAAGAGTTTCAGGCACCGTTGGGCAGGCAGCAGTCGCTGAAAACGACCCAGGCATTGATCTCGTCTGCTCACCAACACGGCATGGCAGTTATGCCTTACCTGGCGATCTATGCCGCATCGGCCCCGTTTTGGAAGGCACGCCCTGATTGGGCGCTTTATGATCAAGGCCATCAGCCGATCCCTTTTGGAGATAATTTTCTGGGGATCATGAATCCGGCGGCCGGCGGTGGTTGGAGCGCTCATTTATTGAAAGAGTGTGACAAGGTTTTATCCCAGTTGCCGTTTGATGGCTTGCACATCGATCAATACGGTGATCCAAAGACGGGGTTCGACCAAAATGGCCGGGCAGTGGATATCCCAGCAGCATTTGCCGATTTCATCGCGGAGGCTGCCCGGCGGCATCCAGCAGCTCCAATTCTGTTCAATGCAGTAGGGAACTGGCCCATCGAAACTTTGGTAAAGGCTCCAGTTGCCTTCAATTATATCGAGATTTGGCCACCCAAGACCCGCTACACCGACGTGGCCGAGATCGTTCGTAACGCCCGGCGATTGTCCGGCGGCAAACCGGTGGTGATCGCTCTGTATTTGCCCGCCAACCGTCCGATCAACAACCGTCTGGCGGATGCAATGATCCTCTCCGCGGGCGGGACGCGTATTGAGCTAGGCGAAGCTGGGCGCCTGTTGGCTGACCCCTATTTCCCCAAGCATGAAGCGATGGACAGTCATCTCAGTGAGGCGTTGCGCCGCCAGCTTGAGTTGGTTATTCGCTACGAAGATTGGATCAGTCCCCTGGTGGAAGAAAGCGATCCGCCGCTGGTGAATGTTCCTGAAGGCGTGGAATGTTTTTTTAGGAAAGCCGGGCGCGGCTATTCTTTAAGCTTGGTGAACCTGGCCAGTCCCCAACCGCTGCATTGGAATGAAGAACATCCGGCTCCTGAAGTCAAACAGGATTTCATAGTTGGATTGCAATTGGACAAACCGATCGAACGGATTTGGTTGGTCTCGCCTGATCTCGATTCTGTGTCACCGCAAGCCTTGAAATTCGAGTCGGCCGCCGGTAGGTTGGAGATCAAAGTTCCACGGCTTGAGCTCTGGGATGTGCTTTTATTTGAAACGAAGCAACCCTAAATTCGATCATTTATTTGTGGAGCGGGTTATCTGATGGATTACTATCGTCGTAGCATCGAAATCATTTTGAGGAATCAACATCCTGGCGGAGCATATGTCGCCTCCCCCGATTATCCTAACTATCAATACTGTTGGTTAAGGGACGGTAGCTACATTGCCTATGCCATGGATCGGGTGGGGGAGCATCAAAGCGCCGAGGCTTTCTTTGGCTGGGTGGACCGCACGATCAATAAATATGCTTATAAGGTGGATGAACTCGAAAGGCAGATGAAGTCCGACCCGGCTTCAGCGGAGAAGAGCATCCTCCACACACGGTATACGTTGGATGGAGAGGAAGAGAGCACCGATAGCACTTGGGGGAATTTCCAGATCGATGGGTATGGCACCTGGCTGTGGGCGCTGGCTGCCCACGTACGACAAACCGGAAATGATGCCCTCTTGTCCGAATTTTCCGATTCGTTGAACTTAACAGTCCGCTATCTGAAAACTGCCTGGCAGCTTCCCAACTATGATTGTTGGGAGGAACACCCGGAGTATTTGCATCCTTATTCCCTGGCAACCGTGTACGGTGGGTTGATGGCTATCGAGCAACTGCGCACCGCCGGGAAATTCCCAACTTGTCAATTACTGGCAGGAAGCTATGCCGCCGAAGTAAAAGATTTCATCACCCAGACTGCCATTTACAAAAGAAAGATCGTCAAGCACATTTGGCCTGCGGCGACAGGTCACCCAGCGCGTCCGGTCGTTCAGAGCAGTGTGGATTCCAGCCTGCTCGGCTTGGCCGTGCCTTATCGGGTTTTCAAATTGGACGATCCGGTGATGCTGACGACGGTCGATGCGATCGAAAAAGAGCTGCATCGTTCGACTGGTGGTGTTTACCGTTATAAAGGGGATGTGTACTATGGTGGGGGCGAATGGCTGCTATTGACCGCCTGGCTGGGCTGGTACTACGCCCTAACCGGTGCAGGAGAGAAGGCGCGCAACTTGATTGCCTGGATCGAGCGCTGTGCCGACGCCGAGGGAAATTTCCCCGAACAAGTATCGGATCATCCTCTGGCACCCAAGGAATTCCAGCCTTGGGTGGAGCGTTGGGGACCGGTGGCCAAGCCCTTGCTTTGGTCACACGCCATGTATTTGATCTTGCACCAAGAATTAGAGAATCTTTACCAGAAGAAATAACCTTACCGTGAGGCAGCCGGCGAGGTGCCGTTTTCCCGATCGGCATCAAGCAAGTTCTGCTTTGTTCTGCTCGGCGATCCATGCCTGGATGCGCGTGTGGATCTGGTCACGCACCCGGCGAAATTCCTCCAATTTCTGCTCTTCGCTGCCGTCGAACGCGGCCGGGTCGTCGAACGGCCAATGCAGCCGGACGCCCATGCCGGGGAAAATAGGGCAACGTTCTTCCGCCTTGCTGCACACGGTGATCAAATAACCGAAATGGACCTTGCCCATATAGGTGGTCAGGGGTTTGGCGTATTGCCCTTGCATGTCGATCCCCAATTCCTCCATGACTTTATATGTCAGCGGGTTGATTTCGGAGGGCTCGAGGCCGGCGCTGTAGACTTCGAACTGGTCGCCAGCATCATGGCGCAGCAGGGCTTCGGCCATTTGGCTGCGGGCGGAATTGTGCGTGCATAAGAAGAGAACGCGAGCTTTATCCATAATTATTCTGCCTCCATTTTTATCATAACCATCCCTGATTAAGAGCCCGCAAAGGAATCGTTAGCGTTGGGTTAACGATCCTGTTCCTGACCGTTTCTTAATCACAAGTCAGCTTGCCCGGATTGCAGTGCGGGCAGGGGCAGGGAGTAAGCGGTTTCATCGGGGGCACCAGTTGCTTTCCGGGTATATCCAGTAAAGCCGCTGCTTGGTGGACGATATCGAGCAGATGCGGGTTGGAAAGCACATAGTAAATGTTGCGCCCGTCGCGGTGAGTTGTCACCAACCCGGCATCCCGTAAAGCCATCAGATGCTGAGAAATTGTCGCCTGGCGCAGCCCCAGGTATGATTCCAAATGGCACACGCAAGCTTCGCCTTCGCCCAGCATCAACAGAATTTGCAACCGGGCTGGCTGGCTGAGTTCATGGAAAATGCGTGTAACGGATTGTTCTGGAGCATTTACCATAGTTTATCCTGCTTTCTCACGGTTTCATCTTGCGCTAAGATGACAGGCTGTCGCCAATCGAAGAATTCTTGGGTGAATAAAACCGTTTTTTGATCCAAAAAGCCACGTTGACCAGCCCGATCATCACCGGCACCTCCACCAGCGGGCCGATGACCGCGGTGAATGCCTCGCCGGAGTTGATGCCGAAGACTGCCACGGCCACAGCAATGGCTAACTCGAAGTTGTTGCTGGCTGCGGTGAAGGAAAGGGTCGTGGCTTTTTTATAGTCCGCACCGATGGCCTTGCCCATGGCAAAGCTCACCAGGAACATGACAATGAAGTAGATCAGCAGCGGAACGGCGATGCGCACCACGTCCAGCGGGATGGTGACGATCAGGTTGCCTTTCAGACTGAACATGACCACAATCGTGAAGAGCAGGGCTGCCAGGGTGATGGGGCTGATCTTGGGAATGAACTTTTTGTAGTACCAGTCCTTGCCCATTGTGAGGGTCAACACCCTATTGGTAATGAAGCCGGCGATGAAGGGGATGCCCAAGTAGATGAATACGCTCCGGGCAATTTCCCCGATGGTAATGGCTACGATGCTGCCCTGCAGGCCAAACCAGGTGGGCAGGATGGTGATGAAGACGTAAGCATAGACGCTGTAGAACAGTACCTGGAAGATGCTGTTGAAGGCCACAAGTCCTGCCGCATAATCGGTATCGCCCCTGGCGAGTTCATTCCACACGATCACCATGGCGATGCAGCGCGCCAAGCCGATCATGATCAGGCCCACCATGTAGTGGGGGTAGCTGCGCAGGAAAATGATGGCCAGGGCGAACATCAGGATGGGGCCGACGATCCAGTTCTGGATGAGCGAGAGACCCAGCACTTTCCGGTTGCGAAAGACGTCTCCCAATTCATCGTAGTGGACTTTGGCGAGAGGCGGGAACATCATCAACACCAAGCCGATGGCAATGGGGATGTTGGTGGTGCCTACGGCGAACCGGTTGATAAAACTTTCGACGCCGGGGATGAAATAGCCCAGGCCGACACCGGCCGCCATAGCCAGGAAAATCCATAGAGTGAGAAACTGGTCCAGGAATGATAACTTTTTGGGTTGCAGTTGTATTTCCAAAATACGCTCCCTTTTTCAAATAAGGCATTACAATCCGCGATATATTCGTAATTGTGAATATATTATACAAGAATAAAATGTATTGTGGAATGTTGTCCATCACTCACATCAATTATAAAGATCACTTTTTCTAACCCGATAATTGCACGATAACTCCGGATGAGGGATAATCAAAGCATGGATATTCCACCGCTTCATTTCTACGATGAACCCATCGAAGTGATTTTCGATCTCCAGCCGGTGTTGGAAAAGAAGCCGGATTGCCCCAACGGTTTTGTCTGGCGCGGAGAAACGTTTCGGGTGGCCGCGATGCTGGCTGAGTGGCAGGATTTCCGGCGGCGCGGCCGCATGGCACGCAACATGATGCCAAAACATGACAGTCACGCTTCCCTAAAGGGGTCGTGGGGGGTGGGGAAGTTCTTTTTCAGTGTGCAGGTCGAGGATGGCCGCATCTTCGATATATATTATGACCGGGCCCCGGTCGACGTGACGGATCGAAAAGGCCATTGGTTCATTTTGTGCGAGCGGCACAGATAATCTGCCGGTAGAAAATTGAAATTCTATTCGCTCCCCTTGGCGGGAGCGATTTGTTAATATTGTTAGCCGCGTTATTTATAATACTTAATATCATATTGACAAAATAAAACATTATGATAGAATATATTCAATAATAATTACTATGATATAAATATATTCAAGAAGCGAAGTGAAGAAATGACTACGATCACAGCAAAAACCATTCCTGCTCCGGTTAAGGGGCAAAAAGATTCATCAACAGCAGGATTCACCTGTCTCGACCGTGCCTTTGCCAGCCACGAAGCCGACCCGCGCTTCCGCGGGCCCGACTATCTGGCAGACATATTTCTCCCGCCCAGAATAAAATTCATTTTTGGCCTCCCGGGGGTGTGGAAGCTTTTCTATCGTTGGTATATCCCAAGAGGGAGTTATGAGTACGTGCTGGCTCGCACTCGTTTCATGGATGAGGTGTTTATCAATGCCTTGAACGATGCTTTTACACAGATCGCTGTATTAGGGGCCGGTTTCGATACGCGTGCGCTGCGGTTCCAGTATCAAAATAATGGCACGAAGATCTTCGAGCTCGATCAGCCCGGCACTCAGAAGCCCAAGCTCGAGATCTACCAGCGCAAAGGTGTGACGCTCCCCAAGGAGCTTACTTTTCTGCCGGCCGATTTCAAGAACCAATGCCTGGAGGACATTCTCATCTCAGGCGGCTTCCAGCCCGGTCAAAAGAATCTTTTCCTGTGGGAAGGCGTCACGATGTATCTGACTGCCGAGGCGGTCGACCAGACCCTCAAAACCATCCATAGGCTGTCTGCTAAAGGTAGTTTGGTCGCCTTCGATTACATCTATGCCTCTGTTCTCAGACATGAAGGACGTTATGACGATGAGAGTAAATTCGAATCAACGATAGCAAAAACGGGCGAGAAGTGGACGTTTGGCATCGAAGAAGGGCAGATCGTGCCATTCCTGACGAGCCGCGGCTTTAAACCCCTCTCGGTTTTTCTGACCGCCGATATCGAGCGGCTGTACCTGACCGCAGAAGATGGCACGCTGTTTGGCCATGCCAATGGGACGCATTGCCTGGTGCTGGCAGCGGTGCAATGACTTGAATGAAAGGCAACTAATGATGAAAAATGAGGTGAATCTATGAACCAAAAATTACCGCGCTGTCCGGTCTGCAACGGCGAGCTGATGGTTACCCGCTTGCATTGTGAGAACTGCGACATCACTATCGAAGGGCAATTTGTGCCCGGCCGTAACTCATTTGCAGATCTGACGCCGGAACAAATGCAATTTGTGCTCACCTTCATCCGTTGCGAAGGCAAGTTCAATCGCATGGAAGAAGAGATGAAACT
>JBEKEX010000049.1:0-13997 GCA_050013615.1 Anaerolineaceae bacterium
CGAAATAAAGGCCAATCAGAAAGCGAAAATTTGCCTTGAGCACCCGTGATTGGTTCAAGTTCATTGCCCTTTCTCTCATTTGGGGCACCAGCTTCCTATGGATCAAGATCGCCGTTACTGAAGTCGGTCCTTTCATCCTGGTTGTCTTCCGCACCCTCTTCGCTGCGCTGACCATCCTGACATTCTTGTTGTACCGCCGGATCAAGATGCCCCGCGCGCGGTCTTGGTGGTGGCGCTTCATCTTTGTCGGCTTCTTCAATGTCGCCCTGCCCTTCGTGCTCATTTCATGGAGTGAAGAATACGTCTCTTCCGGCATGGCCTCGCTGATGAATTGCACCATGCCGCTGTGGACCGCCATCCTGGCCACCATCTTTCTCGCCGACGAACCGCTCACCTGGAACAAAGGCGCCGGGCTTTTAGTGGGGTTTGGCGGTGTGGTGCTGCTGATCTCCAACCAGATCAACGGCGGTGTGAAAGGCGTAGAGATCAGCCTGGGCATGCTGCTGGTCGCCGCCATCAGTTACGCCATCAGCAGTGTCTTCATCCGCCGCAATATCCAGGGCATCCCGGCTGAAACGCAATCACTCGGCCAAATGGGCACCGCATTCCTGATGATCCTGCCGGTGGCCGCCCTCGCCGATCCCCCGCTGCGTTTTCCTCATTTGGCGCTGACCTGGCTGGCACTGCTTTGGCTGGGTATCCTGGGTTCCGGGGTCGCCACCATCTTATCCTATTCATTGCTCAATTCGGTCGGCTCGACGCGCACCTCGCTGACTTCCTACGTCTACACCTTGATCGCCGTTTTGCTGGGGGCAGTCTTCCTCAATGAGCCCCTCAACTGGCAGCTCATCGTCGGCGGGGTGATGATCATCGCCGGTGTGATGTGGGTTAACTATGGAACGCTATGGTGGCAATGGCTGGGATCTCGCCTGACACAACAAGACCTATCCAGATAGCAATTTGATATACAATTATTCACAAAGGAGAAGCCGTGGCTGAAGAAACCTTCAAAGCCGGTTATGTTGCTGTAATTGGACGTCCCAACGTCGGCAAGTCCACCTTGATGAACGCTTTCCTGGGTCAAAAGGTGGCCGCCGTTTCCCCACGCCCCCAAACCACGCGCCGCCGTCAGCTCGGCATCCTTACCCTACCCCAAGCGCAGATCATCTTCGTTGACACGCCCGGCATCCACCAGCCCGTGAATAAGCTGGGCGCATACATGAATGAAGTGGCCCTGGCTACCTTGCAAGATGCCGACATCCTGCTCTGGCTGGTCTCCGCAGACCAGCCGCCCAGCGACGAGGACCGCCTGGTCGCCTCCCGCATCGAACAATTACAACCGCTGCCGCCGGTCATCTTGGCGTTGAACAAGACCGACCTGCTGACGGCCAAACAGATCACGCAGCGCCGGGCGCAGTTCCAGGAATTGCTGCCCCAGGCTGAGACGATGGCCATCTCGGCCACCGCCAAGCTGCACCTGGACAAACTGCGCACGGAAATCATAGCGCACCTGCCGAAAGGCCAGCCCTTCTTCGACGCCGAACAGGTCACCGACCTGTACGAGCGCGAGATCGCCGTCGAATTGATCCGCGAGGCGGTGCTGATGATGCTGCGCGACGAGGTGCCCTATTCCGTGGCAGTGCGGCTGGACGAGTATAAGGATCGCGACGAAGATGCCGCCTACATCGCCGCCACCCTGTTCGTGGAACGTGATTCGCAGAAAGGCATCGTCATTGGGCACGGCGGCGAAGTGTTGAAGCAAATCGGCACACAAGCCCGCAAGGAGATCGAGGCGCTGACGGAACGCAAAGTGTTCCTGGAGTTGCGCGTCAAGGTTAGCAAGAACTGGCGCAACGACGCCAACGCCCTGCAAACGCTCGGCTATGCATCCCGCCGGGAAGCCTAAGGAAAGTCGAGGCTGCATGACGGCGACTGCGCTATGACACCTAAGGACAAACTCCGGATCTGGATCGCCAGGTTGCTGATCTTCCTCGTCGTGGCCGACAATTTCCAGGCTGCCATCCTTTTCTTGTTCCACCCCGAAGGCGTGGCACCGTCGTTCGAGCTCACCGGTCTTATCGGCAACAGCATCATCCAGGGCATGGGGCTGCTGTTCTTGATGTGGTGCGTGCCGTACGTCGTCGCCCTCATCGACCCGGCCAAACACCGCCTTTCATTGCTCGAGGCCATCGTGATGCAGGCCATCGCCTTTGTCGGCGAGACCACGCTGTTGATCTTGTTGCCTGTCAAATTGCCCAGTTTGGAAAGCGCCGTCTTGAGATTTATAGTCTTCGATTTAGCCGGTTTGGTATTATTATTATTGGCAGGTTGGTTGACGCGCAAGGAGTCGGACGATCCGCAACGGTGACAGTCCACCGGTTGTGCCCTGAGAAGGGAGGAGTTTAATGGTCAATTTATTGTTCATCTTGACACTGGCATTATGCGTCGTGGAGTGGGTGACTGTCTTCATGGATTGGAAGACTGTCCGTTATGCCACCAAACCGGCACCGATGGTGGCGCTCATCTTTTGGTTCACGATCACCGGCCAATGGATGGGACCGCTCATGTGGTTCGGTGCGGCCCTGGTACTTTCATTGGTGGGAGATGTTTTCCTGATGCTGCCGAAACGTTTCTTCCTGCCGGGCCTGGTGATGTTCCTGCTGGCACACGTGTGCTTCCTCATCGGCTTCACCGACCGCTCCCTGCCGCTCAATTGGATCAGCCTGGTCATCTTTGTAGTGGTGGCCGTGGCCGCGTTCTTCGACCTGCGCCCGGTGATCCAAGCGCTCAACAAGGATGAGACTGAACGCAAGATGGTCAGACCTGTGGCCCTCTATGGATCGTTCCTGGCACTGATGGTTGTCTCGGCGCTGCTCAACTTCCTGCGGCCGGAATGGCACCTGGTGCCATCGATGATCACGGCTGTGGGGGCGCTGCTCTTCGCCGTCTCCGATTCCATTCTGGCGCGGGTGAAGTTCATGAACGCCGGCCGCGCTGCTCACACCGTGGAAATGGTGGCCTACCTGCTGGCGCAGGTGTTGATTGCTTATGGGGTGTTGATGCAATACATGGCTTGAAGCTGGCCCGAGAAATATCCTTGATAAAAAACACGGACGAGGCGTGGCCTCGTCCGTGTTTCATTGCTTCACGGTAACTGCTTGAGTGAACTGAACCCCTCCCCAAGCGCCTCGGAGGCCGTGCCGATGACCATGAAGGCCTTCGGGTCGATCTCGCGTACCAACGCCTTCAACTGGCTGACCTCGGCGCGGGAGATGACACAATACAGCACGGGGCGCGTCTCGCCGGTGTAAGCGCCGGTAGCCGAAAGGATGGTCACACCCCGGCACATCTCGTTCAATATCTTGTTGGTCACACTTTGGGATTTGTTGGTGATGATCATCGCCGTACGGAAAACCCGTGACCCTTCCGAGACCGCCTCGGCCGCCAGGCCGCTCACATAGATCACGATCAGACCGTAGAGCGCCTTTTCCCACCCGAACGAGAAACCGCTCGCCAGCACCACCAATGTATCCGTCGCCAGGTAAGCCTGCGAGATGGAGAACCCCAGGCGATAGTTCAGCACGCGCCCCAGGATGTCGCTCCCGCCGCTGGTGCCCTGGCCGCGGTACACCAACCCCAGGCCGATGCCCAGCGTCACCCCCCCATACAAACTGTTGAGCACGTTGTCGCCTGTCACGCCGGCGGGGATGAAATAAAACAGCAGGTCAGTCAACAGCGAAAAGGTGGCCACGGCCCACGCCGTGCGCAGGGCAAAACGCCGCCCTCCCAGGTAACGCCATCCCACCAAGAACAGCGGCACGTTCCCCAGGAACACCATCAGGCCGATGGGCCAGTGGGTGAAATGGTTGATGATCTGCGCCGCGCCGCTCACCCCGCCGCTGACCATCTCTCCCGGCACCAGGAACAGGCGCATGGACAGGGCTTGCACCAGCGATCCGGCCAGGATCAGCAGGCCGTCCTGGGCAGTCTTCCAGGTAAATACGTCATGAGAAGAAGATTTCATAGCCATCACTCTTGGTTCCAAACTGCTCGAATTATAGCCGATTTACGCGGCGCACGGTTGATGGACGCTCTTTATATTTTATATACTTAATATCAAGTTTTGGATAAAATGAAGTGTAGGGAGGATGACTCAATATAGGACTTACGAATAAACATCTCAGATTTTGCTTTAAATATATGGTTACTATTTTAAATAATTCTAGCTCATCAGAAAATTTCGATCCAATACATAAAAAACTAATCCGCTTTTTTCTTGAGCGAGAAATAGCAAATTTTTATGAATTCTTAAATATCCTTGATGCGGATTTGAGCATAAGAAGGCAAGAATTATTTACCAGCATTGGTATTGCAGACAGCGACTTAGATGGCATAGATAAAAATGATGAACGCCTAAATGAATTGATAAATCTCAAGGTAGAATCCGATCAGATCAAAGGCTTTACAAACCTTTTTCGACAGTCCTTTTTAACAAGTCTTTACTCTTTTATGGAATTATGGCTTATTCGTGAATGCTATCTCGATAGTAAACGCAGAGATGACGGAAAATCTTATAATGCTATAAAACAAAAAGCGGAAGGAATAGATAGAGTAAAGAAATATTTCTCTGGCGTTATGAAAAGCGATTATCCTTTTTGTTCAAGTCAAGATTGGCTATGGATAACCAATTTTCAACTTTTACGAAATTGTATAATCCATCGCCAGGGAAGTCTCACCGGTTTTAGTGACTTTGATATTGATGTAACTCTTGCTAAATTTGTAGACCATGAAAATGGTCTCAGTTTGTTAGGAAATCAAATTTTTATCGAATATGAATTCTGCTTAAAAGCTTTGCAAACCGTTCATAGGTTCATGCTAGCATTACTTGCTCTATAAGCGAACAGGCTGACAAAGCGTACAGTGGAAGGTGAGAATTTGCTTGTTAAAGTGGGGTTGTGCGTCAAGGATACAGTTACAAATATCTCTACGGGAGGGAAAAATGAAAGCGATTCTTGTTTCAGTATCAATTCTTTTAGTTTTAGTTGGCTTGATAGAAGTCAGTCAAGCAACGCTTGGCATTTACTGCGTAGGCGCTGCCTGCTGGTTGGGCATTATGGCGCGGATTGCACAGGCAGATAAACATCAAGAAAAAATCGAGGAGCTGCTGCAAGAAAAGGAAACAACTCATTGATGCAACTAGCCGCCGGAAATCCGACGGCTTTTTTGTTTTCTGTATAGGGAACGATGCTACAATTTTTTCGATGGGAAGAATTATAATGAAAAAGTTCCTGGGTCTCCCGATCAGGTTTTTCCTGACCGCCTGTTCACCCACCGACCGTCAGCCAGGGTTTTACCCGCTGCCGAACGTCAAAGACTAATCAGTCTCTTAAAAGAGGGAACATGCCGAAAGTCGCCGTTGTCACCGACAGCACTGCGTATCTGCCACCTGACCTTCTGGAAAAATACAATATCACGGTCTCGCCTCTGCAACTCATCTGGGGCAATGAGACCTTCTACGATGGCGTCGACATCCTGCCGGACGAGTTCTACAAACGAATGGCAACATCAAAAACCATGCCAACCACCTCCCAGGTCTCCATCGCCACTCACAAGGCCTCTTTTGAAAAACTGCTCGACGAAGGCTACAACGTCCTGGGAATTTTCATGTCAGGCAAGCTCTCCGGGACGGTGCAGTCCGCCGTCCAGGCGCGTGAGCTACTGCCGAAAGCGGCCGACAAAATCGTGATCGTGGATTCCAAAACAACCGCCATGGCCATGGGATTCCATGTCCTGACTGTTGCCCGCGCTGCCCAGGAGGGGGCTAATCTTGTTGAGTGCCAGAAGCTGGAGGAAGAATGCAAGCTGCGCACCGGTGTCTACTTCGTCGTGGATAATCTGGAATACCTGCACCGTGGCGGGCGCATCGGCGGTGCGCAGGCCCTGATGGGCATTGCCCTAAAGATCAAGCCGGTGCTGGAAATCCGGGACGGCCGTATCGACTCGGTCGAAAAAGTACGCACCAAGCGCAAAGCCGTAGAGCACATGATCGCACTCGTCAGTCACCAGGTCGAGGGGAAGACCCCGATAAGACTGGCTGCATTTCACGCTAACGCCGAGGCCGAAGCGCGTTCCTTGTTGGAAACCGCATCTGCAAAGCTGAACCCGGTCGAGACGATCTTCACCAGTGTCAGCCCGGTCATCGGCGCCCACACCGGCCCTGGAACCGTCAGCCTGGCATATATGGCGGGAATGTAGCGGCTTTCTTGCCCGCTCCTTGATTGTCTATGCTTCGTATCTTAAATCAGTCATGAAGCCATGCGCAGACCGGTGGTTATAAGGAAATAGGCGAGCGTAGCGATGATGGCGGAGGCCGGGATGGTAACGATCCAGGCCCAAATGATGCGCCTGGCGACGCCCCAATGCACAGCGCGCTTGTTCTTCACTGATCCAACGCCCACAATGGCACCCGCAATGGTGTGAGTGGTCGAAATGGGAATGCCCAAGGCTGAGGCAGTGAAGATAGTCACCGCGCCCGATAACTCAGCGGCAAAGCCCCCCATCGGTTTCAGCTTGGTGATCTTGCTGCCCATGGTATGGACGATGCGCCAGCCTCCTGAAAGAGTCCCAAGGGCAATGGCGGCATGCGACATGAGCACGATCCAGAATGGGATGGTCAGATGCCCGGCGGAATCTGCCACCAGGTAGCGGTAAGCGGGGACGGTGAAAAATATGCCGGCGATGATGCCCATGGTTTTTTGCGCATCGTTGGTGCCATGCCCCAGGCTGTAAAGAGCAGCCGAGACAAGCTGCCCGCGCCGAAAGATGTGGTCAACGCTGCCTGGGGTCTTTTTTCGAAATATCCAAAAGATCGAGATCATGAAAACCGAGCCAAGCACCCAGCCCAGCAGGGGGGCGATCACAATGAACGAAAGGGTCTTTATCCAGCCGCTCAAGATGAGGACGGAAAAACCTTCCTTGAGCACTGCGGCTCCTGCCAACCCGCCGATCAGGGCGTGGGAGGAACTGGTGGGCAGGCCAAGGCGCCAAGTGATCAAATCCCAAGCCACCGCGCCGATCAGACCACAGAAAATAACCAGGTTATCGATCTTGTTGACATCCACCAGGCCATCGCCGATGGTCTTGGCAACGGCAGTGCCGAAGGTAAAGGCAGCGATGAAATTGAAAACCGCCGCCCAGATCACACCTTGTACCGGAGTGAGGACACGCGTGGAAACGACCGTGGCAATGGAGTTGGCTGAATCGTGGAAGCCGTTGACGAAATCGAAAGACAACGCCACCGCGATGATGAGAATGGCGAACACCAGGGTCGTATCAGGCATTAGAGATCATCACCCTCAGGATCACGTCGCCTGCATCTTCGATGCGGTCGGTGGTGGCTTCGAGCAGCTCGTAGATCTCTTTCCAGCGGATGAAATCGAAAATATCGTCGCGGTGCGCCACCAGGGCGATCAACCCATCGGATAAGACCCGGTCACCGTTATTTTCGAGCGTGTTGATCTGGACAATATGCTCGCTCACCTGGCTGTACTGTTTTTTGTCGCGCAAGCCCTTCACAGCGGTGTCCAGTTCCTGGGCAGCCTCGACGATGAGGTGGGCCAGGCGGCGGGCAGGCTTGCGGACATCGGTCACCTGGTAGATCATCAAACGCTCTGCAGCCGCCTGCACGGCATCCAAAGCATCGTCGATGGAAGAGACCAGCCGTTGGATCTCATCACCGTCGATGGGCGTGATCAGCGTGCGCGGCAGCAGGTTGGTGACCTCATGGACAATATAATCGCCGCGATGCTCGATCTCATTGATCTGGGCAACGACTTCTTCCACGTTCTGGTAATCGTCCAGAAGGCCTTGCAGCAGCCGTGCCCCTTCCAGCAAAGTGGCAGTGGCGAGCTCGAAATAGTCATAAAATTTAACTTCGGCAGGAAAGAAAGTGAAGTTCAAGTGTCCCTCCAGTGGATAAATTCACAGCGTATGTGCAAGTTCCACCCCAACGGGTCTTCACAGGCGCGTAAGAACGCACCCGCCTGTACTTCGGGGGTAGCGCGATCGCTTCGCTGCCAGAGACCTCTATCAAGCAGCATCCCACAGCCATTGTTCAAAGGTGGGCGAATCAAGATGATCGTGGTACATGGATTGTAGGTAGATAAAAATGACCGGGCATGATGTAAAACTAAATGATGAGGATATCAATTTAATTCTTAAAACAGGTGATGATAATAACGCCCCTATTATAAGCTTAAACCATAGAAATGCTATTTTTAAGAATAAAAATATTGGGAATCAGGCAGAAATGAGAACATGGGATCAAAGAGACCTTAGTAAATTAATGATGGTCTTTTCGCGCGACATATGGTTGATAAAGCATCTTTTTATGACGAGTATAATTTATGTCAAGTACTTGGTAAAATTATCTACTGATGGCAAGTTAGAATTAATAAAACGCATGAAAAAGTTTATTGGTATCTTAATCGTCATTTTCCTGACCGCCTGTGCCCCCCTTTCGCAACAGCTCAAAGAAGCGATTCGGGACATGGCCGACGAATCACAGGTTGCATCATCATCTTCCATTCAGTTGCCTGGCTCGGCATCGACCCCGCACACACTCAATACTGTCACTCCAACGTATCGTACCATCACATGGAAAGAGCTGTACACGTTCGTGACCGACGACCCCACCAACTTGAATCAATATATCCCAGGCAAGTACGAATGTGTGAACTTTGCCCTTGACCTGACGGCCAACGCCCACAAGCAAAACATCAACGCCTGGATTGTTACCGTCGATTTTGGGCCTTCGCAAACAGGGCATGCCTTTGTTGCATTTCCGACCACAGATAAAGGAATAGTCTATATCGAGCCGCAGACCGATGATGTTTACAAAACCATCGAGGTGGGCAAGCTGCTATGTTTGATGGATGATAGTAACATTTGCGGAACGAGCTGGGGAAAGGTCACGGCCATCCATCAGCAGGTGCAATGCGATGCCGCCACACGGCAATGTTGGGTGCTAATCCGGTGAAAAACTGGATATACAATTGCCCTCCAGAATTATGCTATAATCGCAATCGACATTGGCAAGCGCATGCGGGCGTGGCCAAGTGGTAAGGCATCAGCCTTCCAAGCTGATATTCGCGGGTCCGAATCCCGTCGCCCGCTCTACTGAGAAAATATTCGCGGGCCCCCAATGAGGGGATGATCCGAATCCCGTCGCCCGCTCTACTGAAGAAATATTCGTGGGTTCCCATGGGGACAGGCCGAATCCCGTCGCCCGCTCTCTACATCCTCTTCTCAGCCTTCTGGCAAGCCCAGGAGGCTTCGTTTTTAATTGACCCTTTTACAGCCATTCTCGTTATAGGGATAGAATGATAATTAATCGAATTGAAATTTCCCTTTCTTATTCAGCTTCTTTTTTAAAGTATCCCGGATGGAGTTATCAGATGCTTTCAGATGAGCAACTGGCCCTGGAGGTACAAAAAGGCAAAATCGTTTTGCTAGATGAACTTGTCGAACGGCATCATTCTTCCTTCATCGGATTCCTATATCGAATGACAGGAGGAAAAAGATCCCTGGAATAAGCAGGTATCAACACTTCCAGTTAAACAACAAGAAGAGTTCGCCTTAGAGCACTTCGTTGTTTGTCTTATAATAGATAAACGTTTTTTGAGAGTATTAAAACACTAACATAAATTAATCCGTATTACTGTCAGAAGTTGCAAAAAAGAGGGCAATCAGGAGGATCAGTTGTCAGCGCATCTAGTCGTTACAGAATTAAGCAAAAAATATGATTCTTTTTTAGCTTTGGCTCCTACTTCTTTTGAATTAAATGCAGGAGAAATAGCAATTTTATCAGGGCCAAATGGTTCTGGTAAAACAACACTGCTCTCTTGCCTATCAGGTCTCATCCGCTCTTCCAGCGGCACCGTTACCGTCGCGGGTTTTGATTTGTATCGAGATGAAATTGAAGTTCGTCGTCGCCTGGTATTCGTCCCAGACGTTCCTCGTTTCTATCTGGAATTGACCGCATGGGAGCACTTGCGTTTTATAGCCATGGCAAATAATGTGACGCACGACTTCGATCAGCAAGCCGAGGTATTACTGCTCAAGCTTGGTCTATGGGAAGCAAAAGACCTTTTTCCTCACCACTTTTCGCGCGGCATGCGCTTGAAACTGGGACTAGCACTTGCATTAATTCGTCCATTTGAAGTACTCCTTCTGGACGAACCAACTTCTGCGCTCGATATTGAAGGGGTTGAATTGCTGATTAATGAACTGCACCGCTTACGCGAACAGGGTGCGACAATCCTGTTATCAACCCATGACCCAAACTTAATTAACCAATTAGGGGACCGCCACCTGGCAATTCAACAGGGTGTGATAGAGGCCGATTAAGATGGATGCTGTCCATTGGGTGCGCACCCGACAAGAGGAACGTGAACTAACCTATTGGTTATCACTTGTTTCTTACGATCACCGCGACCATTCACTTAACAACCGTATCTACCTTCTTTATCTCATAGTATTCTTTAGCGCCTGGATCTTCGTTACGCTGACTTTCCTTGCCAGCGGTGGAGCTGTTTTTTTACGTTTGCTAAACCCGGAAGATCCTGCGCGTGCAGCAATCTTTCTTGAGGTCTTGCTGTTGGGCGTTTGGAATGTTTTTGCTCTCTGGCAATCCGTGAAACGCAGCCCGGTGGTTTTTTCAGAACAGGATGCGACGTTGATCTGCCAGATGCCACTCAATCATCGACAAGTAACGATGCGTTGGTTTTTCATGCCCTGGTTGAAAAGCGCAATTCCATTCTGGCTGGCGGCCATTACAATTGGTTTTTCATTGGCAGAAATTGCAATGCCCGGCACTATGGGGGCAAGTCGCCTTCCAGAATATGCCGGATATGGTATTCGTGCCTGGATAGCAATACTACCGGTTCATTTGGCACTTTTTTCTCTACAATGGGCAGTGGGGGTTTATCGTCTGCAAAAGGACCTGGAGCGGCGTTGGCTCGTCTGGCCGGTGCTGACAACAGCCATTGTATTCTTGGCGTTCCTCTTATTTTTTACATCTGATGCAAGTGTTCCCTTTTCCGTTCCATGGATTTCCATTGCTAGAGCCATACTCTTTCCCCTACAGTCAGGGTTCGGGCACGGCGATTTGTTCGTTTCACTGCTCTCAAGTGGGCTCTTTGCAGTAGTTTTGCTTGGAATTCTATTCTGGATATCAGATACATTTAGTCTTAGTCGTGCTGCTCAGGAAACACAAGAAATGGAAGTTCTCAATTCGGCGTTACGATATGGGTTTACATCGTACGCCGAAAACCTGCAAACTCAACAACGACTGGGAATGAGCCGGGCACCCTCTCGGCTGCCAGCGTCTGCTGGAGCAGGAATGCTGATCTGGAAAGATATACTACAGTCACAACGCTCGTTCCGACTGTCGGCTTTATCCACTTGGCTTATCATATTCAGCATTATGACAGGCCTGTCTTTACTTCCCGATCTTAACAGTCGAGCAGTTGCGATTGCTGTCTGGGTCATTATGATTGGAAAGGTATCTGTAATTCGTATTCGGAGCGATCTTTCATGTTGGTCATTGGTTCGGCAACTTCCAATCGCACACAAGAAATTTCTTCTGTTTGAGCTTGGTTCAGCTTATCTTCTGTCTGTCATGATAAGTTGGACCGGCCTAGCCATTAGCTCAATCATTTCCAGAACGCCCATTGATGGACTGGCAGCATTAGTTCCCGGAATAGTCGCCGGAGTTGCCGGAATGGCAATTTTCGATGTGACAAGACGATCTCGAAGCAGCTTATTATCAAATGGTTCTGTCCCTCAGGTAGGCGCTGGAGGAATTTTGTTAGGGTTAATATTTGCAGCTGTTCCCATACTCATCAATACATTCTTGTCGGGAATGATCGGACTTTTTTTAGCGTTCTCTTCAAGTCTATTGCTTGGAGTTATTGCTTTTAATCTAGCGGTACATTTCTATCATAATATAGATCTTTCCTGACTTATTTATCTACGAACACGTGAAAGTATTCTCCCCCTCCGGCATGATGAATTGCAGTCAGTGTAATGTACGTGGCTTTGTTTTTATCGCTGCTTATCGTTCCACCCAACCTTCTATCCCTACGTCGCGATAGTTGCAACCCGCCACCCGACTTTCTATAATGAAATCATGGATCATCCATCAGGGGGCAAGCTTTACCGGTATCAGAAAGGAACGTTCACATGAGAAAGTTGGCTATTGCTTCGATCATCCTCGGCCTGGGGCTGGCAGCGTGTTCTCAGGCGCCCCTAGCAGCATCCCCCTCGCCCACCGTCATCCCTTCCACAGCCACGCCCTTGCCAACCGCTTCGCTCACACCCACGCCTGTGCCCACGGACACGCCAGTTCCCACGGCGACACCTGTGCCGACCGCGGCAGTCATCCCATCTACCATCCAACCCGCCCGGCCGATCTCCCTGCCTCCGGGCTTCGCCATCGGTGTGTATGCCCAAGGGCTGAACGGCCCGCGGATGATGGCCATCGGTTCGGACGGGGCGCTTTACGTGGCGGATCGGGGTGCCAACCGGGTCGTGCGCCTGGTCGACGCCAACCAGGACGGGCAAGCCGATGGCATCCAGGTGGTGGCAAGCAGCTTGAACCAACCCGATAGCCTGGCCTTCAGCCCCAAGGATGGCTCCCTGTACGTCTCCGAGACCACCCGCATTTGGCGTTTGAGCATCCCCGACGCCCAGGGCGTCTACCGGGACCGCGCGGTGGTCATCGATAACCTGCCTGCTGACGGCGAGCACACCACCCGCACGCTGCTTTTCAGCCCCGATGGCGCTTCGCTGTACGTCTCGATCGGTTCCTCCTGCAATGCGTGCATCGAAAGCGACAACCGCCGGGCGACGATCATGAAATTCAACGCTGACGGCACAGGTGGGCAGATCTATGCTTCCGGCCTGCGCAACGCCGTGGGCATCACCTTCCGCCCCGGCACGGATGAGCTATGGGCCACCGACAATGGCCGCGATTACCTGGGGGATACCCTGCCCCCGGAGACCGTCTATCAGGTGGTGCAAGGCCAAAACTACGGCTGGCCGCGCTGCTACGCGGGGCGTATCATCGACCCGGATTTCGGTTCGGCCGATAGTTGCAACGGCGTACCCACGCCCGCGGTCGAGATGCAGGCTCACATGGCTCCTCTCGGTCTGGCCTTCTACACCGGCAGCCAGTTCCCCGCCGATTACCAGGGCGGTCTGTTCATCGCCCTGCACGGTTCGTGGAACAGCACGGTGCCGGTGGGATACAAGGTCATGCGCGTGCCCGTCACCGGCAACCAGCTCGGCCAGGCTGAGGACTTTGCCACGGGCTGGCTGGCGCCGGATGGCACAGTCTGGGGCCGGCCGGTGGATGTGGTCACCGCACCGGATGGAAGCTTGTTCGTCTCCGACGACAGCGGCGGAGTCATTTATCGTATTTTCTATAAAGGTCAATGACCTGCCGCCATCTGCAGGTTGATTAAAAACAAGGAAGGATACTTCATCAGTATCCTTCCTATTTGTTAAACAGTTGCCTGACGTTATGGTGTTGGCGTATCCGTCGGTGTCACTGGCGTCTCGGTCGGTGTCTCAGTATCCGGAACCGTGGTCTCGGTAACAGTGGGCGTAGTGGGTGTTACAGGAGTATTGGTCAGTGTGGCAGGCGGTGAAGTTCGGGTAGGTGTTGCCGTATTGCCCGGTGTGGGGGTGCGGGTATAGATGGTCCCGGTGGCCGTCGGGCCTGTAGTCGGTGTGAGCGTCGGCGCGCTGTTCGAGACAACGATCGTAATATACAGCGATGCACCGAATTTAGTCCCCCCCGCATTGGACAAGATCCAATAACCCGTGTATGTCCCTGTCGTGGTCGGCGCCGTCAGCGTGACAGAAACATTGATCTGATAACCCGGGTTCACCGGCGCGGAGATATTCGTGGTGACACCACCCATCTGCGTCCC
>JBEKEX010000050.1:0-20624 GCA_050013615.1 Anaerolineaceae bacterium
GCAGGCTGAAAATCCTTTCGGAGCTGCGAACCGAACGCGGTGGAACCCGCCAGTAAGTAAGCCGGCCTCGCCAGCCGTTAGCGCGGCGCAAGTCTATCCGCCAGGATGTACTTGCCAAGTGTTTGCTGAAAAGCAAAAATTCGGGTGGTACCGCGGGCTTTCTGCTCGTCCCTGTTTTGTGGGACGAGCTTTTTTGAATGTATTCATAACCGTTGTTGGAGGTTTCATGTTCAAAACAGTTTCACCTAAGCTGAATATCACTTTGATGGAAGAGAGTGTGCTGCGTTATTGGAAGACGAAGGATATCTTCCATAAAACGTTGGAAGAACGCGAAGGTGGTCCGGAATATGTCTTTTTCGAAGGGCCGCCTACCGCCAATGGCAAGCCGGGCGTGCATCACGTATTGGCGCGGGCGTTCAAGGATATTTTCCCCCGCTATAAGATCATGCGCGGCTACCACGTCATCCGCCGCGGTGGGTGGGACACCCACGGATTGCCGGTCGAAATCGAGGTCGAAAAGAAACTGGGTTTTACCAACAAGCAACAGATCGAAGAATATGGGATTGCCAAGTTTAACGAGCTTTGCCGACAATCAGCCTTCTCTTACATCCAGGATTGGGAGCGGTTGACGGACCGCATCGCCTATTGGGTCGACCTAAAAGAAGCTTATGTTACCTTCACCAGCGGCTACATGGAGTCCGTGTGGTGGATACTGAAGAACCTTTGGGATAAAGACCTGCTCTACCAGGGTTTCAAAGTGGTACCGTATTGCCCGCGCTGCGGCACGCCGCTCTCCGACCATGAAGTGGCGTTGGGTTACGACGAAGCCACTGATCCTTCCGTGTTCGTCCGAATGCCGCTGGTGGATCAACCCGGGACCTCTCTGCTGGTTTGGACAACCACACCTTGGACGTTGCCGGCCAATGTCGCTGTGGCTGCTCACCCGGATGTCGATTATGTCACCATCGAGCATACGCTGCCGGACGGCAGCAGTGAAAAGCTGATCATGGCAGAGGCGCTGGTGGCCAAGGTCTTTGCCGATGAGCCCGTGAAGGTTGTGGAGCGTTTCAACGGCAAACATCTGCGCGGCAAGAAATACCATCCTCTGTTCACCTTTTTGCCGCCGGATCGCCCCGCACATTACGTGGTCATGGGCGACTTCGTCACGACGGAAGATGGCTCGGGTCTGGTGCATATCGCGCCTGCATTCGGTGGCGAAGATATGCAACTGGCGATGGAAGAAAATCTGCCCATCTTGCAGACTGTGGCACCCAATGGCACTTTTATCAATGAAGTACGGCCGTGGGCGGGTATGTTTATCAAAGATGCAGATCCCTATATCATTAAAGATTTGCAAGAGCGCGGACTATTGCTGCGGGCGGGTACTATTATACATACGTATCCTTTCTGCTGGCGCTGCGGCACACCCTTGCTTTATTATGCCCGCCAGACCTGGTACATCCGAACCAGCCAGCTCAAGGACCGGTTGGTGGCGCTGAACCAGAAAGTCAATTGGTATCCCAGCCACATCAAAGAAGGGCGGTTTGGCAACTGGCTTTCCAACAATATCGATTGGGCGCTGGGTCGCGAACGATATTGGGGCACGCCACTGCCCGTGTGGGAATGTGAGAATTGTAAAGACCAGGTGTGCGTGGGCTCGATTGCTGAGCTTTCCAAGCTGGCAGGCCGCGATTTGAAAGACATGGACATGCACCGGCCGTACGTGGACGAGATCAAATTCCGCTGCAAGAAGTGCGGCGGGACGATGCGGCGTGTGCCGGAGTTGATCGATGTGTGGTTCGATTCAGGCTCGATGCCGGTCGCACAGTGGCATTATCCTTTCGAGAACCAGGAGATTTTCAAGAAGGAGTTTCCGGCAGATTTCATCTGCGAGGCAGTCGACCAAACCCGCGGATGGTTTTATTCACTGCATGCCATCAGCACGCTGCTCTTTGATTCGGAGTGCTTCAAGAATGTGATCTGCCTGGGCCTGATCCTGGACGGTGAAGGCCAAAAGATGTCCAAGTCACGCGGCAACATTGTCGACCCCTGGTCAGTCATTAATGAAAACGGTGCAGACGCCATGCGCTGGTATTTGTACACCGCCAGCCCTCCTGGGCAGGAGCGGCGTTTCTCCAGCGACCTGGTCGCCGAAGTGGTGCGCAATTTCACCCTAACGCTGTGGAATACCTATTCGTTCTTTGTCACCTATGCCAATTTGGATGGCTGGAAGCCGGACAAGAACGCCAAGATCGAATATAGCCCGCTGGACCAATGGGTGCGGTCGGCGCTTCACACGTTGGTGCGCGACGTGACCGAAGCACTCGAGCATTATGATGTGCTGGGCGCTACCCGACCCATAGAAACCTTCGTCGACGAGCTTTCCAACTGGTACTTGCGCCGTTCGCGCCGCCGTTTCTGGAAAAGCGAATCAGATGAAGATAAAAAGGCGGCCTACGCCACCTTGTATGAAGCCCTGGTGACGCTGAGCAAACTGCTGGCGCCCACCATGCCGTTTATCGCCGAAGAACTGTACCAGAATTTGGTCCTGGCAATCGACCCGGACACGCCCATATCGGTGCACCTGGCAAAGTGGCCGGAATATGACAGCGCATTGATCGATGAGAAGCTGAACCGCGAGATGGCGCTGGTGATGAAACTGGCTTCGTTGGGGCATGCTGCCCGCAACAAGGCCAACCGCAAAGTGCGCCAGCCCTTGGCTGAAGCAGCCTTTTCAGTCGGCAGCAAGGACGAAGCCCACGTATTGGAAACTTATGCCGAATTACTGGAAGACGAGTTGAATGTCAAGCACGTGCGGGCGCTTAGCAAAGCCGGTGAGGCGGTATCTTACCTCCTGAACCCGCTGCCCAAACAACTGGGGCAAAAATACGGCGGACGGTTCCCGGCCATCCGCAAAGCGATTTTGGCACTGGAAGCTGAGCCCACAGCGCTCAAATTGTTGGCAGGCGAGTCATTGGCGATTTCAGTAGAAGGCGAAACGATCGAGATCTTGCCGGAAGAAGTGGAGGTGCGCGTCCAGGCCAGGGAAGGGTTCGCTGTGGCCTCTGAAGGCGCTTATTTGGCTGCCCTGGAGACCGACCTGACCCCCGAGTTGGAAAAGGAAGGCCTGGCACGTGAATTCGTTCGTAGAGTGCAAGACCTGCGCAAGGCCGCCGAGCTGGAGATTTCAGATCGCATCCAGATCGTTTATGAAGCCAGCCCCAAGCTGGCGGAAGCGATCAAGACTTTCGATGAGTACATCCGAAATGAAACGTTGGCGGTTTCTTTGCAGGAAGATGCAGTGCCGGATGGCTTGCCGACCGCCGGCGACGAATTCGATGGCGAGAAAATCAAAGTGGGGTTGAAAAAGGCAAGCTGATTGGTATGCCGAACCCCTTCCGCCAGGGAGGGGTTCTTTTAGAATTGGGGTACAATTCAGACACAAAATTCACTGGAGAATGCACCTTGAAACGAATTGTCCAAACTTATTTATTCCTTTTCAGCATTGCGGGTGTGGTGGTTGTGCTGGACCAGATCGCCAAAGCCCTGGTACGGGTCTATATCCCGCTGGGGGGAAGCTGGATGCCGCTGCAATGGCTGGCCCCCTATGCCCGTTTTGTGTATATCTATAACACCGGCGTTGCTTTTGGAATGTTTCAGAACGCAGGTTCCATATTTCTGGTCCTGGCGCTGATCATTTCCGTGGCGATGATCTATTATTTCCCGCGCGTCCCGCAAAATGAATGGGTGCAGCGGGTGGCGATGAGCCTGATGCTGGGCGGTGCGGTGGGCAACCTCATCGACCGCATTCTCTTTAATAATAGAGTAACCGATTTCATCTCCGTGGGCAATTTTGCCATTTTCAACGTGGCTGATTCTTCTATCACGGTAGGCGTAGCTGTCCTCTTGCTGGGCATTTGGCTGCAAGATCGGCGAGAAAAGAAAGAAGCGTTGGAACAGGCCGCGCCTGGCACTTCCCAGTCACAGGATGGAGAACAAACTCTTGAGCGATAAGCTTTTCGAGTTCATTTACGAGGGGGAAAAAGGGGAACGGCTGGATAAATTTCTGGTGATTTGTCTTCCGGATTTCTCACGCGCCCGATTGCAAGGCCTGATCCGCGATGGTTTTGTGATGGTGAAGGGTCAGGTGGTAACGAAGTCGGGGGCGACCCTGGATACGGGGCAAAAAATCCAGGTGCGCGTCCCACCATCAGAGCCTACCGATCTCGTGCCGGAAAATATTCCCCTGGATGTCATTTTCGAAAACGAGCAATTGATGATCTTCAATAAGCCTGCCGGGATGGTGGTCCATCCAGCAGCCGGACACGCCACTGGCACGCTGGTGCAAGCTGCCCTGGCGCATGCCCCTGAAATGGAAGGGATCGGTGGTGAGCAGCGCCCCGGCGTGGTGCATCGCCTGGACAAGGACACTTCCGGGTTGATCGTAATGGCCAAGGACGAGCGCACCCATCGCTGGTTGCAAGACCAGTTTCGGCTGCGTAATGTGCGCAAAATCTATTGGGCGCTGGTGGATGGCGTTCCGCCTACGCCGACCGGCAGGGTGGAGGCTTCCATTGGCCGCGACCCGGCGCATCGCAAACAGATGGCAGTCGTGCCGGATGGAAAAGGGCGTGATGCAGTCAGCGAATACCGCACGCTGGAAAAATTCGCGTCCCATACGCTCCTGGAAGTCCATCCGTTGACGGGACGGACGCACCAGATCCGTTTGCATATGAAATTCATCGGTTGTCCCATCGTGGCCGATACGCTTTATGGGCACAAACATCCCAGCTTGCCGCTGGCGCGCCAGTTTTTGCATGCGGGGAGCTTGACCCTCACGCTGCCCGGCGAGAAACAACCCAGGACTTTTGAAGCACCATTGCCGGAAGATTTGGCATCGGTATTAGACGCTTTGCGAAAATCATAGCAGGAAATCGTTGGGGTGAGCATGGATATCGTTGATCTGCGTTCCGATACGGTGACTTGGCCGACCCAGGCCATGCGCGATGCGATGGCAAAAGCGGAAGTGGGGGATGATGTGTTCGGTGAGGATCCTACCATCAACCGACTGCAGGAAATGGCGGCTGAACGCATGGGGAAAGAGGCTGCACTGTTTGTGCCCTCCGGCACCATGGGAAATTTGTCGGCGGTGTTGGCGCATTGCGGCCGGGGCGATGAAGCCCTGATAGGCCATATGAGCCATACCTTTCTGTTTGAAGTGGGGGGCATGTCGGCGTTGGGCGGCGTGTTCGCCCACACCCTACCGAACCAGGCCGATGGCAGCTTGAAGCTCGACGATATCCGTGCAGGAATCCGTGGTAATGACATCCATGAGCCCATCACACGGCTGATTATTTTAGAAAACACACAAAACCGTTGCGGTGGGGTGGTGCTATCGGTGGATTACACATGCCAGGTGGGTGCTCTGGCGAAGGAAAAAGGCCTGAAATTGCACCTGGATGGCGCCCGGATCTTCAATGCAGCTATTGCCCAGGGTGTCAAAGCCAGCGAGCTGGCATCGCCAGCCGATTCAGTCACTTTTTGTTTGAGCAAGGGTCTGTGCGCCCCGGTGGGTTCGATGCTTTGCGGTTCCAAGGAATTCATTGCCCGGGCGCGCAGAATCCGCAAACAGTTGGGTGGCGGGATGCGTCAGGCAGGCATTTTGGCTGCCGCTGGCATCGTTGCACTCGAGCAAATGGTCGACCGGCTGGCTGAGGATCATCATCGCGCCCGGCTACTGGCAGAAAAACTTTCGACTGTAAAGAGCCTGCAATTGACCTTCGGCATGCCGCAGACCAATATGGTGTTTGTAAACCTGGTGAAAGGCTATCCAAAGTCAGCAGAAATGGTAGAAGCTGAAATGGCAAAAGAGAATGTCCGGGTAGAAGTTACCGGTCCAGGTGCTTTTCGCCTGGTGACTCATTATTGGATCACCGATGAAGGCATCGAGCGGGCCGTCCAGGCATTCAAGCGGGTCGTTTAGCCAGGATTGTTGGGAGGGTCTGCCCCGATGTCGTGCTCATCGAAGAGGGGCAGGTTGTAAGCCGACCAGAAATCAGTATGTGGCTCGATCTCATTGCGGCCGCGTTCTTTGGCGGCAAAGAGGCGCTGGTCTGCCAGGTCGATCAACCCGAAGGGATCAGTTGCTTCGAATGGAAAGATTGCAATACCCTGGCTGATGGTGGGAGCCTGAATTGGCTTATTCTCCCGATCTTTCAAGATCAGGTCATGCAGGGCTTGGCGGATACGTTCGGCAACGTGGACTGCCTGGGCACCCGTGGCGCGCGGCAGGGCAATGGTAAACTCTTCGCCTCCCCAACGGCCAAAAATATCGGTATTCTTGATGGTATGTTGAACCGTTTCGGCCAGCGCTCTTAGAACCTGGTCGCCGACCAAGTGACCGTACTTATCGTTGTAATCTTTAAAATGATCGATATCGAGCATGATCAGGCTGATGGTATGGTTGAAAAGGTGAGCTTCCTCAAACGCTTGTCCCAGGGATTTCAAGAAGTAACCATGGTTGTAGGCGCCGGTCAAGCTGTCCAGCCGGGTTTGATATTCGACCTGGGCGTGGTGTGAAGCGTTGTCCAGCGCCATGGACGCTTGCTTTGCGATATTCTCCAGCACCTCGAGGTCACCATTCGAAAAAGCATTGGCCTTGTAAGCTGCCACTGCTACCATGCCGATCATCCGGCTGCCTGATTCCAGTGGTGTCCCCATCCAGGATAAGCTGTCCCTGGGTTGTCCCACCACGGAATGCCGGAAGTGCGCACACTCCTCATCTTTGGTGATGTCGTTTATGAACAGCGATTGATGGTGGGTGATAACCCAGCCGCTGAGAGTATCATCCAAAGAATACTCCTGGCTGGGAAAGAATTGGCCGTCGTCGAACAGTACTTCCAGGTGGATTCGATCGTTCTTCAATATGCCAACGTAATAAGTATCGGCATCCATGGCACTTTGGATGGCGGTGCCCACCATAGCCAGTACCTGGTGCTCTTCGAGGGAAGATGACAGGCTGCGGGACACTTTGTTGATGATCTCACGTCGGTATAGCTGCACTGCCAGGATGTGTTTGAACCCATTTTCAAAATTAAACGAAGTGAGTGTTGTGACCAACAGGCCGGAATAGGCCAGAAAGGCGAAAAGGTAGATCTGCCAACGACTGGTCAAGACGGAGATGTTCACCAGCACGATGACCGCAAAGATCAATGGGAAATCCGGCAATAGAAAAGTGTTCAAAAAGAACATGGCGCTGGCCAGGAATCCGCTGACTGTGACGAACACCCATCGGGCGAAAACTCGCTTTTCTAGCCCGGGATACACGAAGGCAAAACTCGCTATGAGATAGATGATCCCAATCGCGCCAATGAGTAAGTTTATGAAGCGTTCATAGCTGGAAATAACCGAGCTAAACCCATGAAACAATGTAATGACACTCAGAATGGCAAGCGCAATAACGGTTGGGAGGGCCAACTTTCGTTGTTCCTGGTAAGTTAAATGGATGTCGTTTAAAATGGTGTTGCGCACAGGGCATTGGCTCGATTAATATTATCAGCGAATGATGGAGTTTGTTTAAAACCAGGCAATTTTCGGTGATATGGATGGAATTATGGGCTTATTTCGAAACTATTTTGTTAGCGTAAGCATAGCATATGGCGTAACAACTTACAATAAGGGAAATAATGCATTCTTACCACATGGGAAGGTTTGATATAATTCATTATATGTCCAGGAGGTATCGATGAGCGAATATACAACTCTAGAAGAGATCGATCGTGCAGTTGAAGCAGTCCGCAAACAAACTTCCCAGAAGCCGACCGTTGCAATGATCTTGGGATCTGGTCTGGGCGGGTTGGCGGATTCTGTTCAAAAAGCTGATGTCATTTCGTACGAGGATATCCCTGGTTGGCCGGTACCCACAGTGTTGGGACATAAAGGCCGACTGGTCATCGGAAATCTCGAAAACACCACGGTGATGGTTATGCAGGGGCGGAGCCATTATTATGAGGGCAACAGCATGGCGAAGATCACTTTCCCCATCCGGGTGATGCAGCGCATGGGAATAGAAACGTTGATCGTTACCAATGCTGCCGGGGCTATCAATGGATCGTTTGCACCCGGGGATGTGATGCTGATCACTGACCAGATCAACCTGATTGGGATGGCCGGTTTGAACCCGCTGTGCGGCCCGAACCTGGATGAATTTGGCGAGCGGTTCCCTGACATGAGCCAGGCCTATGATCTACATTTATTGGGTCTGGCAAAACAGGCAGCTCACGAGGCACACATCGATTATCGGGAAGGCGTATATATTTGTCTGTCAGGACCATCGTTCGAATCACCCGCCGACTTGCGTTTCTTGCGCGTGACTGGCGCCGATGCTGTCGGTATGTCGACGGTGCCTGAAGTGATCGTTGCGCGACATGGCCGGATGCATGTTTTGGGAATTTCAGGGATCAGCAACAAGGCCAACCTGGATGGCAGCACTGTTACCACACATGAAGAGGTCTTGCGGGCGGGTGAAGTGATCGTCCCGAAACTCGAAGGCATTATTCGCGGAGTATTGAGAAAGTCGGGGAAGGCTTGAAGATTCGTCGTTATAAGGAAGTTCGAAATCGTTAAGGTTAAATTGAATAATGGTATAGTTGGCGTTGCATGATACAGTTGCTTAAATTTCTGATCAATTATGAAGTTCTCGTCTATATTGCTGGGGGGGTGCTGGAAGTTGTATTTGTACACCGCCTCTTGTCGGCCCTGGCTGAATGGCATTCTGCAACTTTTGGATTGGAAAAAGAAGTCGCTCAACGCCAGTTTGCCAATTCTTTGACGGTAGTCATCCTGGTAGGACTATTCGTGTTGGCAGAGTTTATATTGGCTACTTTCGCTCCGGCCAAGCTGGCAGGGCTTAACCCAATCGCCACGCCGACGGTCGATCTTTCAGCGACTTCCACTCCGGCGCCATCGACCACAGGCACCGTCGGTCCAACGTCCGCTCCGGATCTGTCTCAAGTCTCGTCAACCGTGACCTCTGAGGGTTGTTTGCCGGGGCAGATCGAATGGACCAACCCGAAGGCCGGGGATGCCATTAGTGGCAGCGTGGATCTCAAAGGTACGGTCAATGTGTCCGGCCTTGGGTATTACAAATTCGAATTCCGGCAGGTCGGCCAGGATACCTGGACCACCATCGCCGGGAACAGCACACCGGTGATCGACAGCTCTCTGGGTGCCAGTTGGGACACCACACAATATCCAGCGGGAGATTATCAATTACGGTTGGTTGTTTCGGATAGCCAGGGTAATATATCTTTTCCGGCGTGCGTTATTTCAGTCCAGATTCTTTCCCAGTAATATTGAGGAAATGGTATGCCAAAGATTGAGATTCGACCTGCTGTTTCTGATGACTTGGAAGCACTGATGGCTCTGGACCATTCTGTAGAAACCAACTATGTCTGGCAGATGGAAAGCAGGTATGAAGACGATCAATACAATATTCAATTTTGCCAGGTCAAGTTGCCGCACGAAGTACGCATCCCTTATCCACGTCCCCCGGAAGTATTGCGTGAGGATTGGAAAAAGCGATCCCTAATCCTCGTGGGTGCAATCGGGAACAAGGCAATCAGTTATATCGATTTATTCATCCAACCGGCTGCACCCATTGTCTGGGTGCTGGATTTGGTGGTGCAGGATTCTTCACGCCGGCAAGGTATTGGCACGGCTTTGCTGCTGGCAGCTCAGGAATGGGCGCGCCAACGCAAATTACGCAGTATGATGTTGGAAATTCAGCCAAAGAACCATCCGGCCATTTGTCTAGCACGCAAACTCCGTTTCGAGTTCTCGGGCTACAACGATCATTATTATTCCAATCAGGATATCGCATTATTCTTTGCCCGTTATTTATGAGTCAAAAGGGTAAATTTTTTTCATATGGACATTATCCAGTTTGGGATTATCGGTGTCATCAAAACAACCAGTCAGGTGTTGACTGCCGGTATTGCCATCACCGCTTTTTCGCTGTTGCTGTATTCGTTTTCCTTCAACTTGCATGATCGGGTGGTTAGATCGTTTATCCTGATCCTGGCCAGCGTGGTGTTCGTCTTTACGACAGAGGCCCTGCGGACGACCGCCGTGCAGGATTGGGAAGTGGAGATCTGGCTCAAATTACAATGGGTGGGGATCGTCCTGCTCCCAGCTTTCTACATCGATTTTTCTGACGCGCTGCTCGAATCCACCGGCAAACCCAGCCGTTGGCGACGGCGTTGGGCAGTGCGCGGTGCCTATGCACTTTCATTCGGCTTTTTACTGCTCTTGCCATCCAATTTACTGGTGGGGCAACTCGTCATGGATCAGCAGGTTGAGCCGTACCTGGCAAGCACGTTCCTGACCAATGTCTTCACGCTATATTATTTGGCCGTGATGGTTGTTACCTGGATCAACTTTATCCGTGCCTACCGCAGAACAGTGACCTCCACCAGCAGGCGGCGAATGGCTTATTTGTTGATCGGCGCCACTGCACCTGCACTTGGCTCGTTCCCACTCTTGATCTTTGGCTCGGAGTTGGCCGAAAATTACCTGCTCCTCTTCTGGATCGTATCCATCGTCAGTGACAGCCTGGTCGGTGTCTTGGTGGTCGTCATGGCCTATGCGGTCTCGTTCTTCGGCCTCCGTTCGCCAGACCGGGTGGTGAAGAGCCACTTGCTGCGCTGGATCATGCGCGGCCCGGTGACGGCGGTGATCACGTTGGGTGTCACCACGGTAGTCCGACGCGCTGGAGAAGTGATGGGATCTCCCTATACTGCCTGGGTGCCCATTGTCATGGTGACCACCGTCGTACTGTTGGAATATTTGATCACTTTAGTCGGGCCGCTGGTACAGCGCTGGTTGTTCTATGGCAATGATTCCGCCGACCTGGAATTGATCCAAACCATGGAAGATCGGTTGCTGACGCGCAATGATCTGACCCAATTCCTGGAGACGATCCTGGCATCCGTCTGTGACCGTCTGCAAGCCGCCGGGGCCTACGTGGTTGCTCTCGGTCCGGAAAAATTGGAGTTGGTGGTTAAAGTCGGTAAGATCCAGGTCAGCGATCTGACTTCGACAGGCGAGTTATATCAAATGGCCCTTCAAAGTGATGTTTTAGAAGCCTATGTTCGCCAAGACCATAGCTTTATCGCCCCCATCCGGGATGGTCAGCATGAGGAACAGAAGGAATTGCTTGGGTTGATGGTGGTCGGTGGGATTGAACGGACGGAGCCGGATGAGGATCTACGTAAATTCTTCGCCACGATGATCGCTAGCACCGGGATGGCACTGCGTGACCGCTTGACGCAGGAACAGGTCTTCCGTTCTTTGCAAACTTTAAGTCCCCAGGTAGAATTGATCCAACAGTTGCGGGCTGCCGGTCGTTACGATCGTGAAGGCATATTATTGAAAGAGGAAGAACTGGCGCTTGAAACTGTTTCGCCATGGGCAAAGGACGCACTGACCCATTACTGGGGAGGCCCTGGGCTTACCGAGAGTCCGTTGTTACGGTTGCAGGTGGTGCAAGATGCGTTGGAAGACCACGAAAATAATCCTGCAAATGCACTGCGTGCCATCTTAAAGAACGTTATCGAGCACCTTAAGCCGGAAGGTGAGCGGCATTATACCGGCGAATGGATACTTTACAATATTTTGTCGATGAAGTTCATGGAAGGGAAAAAGGTCCGCGAGATTGCGCTCAAACTGGCGATCTCTGAAGCGGATATGTATCGAAAGCAACGTGTTGCGATCGATGAAGTAGCAAAAACTTTGATCGAGATGGAACGGCAAGCACGCCATGCTTCCACATCGTAATACTCGACAGAATTGCAATTTTTATGTAATATTAAGATACTTACTTTGGTTACGCTTGTCTCTTATCCGTGTTGGGATTCGAGGGAGGTGACGGATGTTTTCGAAGCCAGTTTATTCGGGGGAAGATGAGGTTCCAGAGACCGACGAAGGCTGGTGGTCGGCAGTTCTTGCTGAAGAAGAACCCTACGAAGAGAAGCAAAAAGATGATGCCGCCAAAACGGTGATCTCAATTCCGTTGGCAAAGATGGAGTGGGACCATATCCAGGAAATTTTTGAACGGGATGAGATCATTTGCTTGAATGTTCACGGTTTCAACCGGGGCGGTTTGCTGGTGCAGGGCGAAGCAATCCAGGGGTTTGTACCCATATCTCACTTGGTAAACATGCCATCCAATGCAAGCGAAGAGAACCGCAGGAAAATACTGAGCGATTATGTGGGTAAGTGCATTCAGGTTAAAGTGATCGAATGTGACCCGCATGAAGAGCGTGTGGTGTTCTCTGAACGGGCGGCACAGGCCGGAGAAGGTAAGCGCAAGGTCCTGTTTATGTCACTGACACCAGGCTGTATTGTCAGCGGCACGGTTACCAATGTGACCCGTTTCGGTGCATTTGTCGACCTGGGCGGAGTGGAAGGCCTGGTGCACGTCTCCGAGCTTTCGTGGGGCAGAGTAGAGCGTCCCGACCAGTTTTTGAAAGTTGGGGAGACAATACATGTCCAAGTGCTGCAAGTGAGCGCCGAAAATTCGCGCATTGCACTCAGCCTAAAACGATTAGCTCCCAATCCGTGGGAGAAACTGGCACAGCAATTCAAAGCCGGTGATGTAGTGCCGGCTACGGTAACTTCCATGACCCGCTTCGGCGCTTTCGCCCGACTGGAAGAAGGTATCGAAGGCTTGATCCATGTGTCATCCATTAGGATGCCGCCGGGATTGACGGATATCCATGAATTGCTGAGCACCGGCCAGGAAATTAAGGTATGCATTTTGCACCTGGATGCAGAACGGAGGCGCCTTGGCCTGGGTCTGGTGCAAACTGAATGACTAATCGCCCGACGGAACATACTGAAAGATCATCCCGTTCGACAAAACCAACATCTTTTCTGCGTGAACCGCAAGAAGATGATCGTTGGTTGCGTTTTTGGTCGACCATGGATCGATTCGGTTGGGACGTTCTAGCCGTTCTATTGTTCCTTTGGTCACTGCTTAGTCTATTTGGTTTGTCGGGTTTGACTGAAGGCACTTGGGTTGGCTATTGGACCCATATTTTGCAGACCGGCTTTGGATGGGGGAGCATCTTCGTCATTATTTTCCTGGCTTTCCTGGGCTTCCTGGCCCTTCGACGACATTTTCCGTCATTACCTGAATTTGCCCTGAGCCGTACTTTATCGCTGGAGCTGTTGGCGTTGGTATTAGTGGCACTTTTCTCCTTGTTCGATGGGCTGAACATGGCGGACGCCGAGGCGGGTTCTGCCGGCGGAGTGGTTGGTTGGGGGCTGGCAACATTGTTCTCCCGTATCATTCCAGTGCCATTCATTACAATCTTATTGGTCATCTTGGGAATTTTCCTGGCCGCCAATGGTTTTGGACTGATGGGCCTTCTGACCAGAATTTTAGAAGGTCGGCCGGGGACGGAACCTTCGGCGCCAAAACCTTTTACAGAGGAACAGTTCCCATCGGAAAAGCCGACAGAACTCGAAAAGCGACTACCCAGGCAACCGGTATCCAGACCAAAACCTGCCGGGCATCCGGTACCTTCTCTAGGGCAGATGGAAACCTCCAAGGCGCTGCCCGTTTTGGAGCGCGACGACCGCTTGCCGCCACTTAACCTGCTCATCAACGACCAATCTTCCCGACCGGATGAAGAAGCCATCCGAACCACCGCGCTTCAGATCGAGCAAAGCCTGGCCGAATTTGGCGTCCCGGCGAAGGTCGTTGGCTATCGAGTAGGGCCGACGGTGACGCAATATGCGGTGGAACCCGGTTTCACGGAAAAACCTGGCACGGAAGGGGAAGTGCAACGGCAAAAAGTACGGGTATCTCAAATTGCCAATTTGTCGCGCGATCTGGCACTGGCATTATCAGCAGAGCGTTTGCGGATCGAAGCCCCAGTCCCAGGGCGGTCTTACGTAGGCATCGAAGTGCCCAACCAACACAATTCGATTGTCCGTTTAAGGCCCTTACTCGAATCGGAAGCTTTTCAACGCCTGGGATCGCCGCTCGCCATCGCACTGGGCAGGGACGTTTCAGGGGCACCGGTAGTGGCTGACCTGGCGCGCATGCCGCATTTGCTGATCGCAGGCACGACGGGTTCCGGTAAGTCGGTTTGCATCGCTGCATTGACCACGTGCCTTGTAATGAACAATGCACCGTCTGATTTGCGCATAGCCATGTTGGACCCCAAGATGGTCGAGCTGGTACGCTTCAACGGATTGCCGCATCTTCTGGGAAAGGTGGAGACACAACAGGAACGCATGTTGGGTGTCTTGCATTGGGCGCTGGCTGAGATGGATAACCGCTACCGTCTATTGGAGACCAACCGGGCGCGCGACCTGGAGGCCTACAACCGGAAGATGCAGCGGCGCAAGCAGGAAACATTACCACGCATCGTCATCTTGATTGATGAGTTGGCCGATTTGATGATGAGTAGCCCCGACCAGACCGAACATAGCCTGGTGCGGTTGGCACAAATGGCGCGCGCGACGGGGATTCACCTGGTGTTGGCAACGCAACGTCCCAGCACGGACGTGGTGACAGGCCTGATCAAAGCCAATTTCCCGGCGCGCATTGCTTTTACGGTGGCATCATCGGTTGATTCGCGAGTTATCTTGGATATGAATGGGGCAGAAACCCTGTTGGGCAAGGGTGATATGCTATTTCTTAACCCTGAAGTTGGCAATTTGCAGCGCACACAGGGCGTGATCGTGACAGACCATGAAGTGAAGAAAGTGGTCTCGTTTTGGCAGAAGATGTCCCCGGTCGAAGAAAGTGCTGCGGCGCCGTGGGAGGATCTGTTGGTCGAGGCAGACGAGTCATCGGATGACCTGATCGAACAGGCCATCGAAATCGTGAGCAAGACGCAGCATGCCAGCGCCTCGTTGCTGCAGCGCCGCCTGCGGATCGGTTTTCCACGTGCTGCCCACTTGATCGATGAGTTGGAAGAGCGCGGCGTGATCGGTCCGGCCCAGGTGGGTGGGCGCGAGCGTGAAGTATTGCTGTCACCGGATGATGTTACTGAATCACAAGAAGATTCCGATGAACAGGAATGAATGGCTCTGCCCAAAAGATATAAAAATGACCTGCCCTACGCCATTCTGAGGTTTAGAAGGATTTGCTTGACAGTTTCTTATTGCTAAGATAGCATAGGGCACGTTAGTGATATATTTAGCGAATGACATCGAAGGTGCATATTGGAACGAACGGTTGATAAAGACCCAATGACTTTTACAGATATGATGCGGCTGCGTTTCAAGGGCGTGATCGACCCGATAGCAGGCTTTTTGAGCCGGCTTGGTTTCAAGCCAAACACGATCACATACCTGGGGTTGCTCGGTAATGCAATTGGGGCAGTGTTGGTAGCTTTTGGTTACATCACCTGGGGTGGGGTGGTCGTGTTGTTGACCGCACCTTTTGATGCATTGGATGGCAGCATGGCACGGCTGCGAGGTGAAGCAACAAGTTGGGGGGCATTTGTCGACTCGGTCTCAGATCGTTATGCTGAACTGCTTCTCCTGGGTGGTTTGATGGTGTTTTATTTGCGCCAGGGCACGTGGTGGGCGTGTGTGCTGGTTTACCTGGCAGCGGGCGGTTCGGTGATGGTGTCCTATGTGAAGGCGCGGGCGGAGTCGCTGGGCTATGAGGCAAAGATCGGCATTTTGACCCGCCTGGAACGTTATCTTGTGCTTGTTCCCTGTTTGATTTTCAATATCCCCATTATCGCAGCAGGCATTTTGGCAGTGTTGGCAAATTTCACAGCTTTTCAACGTATCTATCATGTGGGTCAGCAAGCTCATCGGGACGAAAAGAAACCTGAATAGCAAATTGTGCTTATCCCTTAAATCCAAATTCAGCTTTTAGAGGTTATCCCATGGACATTAGCAATCTGCGAGTAGGTTTTTCAATTAATCTATCATTTCTTCATATGTCGGATATCGCTGCACTGTTGATCGCTCTGATCATTTTTGCCTTTAATTTAATCCCGGAATCTTCCATCAAAAATAATAAGATCAGATATATTCTCTACGTGGCGATATGGATCGTCTTGACTGCGGTGGGAAGATTCGTTTTGCCCACCGGCTCTGTATTGGCCTTACCGGTCGGCAGCCTGTTCATCCATTGGTATGGCGTGTTGATCATGACGGGTGCCCTGGCCGCTGCCTGGTTGGCTGTAAGGGAAAGCAAACGCCGCGGCATCAACCCGGATTATATTTGGGATATGCTGCCCTGGTTGTTGGTGGCAGGGGTGATCGGCGCACGCATATGGCATATTTTCTTCCCGCCCGAGTCGATGATTCAGGCAGGGATCACTACCCAATATTATTTTGCCCATCCGTTAGAGATGTTGCAAATTTGGAACGGCGGTTTGGGTATTCCTGGCGCTGTTATCGCTGGGGCGATTGCACTTTTCTATTACTGCCTCATTCGGAAGCAGAGTTTTTCCATCTGGATCGATATCCTTGCCCCCGGCCTGGCTTTGGCGCAGGCCATTGGACGATGGGGAAATTTCTTGAATCAGGAAGTTTACGGTGCGCCAAGCAATTTGCCATGGGCAATCTACATCGACCCGGCACACCGCTTGCCGGCATTTGCCAACGTTGCTACCTATCATCCGCTTTTCCTGTATGAATCGATCTGGGATGTGCTACTCATGGCCTTGCTGCTTTGGATGGGTCGCAAATATATCAAGCAGTTGGTCAATGGTGACTTGTTCCTGGTGTATATGTTCGTTTATGGTTTGGGCCGTTTTTGCCTTGAATTCATCCGGCTGGACCCCGCACCGATCAATGGAGTCGATATCAACCAAATGGCGATGGTCGTCGTTATGGTGGTTGCGGCTGCGTTTTTGTTCGTTCGTCACGGAATCCGTCATGGGAAACATGAGGATGGCGGCGAGGAAGAAGCTCCTGCTCCTGAATCACAGGAAAATGATGGAGATAAACTGCAAGCGGATTGAAAGGCTGCGACTGTTCGATAAGTGGGATAATTAAGGAGCACGGCTGAGATGAGCTGTGCTCCCTTTTTATATCCCGCGGCAGAAGAAAGTTTAGGCCGTGGGAACAGATATTAGTGGGTTGTATCATGATCCATACTGAAGATTTGACCAAACATTTCGATGATTTTGCAGCTGTCGATGGGGTAAACCTGGATATTCCCAGCGGTCAGGTGTTGGTATTATTAGGTCCCAACGGAGCGGGCAAGACCACCACCGTCCGTATGCTGACCTCGGTGCTGATGCCAACGCGTGGCAAGGCAGTGGTGGCCGGCTTTGATGTGGTCGAACAACCTGATAAAGTGCGTGCTTCAGTGGGAGTGCTGACCGAGCAACACGGTTTATATAACCGAATGAATGCTGAAGAGTATCTAGATTTCTATGCCCAGCTCTATAACATGAAGGCTGAAGTGAGGAAGCGACGGATCGATCAACTTTTGGAGGAGTTCGGGCTCTCCGATGACCGCAGGCGACGGCTGGGAGAATATTCCAAGGGAATGCGCCAAAAGCTGGCGCTGGTGCGTGCATTGATCCACGAACCGCCGATCTTATTGCTGGATGAGCCCACTTCTGCCATGGACCCCGAAAGCGCTCGCATGGTGCGCGACAGCATCCGCCAACTCCGTTCTCGTGACCGCACAATCATCCTGTGCACTCATAATTTGACCGAAGCCGAGGAACTGGCTGACCAGATAGCCATTATCCGCCATGGGCATATCTTGATGAATGATACTGCCGAAAACTTGAAGCTGGCCCTGTTGGGCCCGGCTGAATATGAGGCCAAGCTCGCAAACCGTGTGAATGGCTGGAAAGCAGAGCTTCCGGCCGGCGTGCTGTTGACGGCGCAAGGCGATGATTGGCTGCGTTTCCGGGTGGAATCGCCGGATGATGCCAACCCGGTTCTATTACGATTATTGATCTCTGGCCAACTGCAGGTCATTTCGTTCCAACCAGTGCATCGCAGTTTGGAAGCTGCCTATCTGGAAGCGGTTGGGCGGGCAGCTGCGGAGGAAGACGATGTTCGCTCAAATTGAACCTGCCCTGGTGATCGCTCGACGTGAAGTGCGCGATGAATTACGTGATTGGCGCATCATCTTGCCTGTCCTGGCGTTGACCGTTTTCTTCCCATTCTTGATGAATTTCACAGCCCAACAGATGTTGGATTTCGTCAACCAATACGGCGCTTCGTTGATCGGCCAACGGCTGGTACCATTCCTGATGATGATCGTCGGATTCTTTCCCATTTCCGTTTCTTTGGTCATTGCCCTGGAAACATTCGTGGGTGAAAAAGAACGCGGCAGTATCGAACCCTTGTTGAATACGCCCTTGAAAGATTGGCAGCTTTACCTGGGCAAGCTGCTTTCTGCCACCGTCCCGCCGCTTTTTGCCAGCTTCCTGGGTATGGTGGTGTATCTGAGTGGGTTGTTGATCGGCCATATTCCACTTCCCGATCCCGCCGTCATGGTATTGATCTTTGTGCTGACGATCACTCAGGCAGTGGTGATGGTCAGCGGTGCCGTGGTGGTTTCCACCCAGGCCACGTCCATCCGTTCGGCAAACCTCCTGGCCAGTTTTATCATCATTCCAATTGCGCTGCTCATTCAAGCTGAAAGCGTGGTCATGTTCTGGGGCACTTATCAGACCTTATGGTGGGCAGTGCTCGGATTATTGGTGCTGGCATTTTTGTTGGTGCGAGTGGGATTGGCCCATTTTCAACGGGAAGAATTGCTGGGACGTGAGATCGATGTGCTCAACTTTGCCTGGGGATGGAACGTGTTCAAGCGCACTTTTGTCGGGAACGCCCATTCGGTCGGCGATTGGTTTAGGCGTGAATTGCCGCGGACGCTGGCTTCCATGTGGCTGCCGCTAGTGATCACTGCCTTGATGGCGCTTGCCGGCGTGGTTTTAGGCGCTCAAGAGTTTAATACAATCAAGTTCCCCCTGGACCGCACCAATTTCGCCGGGATCGATCAGGGTTTGCAATCCCTGATCCAGGTGTGGCCGGTGTTTTCCTTTGGCCCTGTGGTCGCGATTTGGTGGCAAAACCTGCGAGTACTGCTATTGGCGTTGCTGCTGGGTAGTTTTTCCTTCGGCATTTTCGGTGTGATCCCCATGTTCGCGACGATGGGCATCACGGGTTACTTCATGGCGTTGTTGGGAGCACATGGGGTTTCTGCAGGGCAGTACCTGATCGGTTTTATTCTGCCTCACGGAATTTTCGAGATCCCAGCGGTGTTGATCTCTGTGGCCGCAGTGCTAAAGGCAGGCGCGATTTTAGCTACGCCGGATATCCGCCACACGGTAGGTGAAGTGTGGCTCTCGGCCCTGGCCGATTGGTCCAAAGTGATGGTAGGAATCGTCATCCCATTGTTGTTCATTGCTGCCTGTGTGGAAGCTTGGGTGACTCCTCGACTAGCCCTGTGGTTGATTCCTCTGCTAAAATAGTATATATGGCTATCCAGAGGAGGGATTTAATGGGACAGATCACAATTCTGGGTTCGTCCTTTGCACTTCCGGGGCCACAGATGGAGAATACCTACCTGGTGGTTCAGGAAGGGGCGCGGACGGTGCTGGTGGATTGTGTCGGCAACCCGGTGGTACGCTTGCAGCAGGCAGGCATTGACCCCCTGCAAATTACGGAGTTGATACTGACCCACTTTCACCCTGATCACGTCAGCGGTGTGCCATTGCTATTGATGGACCTGTGGCTGATGGGCCGGAAGGACCAATTAAAGATCTACGGTCTAAAAGATACTATCCGTCGGACGAATACAATGATGGGGCTCTATGAATGGCAACATTGGCCTGGTTTTTTCCCGGTCGAGTTCCACGGCTTCCCGGAAAAAGAATCAACGCTTTTATTCGACACACCGGAAATAAAAGTGACCGGCTCGCCGGTGAAGCATCTTGTCCCGACGCTGGGGTTGCGTTTTGAATTCAAAGGATCGGGGAAATCTGCTGCGTATTCGTGTGATACGGAACCATGCCCTGAGGTGATCAAACTTGCAGAAAATGCTGATGTACTGCTACACGAGGCCTCAGGAGCTTCCAAGGGTCATACCACGCCTCAACAGGCCGGCGAGGTGGCTACCAAAGCGAGGGTTGCAAAGTTGTATTTGATTCATTACCCGCCTGAAGCTGTGCAGGCGGACATGATTAAAGAAGCGCAAAGCGCCTTTTCAGGTCCGGTGGAAATTGCAAAAGATCTTGCTAAGATTGTAGTGGAATAGGTTACCAATTCTGCAGGAAGGGTTCCCATTCCTGCATAGAATAGGAAGCGATATGTTGGTCGACGTGATGGGATTTCATTGTCGCAGCCTAGACTTCGGTTGAGCAGTATCTGACTGACAGCCTGGGTTTGAGCGGGGAGCTTTCCAGTTGATGATTGATGTGGGGTGCCTAGAACGTGAGTTGATGCAGATGTCCACAGAAGGTGCGCCTGGGCGGGAGTTTTGCGAGGCGATCTCGGAAGTGGCAGCGACAGGTCGGTTTACGCAACTGCGCGACGGGCTTCCCGGGATTGTATATAACGAGCTTTGGGCCTGGTACCAACAGGCGCCAGCGGCTTTTGTCGCAGGCTGGCAC
>JBEKEX010000051.1:0-13434 GCA_050013615.1 Anaerolineaceae bacterium
CCGCGATCGTTGTTGCTGTTGCACTACAGGCACTTAATGACAACCCCAAGATAATAAGAAGTATTAAAAAAAGTTTTTTCATTCGATATCCTTTAATATTTTTGTCACCAGTTACTCACGCCACGCGTATCATCAATAATATTGGCGCAAGTTCCTTTATGGCTCATCAATCATTTCTGCATTACCTTCGGCAGGAAAGACTTCAAGATACATTGCAATAGCGGGCCCGTCGCATCGACGTTTCAGGATCAATCATCGTATTTTGGTATGCCTCCAATAATTTATTCACTATGGTTATTCTAAAAATAATGGTTGTGAAAAGACTATGAATTAGCTGTGAAAAGGCTAAGATTTTCTATTTTTGTGTTGTTTTAACAGCAAATTCTCAGCATAGCGGTGTATATTCAGCATTGTGGTAATATAAAAAATAAAATGCCAACTATACTTGTTGTAGATGATGATCAAAAATTGCTCAAGATGCTCCAACGCACACTGGTCTATGAAAATATGGACGTGTTGACAGCCAGTGACGGCCAGGAAGCGTTGTCGGTAGTGCGCGTCCAGCAACCTGATCTCATTATCTTGGACTGGATGATGCCAAAGATGGATGGTCTGGCCACTATCAAGCAATTGCGCCTGGAAGGCGAAAGAACTCTGGTCTTGATGCTTACCGCCCGGGATGCGATCGAGAACAGGGTCGAAGGGTTGGAAAGCGGTGCCGATGATTACTTGGTGAAGCCCTTTGCACCAACCGAATTGGTAGCCCGCGTGCATGCCTTGCTGCGCCGCATTGAGGCCGGGCCAGACAAGCAGAAAGTCGCTTATGCCGATATAGCATTGGATCCGGTCAGCCATCAAGTCAGCCGTGGAGAAACAACTTTGACGCTTACACTGACGGAATTCAACCTTCTCTATCTATTCCTCCGCCATCCTCGCCAAGTGCTCGAGCGAGCTCAGATTCTCAACGAAGTATGGGGGTATGACTTCGGCGGCGAAGATAATGTACTTGAAATCTATATCGGCTATCTCAGGAAGAAGCTCGAAGCAGGTAGCCGCTCCCGCCTGATCCACACCGTTCGTGGCGTGGGGTACGTTTTGCGCGAGGAATGATGTCCATCCGGCTGCGGTTATCTTTTCTATTTAGCACCATCCTGGCGCTGACCTTGATCATCGTGGGCGTCGTGGTGTACATCACCCAGTGGCAATACACACAAAATTGGCTGAAGAACGACCTGGAAGTCAGCAGCGATACCTTGGGCCAATCCGTGTTGCAGAATTATCAGAATTCGAGGCATGGCCCAAATTCACCCACATCTCCCCCACCGCCGGTGCCCTTTCAAACCTATTCGACCGACCAGACCTTCCACCAACTATCGCAGAGCGAGATCGTGCGCGTGCTCGACCCCGAGGGCAATTTGGTCGCCAGTCCCTATGGTTTACCCGGTGATGCTCTTCCGCTCAGCGCAGAAGGGTTGAAGACTCTGCAAAACCAGCAAGAATGGTGGGAAACCGACGTGGTGTCCGGCAATAGTTTGCTAATCTATAACCGTCCCATCATTGCCAACGGTAATATCGTCTCGATCCTTCAGGTGGCCCGGCCGCTGACGGAACGTGACCAATCGTTGCAGGCATTGGCGATCGCATTGATCGCCGTCACCCTCGTTTCCACCCTGGCTGCTTTTGGATTCGGCTGGCTGCTTGCCGGGATTGCCCTGCGCCCGATCCAACAGATCACACAAACAGCTCAATCCATTGGCACGGAACGCAATTTCACCCGCCGGGTGGATTACAACGGACCCAACGACGAGGTAGGCCGCCTGGCTGTCACGTTCAATTCGATGCTGTCGCAACTCCAAGATGCTTACCAAAAGGTGGCGTATTCCCTGGAGATGCAGCGCGATTTCGTGGCCGATGTGTCGCATGAACTACGTACCCCGCTGACCACCTTGCGCGGCAACCTGGGCTTATTGAAACATACACCGCCGATTCCGGCTGATGAACAAGCTGATATTTTGGAAGACATGGTGGACGAGAGTGACCGCTTGATCCGCCTGGTGAACGACTTGCTTGTCCTGGCACGCGCCGATGCCGGCCGTAATCTGGCGAGAGAACTCGTGGTTCTTTCTCCTGTCATCGAGGAGGCTTGCCGCCAAGTGCACCTGTTGGATCAGACGCGGCAGCTCACCACCGATGTGCCACAGGAAATCGCCGTCGTGGGAGATCGAGACGCTATTAAACAGATTCTGTTGATCCTCCTGGATAATGCGTTGAAACACTCGGAAGGTGCCATTTTCCTATTTGTTAGGCAAAACCAATCACAGGTAATGATCAACGTGCGGGATGAAGGAGCCGGTATCCCATCGGACAAGTTGGAGCACGTCTTCGACCGCTTCTATCGCGGCGACGACCATCTGCTCGTAACCGGAGTCGGTCTGGGGCTGCCCATCGCAAAATCCCTGGCCGAAGGCCAGGGCGGGACTATTACGATGAAAAGCGAATTGGGAAAAGGCAGCACGGTCACCGTGTATCTACCGGCTGCCGAATCGGATCTTTCATCTGACCAGATGGAGCAGGCCTGAAGCACCAAAAGCAAGAATAGCTGCGCCGATCACATTAGCTACAATGGCTGTCCACAGAAATCGCCAAATAGGAACGTCATAAACGCCGCTGATAATGCCTACTGTCTTCGGACCATAACCGGGAAGTGCACGTCCCAGAAGAAGGAAAACTGGAGAATCGACGGGGAGTTTTTTCAACCAATTAGGGAAATTCTCACGCCGCCGCTCGAAATCCGCCACATCACCGATCTTTTTGCCCAAATAAAACTCCATCAATGCTGCCAAGACATTCCCCACACAGCAGATCCATGTTGTTTGGAAAGGACCAAGCAATCCGGTGATAATGACCGTGAATGGTTCTGAAGGAATGAAAGTGGCTCCCAATATGCAGTAGATTAATATACAAATAACAGGTCCCAGCGGACCACTCTCCTGGATTAATTTTTCCAATGTATTAATATATTGCTTTGGCATGAAAGCTATAACAAGAAACATCAGCACTATTAAAAGGAAAATTAAAATTGTCTTAACGTACGACACATGGTTATTTTTTTGCGTATCTCACCGCCTGTGTTCTAAAAGAGTGTTTATATCTGAATCAGTAGCCATCAGGTAGTGCCGCTACCAATCCCGGCTGACAAAGTGACCGTCGATATCTCTTGAGTTTTGTTTTCTTCAATTGCTCTGCGATCGACCGTATCCCCAGAGCATCCCTCTAGGATCTAATCCTAATGGAATATCGTGGAGATAATCCAAATATTATGGACGCTGTATTATATATTCAAATCGATAATATGTCGTACGAACTTCAGCAGCAATTCGGGCAGTTCCAAAATTAATAAAGCAGGAACTTATCCAGCCATGGGCAATGTTCCACTCGTGTCTGTACGGCCTGCCCATTTCTGCGGCCAGCCCGGCAGCAGACTTCCCAGAAACAACGCCGCCAATGCCGCATAGAAGGTCAGTTTGTAGCTGCGTTCGAACCCTGCCACGTTTTCATCGCAGGCGCGCTGAAGCAAATCTGAGGTTGGCGCGGTAATCCATGAACCTGTCACATTCGAAAAATCCTCGGCCGCCGTCGCATAACCGGCAGGCGATGTCGCACAAAGAGCAATGGGCTGCGACGAGGTCGTTTCAGTGATCGCGTTCTGGAAAGCCTGGACATCCGGCGACAAGGTGCTCGCCAGAACTGTTGCCAGTACTGCCACACCGATCGATTGGACCACTTGCCGCAGGGCATTGTTCAGGGATGTGCCGCGCGGCAGATCTTTGGGAGGCACCACCGATAAAGCCGTGACCATCGTCGTCTGTACCGTCAAACCGAGGGAAATACCCCGCAGCACGAGCAGAAAGATGATCCAGCTTATGGGCGTATCAGCTTTGAGTTGGGAAAGTTGCCAGGTGTTGACGACCAAGATACCAAAACCAGCGATCATCAATGGGCGCGGCCCGATCTTGTCATATATCTGCCCGGATAAGATCACCAAAATGCCGCTGGTGATCGCCATGGGCAAAAGGATAAAACCCGTCTCCAGGGGAGAAAGGCCCCGCAGGAATTGCAAATAGATCGGCAGCAGAAATTCAGCCCCGAACAAAGCCAGCACGCTTACATAACCCAGCAAGTTAGCATTGAGGAACGTACGGTCTTTGAACAAACGCAAATCCAGCAGCGGCTCTTTTGCTACGAACAATTCGATTACCGTGAATGCTGCCAGACTGACGAAACCGACACCGAACCAAAGCAAGGTGACCGGAGCTGTCCAGCCGGCATCCGACGCAATCGAAGCCGCATAAAGGATTGCGCCGAAACCCATAATCTCTGTGATGATCCCGGGCACATCGAAGGAGAAATGGTCGGGGCTCTTTTGCTCGCGCAGCACCAAAATCCCCATGACAAAACCGATCAAACCAATCGGCGGGTTAATGAAAAAAATGACACGCCACAAATTCAGACTGACCAGCCACCCGCCCAAAACCGGGCCAAGTGCCGGAGCCAGCAGAGCAGCGATGCCATAGATACCCAGTGCCGTTCCCTGCTCTTCGCGCCGGAAAGCCTGCAACAACAGCGTAACACCCAATGGCATGGCAATTCCTCCGCCAACCCCCTGAATCATGCGGAATATGATCAGCATGAGCAGGCTGGTGGACAACCCACAAAGCAAGGACCCCAAAGCAAACAAGATCAGGGCAAGCAAATAGACCCGTTTGGAGCCAAAACGTTCGGCCAGGAAACCCGCCATGGGCATGACGATGCCCATCGCCATTACATAAACACTAATGATCCATTGTGAATCGGTAACGCTGCCGCCGAATTCTTTCCGCAAGGTCTGGAAAGCTACATTGACGACTGTTGTATCCAAGAGGATCATGAAGAAACCTAAGATCACACAACTCAACACCTGCCATTTGTATTTAGACGGCTTCGGGGCAGCAATGGAGGAAAACGGTGATGAATACATGCACAAGCTCCTATCGATAATCCACCTATTCTAACAAATTAACCTGATTCCACCCAGAAAGAAATACAATGATAAGCAAGACTATAACATTCTCTTCATCTCGCCCCACTATTCCCAGTCCAACCACCTTATTAAACGCAACAGCCCTCACATCCCAGAAAGTGAAGGCTGTTCGTATTAAAGAGGAGAAATCGGAGCTATGTCAGCCCTTAATCGCCCCAGCCATTAATCCACGCATGAAAGAAAGCACATACCCTCTGAGTCATCCGCCTCAAAGCCATTCGCATCTTTTAATGATAACACGGCAAACAAGTTTTATCGGGCAGCCATCGGTGAACACAAACCGTTCTGTGCACTGGTGATATAAAAGGAGCGCCCCATGTGTCATTTGTTCCACATGGGGCGCCATTCCAAGGAGAAGAAGAATGGAATAGTATTAGCTGGAAGAATTTGAAGAACTGGTAGTGCCCAATGTGATCTTTACCTGGATCGTCTGATTATTCCTTACCAGGTCCATCGTCACCTGGTCACCCGGTTTATAGTTGAACAGAGTGTTCAGATAAGTGTGGGACTCATCCAGGGCAGTACCGTCGATGGCAGTGATAATATCTCCGGCTTGTAAATTGGCATCGCTGGCCGGGCTGTTCGCAGATACTTTGGTGATGTAAGCTCCCCATTGCGCCGGCAAGTTATAGGCTGCTGCTATATCAGGCGAGATCGGTTGGTAGCTGATGCCCAGATAAGGATGTGCGACATAGCCGTTCTGGATAAGCTGCTCCGCCACGACTTGCGCCGTGTTGATCGGGATGGCAAACCCCAATCCTTCGGCCACGGTGCCGGTCCCACTGCTGCGGACGATCAGGGTATTGATGCCAATTACTTCACCTGCCAGGTCCACCAACGGGCCGCCAGAATTACCCTGGTTGATGGCCGCGTCGGTTTGGATCAGTCCCTCGATCTGGTAACCATTGCCGGTGTCGATCGAGCGCCCGGTGGCGCTGACAACGCCTTCGGTGACTGTGTTCTTGAAATCGCCCAACGGCGACCCGATGGCGATGACCGTTTCGCCCGATTTCAATACATCCGAATTGCCCAATGTTGCTACTGCAGGTACCTTCCCACTTGTCTTCAACACAGCCATATCTGAATAGGGGTCTGTCCCTACAATGGTTGCTTTCTCCTGGGTGCCATCGGAAAGGATGATCGTCGCCTGCGTCATACCCTCGATCACGTGGTTGTTGGTCAAGATATATCCCTTGTCAGAGATGAAGATACCGCTGCCGCTGACCGTTTGGGTACCTGTGGACCCGAAGTACGTCATTTGGCCAGGAATGGTTCCCACCACGGTCACGACTGCCGGGCTGGCCTTCTGCACTGCCTGGGTGACAGTAGTCTCGATATCTGTCGTATTGATGATCAGGGTCTGCTGTGGTTTGGAGGAAATCGGTACAATCGAGGTGGCCGATGAAGCTGAAGCCGCCTGGTTGCCAGCTTGTTTCTGCTGCATGACCTGGTAAACAGCCGTCCCGCCGGCAATTGCGCCCGCCGAGGCAGCCATCCCTGCCAAGACCACCACAAACAATACATATAAGACGCGTTTCCAAGACATTTTTATGTCTCCTTTTATATAACGGTAAGCCTAACTTTTACGTGCATTCACACCTATTACAACTCAATCTACTAAATACTAATATAGCAGGTCGATATAAAAAAAGGATTAAAAAATTGTTTAGAATTTGTGTGGATTTTCAGTTCGCCGGAATAAGGCAAAGCGCTTTTAGCGTACTTATAGAAATTTTGTAATATGATCTGCGGTTTTACAGTGTCAATGTCGAGAAAATTTGGGGACAAAATGCAGCGTGATGACAGCTAAAACGCGCCAAAACCAAACCGGATCACCCATTTCGGTGTGCTATTATCGTTAATGGCGCTTTGCATCGCCATATTAACGATGGATATCTCATATTTCAAGTCATTAGTGGGATATTTACAACTCAAATAACCTGGCAAGATAGATTAGTTGATAAAACGGCGCCCTGGATTTCAGGGCGCCGTCACATTTTAAACCAACCGGTTTACGCAAAAGATTCGGCGATCGTATGGCCGTAATCCAGCAGAGCTTTGACCATCTCCTTCGTGCGCCCTTCCGCATACACCCGCAGCACCGGCTCCGTTCCTGAAGGACGAATGAGCAGCCAGGAATCGTCCGCAAGGATGTATTTCACACCGTCGAAGGTAGAAACTTTAAGGACACTCTCGCCGCCAATAGCTGTTGGTGCACCACCCTCAAGGCGCTTGGCCATTTGTTCTTTGGCCACCGGGTAGCGCAGGCGCAAGTCGATGCGGTCGTAGAACGCCGGGCCGACTTCCTTGAGCAAATCCTCGACCAGCTCATATAGTGTGGTCTTGGCCTCGGCCACCATTTCCAAAACCAACAAACCCATGATGATACCATCGCCTTCGGGGATGTGGCCCTTGAAGCTGATGCCGCCGGATTCCTCGCCGCCGATCAACACATCTTCTGTCAGCATGTATTCCGCAATATGGTTAAAGCCGACGGGGGTTTCATGAACAGTTAGGCCGTATTTATTGGCCAGCCGATCGATCATGCGCGTGGTCGAGACCGTGCGCACAACTGACCCGGACCAGCCGCGCTTCTGGTACAGGTAACGCAGCGCCAGCGCCATGATCTTGTGCGGGTCGACGAAGTTGCTGTGCTCGTCCATCGCACCCGTGCGGTCGGCATCACCGTCCGTCGCCACGCCGTAATTCCCCAGCCCGGCACCGATGGCGCCGGCCAGAGCACCCAGGTAGCGCATGATCGGCTCGGGATGCACACCGCCAAAGCCGGGGTTCATCTCACCGCGGATCTCGGCTACCTCACAACCTGTGCCCTGCAGGAGGCCGCGGATTACGCCGCGCCCCGCGCCGAACATCGAATCCACCACCACCCGCTGGGGGTTCTCGGCAATGATGTCAAAGTTGATCAATTTACGGATGTGTTCATTGTAAGATGGAATAGGATTGAAACGTTGGATCAGGTTCTGGGCACGCGCCTGCTCATATTCCATTAGATTGGGCCCACGGCCCTGCTCTTCATTGTCGTTCAGATAAACTTCCACCCGTCGGCACTGTTCCGGAGAGGCCGAATTGGCACCGGCGGATTTCAGCTTGACGCCATTGTAGCGCGGCGCATTGTGTGAGGCGGTGATCATGATGCCGCCGATGGCATTCAAATGCTTAACTGCATAGGAAATAACGGGCGTCGGCGCATCGGACTGGCTGAGAAAAACAGTGTAGCCGTTGGCTGCCAGCACACGCGCCGCTTCTTGTGCGTACCGGTCGGAAAGGAAGCGGGTATCGAACCCAACCACCATCCTCTTCAAATCAGGCGGGGTATCCAGTTTTGTACCGTTGATCCATGTGTCCGAAGCCACGGCGTCGGCGATGGCCTGGGAGACCAGACGGAGATTTGTGAAAGTAAAGGTATCAGAGATGACGGCGCGCCAGCCGTCAGTGCCAAAATGAATGGTCATCGAACACTCCTGTCATCTTCAGATTTATACTTGCGCCGCCCAAGGGCGGCAAAGGGCGTTATCAACAGGCAAACAGTCCTATTTTACCAGGTTGGCTTGGGGGTGGCGGTCTCGATCAGGTCGCGCACCAGCCAGCCCTCGCGTTTATCTGCCAGGCGCACGTGCACCCAGGTGATGTCATTGGCAACATACGTGTCAGGGAACACGTAGACGATGGTGCCGTTATCAGGGATGGCCACCACCGTTGCATCGAAATTGGGTTTCTCACGGATATAGGCGCCGCCGTACGTCTCGGGGGCATGGATGATCGCCTGAACCAGCGTCGGTTCAGGTGTAAAGGTTGCCGTTGGCGTGCCGGTGGGGATCAGCGTCATTGTCGGCGTCCGTGTGAGGGTGGGCGGCACCGGAGTCAATGTGATCGTGGGCGTTAGCGTGATCGTAGGCGTCTGGCTGGGAAGCGGCGTCGGCAGAGCCACGTTGGTGCCCACTGCCGTGCCAAACCCGCTGATGGCGATCAGTGCAGCGATACAGGCCAGCACGATGGTGGTGGTCAGGCCATAACCAAACAGAGTCGCCGGGCGCATCCCCATCACGGCCAGCGTGATGGCGATCACCAGGGCCGTCCAGCCAAGGTGCACCAGGAACACAACCAACCCATCCGGGAACAGGCCCAAGACGCTGCCGGTGAGGCCAAACCCCGCCACGCCAACCGGCAGATAGATCTCGTAGGCAATTGCCACGCTGGCCACCAAGGGTCGCTGCGTGGGAGAGCGCAGCAGCAGGTAGGTGGTCAACACCGCGCCAAGGGTGAGCAGCAGGAAATTGGGCCAGCTCAACGTGACGTGGTAAGCTGCCTGCGAGATACCCGAAACGGGCAAGAACTTCGACAGCAGGCCGAATGCTGCCCCACAGCCGAAGGTGATCAGGCTGCCGACCAGCAGGCTGCCCAATTCCTGGATGAAAAAGCTGACCGAGCCGACAACGGTGGCAAGACCAAGGCCGATGAAGGGCGCCATGAACGGTGCCATGAGCGCCGCCAAAACGTAGAGGGCGGGCGAATCGAACAGGATGGCTGCGCCCAACACCACCGCGGACAAAAACGTGAACAGAAAGAAGTCGATCGAAGGGGTAACCGTGCGGGCCAGGTCCTTCAAGAACGCCGCACGCTCATCTTCCTCCCCTGGCAGGATGATCCGGCGGTTGCGTCTGCGCCGTGCAGGCGGCAGGCCGAAACCTGAAGAGGAAATGGGTTCACTGGTTGGAAGAGTCATTTTCTTAACGTGGCCGCGAGCCTGGCAGGTTTTTCGAGCAATTCGAAGGCTTTCATGATGTCTGCAATAACAAGATCGGCTGCAGTGAGTGCCTCGCTGGCCGTTCCTTCGTCAGAAAGCACACAAATCCCCAAAGCGGCCTCCTTGAGCATGAGCGCATCGTTGGCCCCTTGGCCGATGGCGACCACATTCTCCGCTCCCAACTGACGGACGTAAGCGGCTTTTTGCCCGGCTTCATCCCCGGGCTTGATGCGCACTGCTTCCAGGTCGAGTTGTTGATCGATGGCGGCCTGGCGGCCATGCGTATCGGCGGTGATCAAATGGATGGCGAGCACCTTTCGCAGCATTACCAATTTGGAGGCGACGCCCTCCATTAAATTTCCATCCACGGCAAGTGTCCCATTGACATCCAATACCAAATGCTCCAATTGCAACTGACCCCGCCCGGGAATGTCGAGAGCGATCATGAAGTAATTATAATACAGAACAATTTTCATCTTTCGTGGAGCAACCTGACCCACTGTTGCCAGTGCGCCAATCCTTTGCCTGGGGTAAAATAACCTGCATGAAATCAAAACTGCCTGCCATCGCCGTCTTGTTTGTGTCTGTCCTCTTGTGTTCTGCTTGCGGTCGCTTGCTCCCACAAGCTGCTCCCACCGCCACGCCGATCCCCACACAGACTCCCGTGCCCTCGGTCACGCCCACCCCGGCCCCCGGCCGCGTGATCCTGGTGGCACCGGACGGGACGGCGGCTCAAGACCTGCAAGCTGCACAAAGTACCTTGAAAGACCTGGCCGGCAGTTCGAACATGGTCTTTGAAACCCGTCCGGCACTGCAAGCTTCTGACATCACCGCCGACGTCAAGATCGTGGTCTTCCTCACGCCACCCGCCAACCTTTCGGACCTCACGAACGCGGCCGGCCAAACGCAGTTCGTAGTGGTCAGCACTGGCGACCTGCCGGCTGCGGCCAACCTGACCGTCATCCGGCTGCGCCAGGATTTCCAAGCGTTCATTGCCGGTTACGTCGGCGCGTTGATCGCTTACGACTGGCGCCTGGGGGGATTGCTGCCCTCCGACAATCCCAACAGTACGCTGGAACAGCAAGCTTTCGCCAATGGTGAACAGTACTTCTGCGGCCTCTGCAACCCGCAATTTCCGCCCTTTGTGACATTGCCGCAAATTACCACCCTGGCTTCGAACAGCGACCCGGCAGCCTGGCAATCGGCCTTCGATCAAATTTATTCCATCACCATGGAAACGGTCTACGTGGCACCCGAGGCATCCAGCCCTGATCTATTGAATTATCTGGCTGCCAAGAATCTGCACATCATCGGCGGACAATCGCCCACTGACGATCTGAAATCCCATTGGGCAGCCACGGTGCTCTACGACCCCATGTCTTCCTTAAAAAATATCTGGCCCTCGATCATCGCCGGGAAAGGCGGGCAAACCGTCGCTGCATCGGTGCAGGTGACCGACACTGACGACGGCACGGTCGGCCAGGGCAAGATGCGGTTGATAAATGAAACCATTTCGATGCTGATGGATGGCTCGCTTTTGCCGTTGAGCACCCCCTGACAGGTGAGAATGTCCAAACTTGAAATGCAACCACCGGCCAACAATGGAAAGGATGCCGGCCTTTCTCGAAGGGATTTCCTGAAACTGGCGGGCGGCATCTCGCTGGCCGGTCTGCTGGCAGCGTGTTCATCATCCACAAAATTGGACCTGACACCAACATCGGCACCGGCCACGCTCACCCCCACCCGCATCCCTTTCACATCGACGCCGTTGCCCACTGAAACTCTTACTCCACAACCCACCCCCACCTATTCCAGCTCGCAGCTTCAAGGATTGCTTACCCCCGCAGAGATCGATTTCCTCGCTCACCACGAGGTGAGCCACGGCGACTCCAGTCGCCCGGTCATCCTGATGACTTATGATGATGGCGGCCGGGATGCCTACGTCGAGATGATCCTGCAGGCCTATGCGTCCCTCAACGCAAGAGCAACCTTCTTTATACCCGGCTTTTGGATGGCCAACCATTCCAAAACAGCGGAGGACATCGTAGCCCACGGTCATTTGCTGGGCTGCCACAGCTACAACCACACGGCCTTTACCGGCATGACCAAAGATGCCATCAACCAGGATATCGATAAATTCTTAAAGTTGGCCGACCAGGTGCTGCCCGGCTACCGCATCCGTTACTTCCGTTTCCCCTACGGCGACCGCAATCAGGACGTGCGCGATATTGTGGCGCAATGGGGCATGCAGAGCGTCATGTGGGATGTGGAAAGCGGCGGCCTGACAGACAGCACGTATTCAGCAGTGGTCGACCATGTCTCCAACGGCTCGCTGGTGCTCAGCCATTCGTCGCGCTATTACGACGCCAAGCAGGCAGGCCAGATCGTGCAGGAATTGCTCAAGCGGGGATATTCCATCGAGACCGTGGCAACAGGCATGGCGCCCCAAGACCAATGGAAAAATTAAGCAGCTAAAAAAATGGCAGCGGACAGCTAACGCGTGGACGTCTGATCTCCCATAAACTCGTCGACCGCGTCCTTGCCCTGGGGGACGATGCCCTCGCGGCGGAACACTTTCAGCAGGGTCAGCGCCATGATCTTGATGTCCAGCCAGAACGACCAGTGATCCACATACCAGACGTCCAGGCGGAACTTGTCTTGCCAGGTGAGCGCATTGCGGCCGTTGATCTGCGCCCAGCCGGTGATGCCGGGCAACACGTCGTGGCGGCGCATTTGTTCGGGAGAGTAGCGTTGCAGGTAAACCACCAGCAATGGGCGCGGCCCCACCAGGCTCATCTCACCGGCCAGCACGTTGAACAGCTCGGGTAGCTCGTCCAGGCTGGTGGAACGCAGGAAGCGTCCCAGGGGTGTGACGCGCTGGGGGTCGGGCAGCAGCTTGCCGCCGGCGTCGCGGGCATCACGCATGGTGCGGAATTTGTTGAGGGTGAAAATTTGGCTTTTATAACCGGGGCGTTTTTGCCTGAAGAGCACCGGCGCGCCCATCGACACTCCCACCAGCACGGCCAGCATCAGCAGGAGCGGTGAGAGCAGGATGAGGGCCAGGGTGGCTAAAAGCAGGTCGAGGAGACGTTTGGAGAGTGGTACGCCGTTCGGCAGGAACGCAGCAGGCATGTTTAGATTGTACCATCCAAACGGAGAGCATATGCGCCGGGCGACAACAAGATAGGATATAATCTTGATAATCCTAAATTGGAGAGACTGCCATGAAATTAGCGATTTCCATCCAATTCTGCATCATATGAAACTACACCGATAGAGCTGCCGGTCTGGCAGCCGAACTGGTGCGATATTTCGGTCCGCAAATCGAAAAAATCGAGCTGCTGCCCTCTGATGGCGGGCGGTTCGAAGTGACCGTGAACGGAAAGCTGCTCTATTCCAAACTGGAAACCGGACGCCACGCCAACCCCGGCGAAGTGGTCCAATTGGTGACAAAGTATCTGAAGGAAGCGAAACAATGAGCGTTAAAAAAGGCCGCGTCTTCTCCGGCGCCCGCCCCACCGGCAGGCAGCACCTGGGCAACTACCTGGGCGCCATCAAGAACTACGTCGCGCTTCAGAACGAGAACAAT
>JBEKEX010000052.1:0-20198 GCA_050013615.1 Anaerolineaceae bacterium
GACGTCAGGGGTATCTCCTGAGCGCCAATTGCTCCCCTGGCCGCGGGTATCCATCACAAAATGGGCATATCCCATGCTGGGCCACAACAACCAATCGTACGGTTTACCCCGCCCTCCGCCATAGCCGATATATTCCACCACACACGGCAGCGGCTTTACATGTTCTTTAGGGAGCAAGAACCAGCCTTTGATGGGTTGCCCGCCATAACCATGATAAGTCACATCATAGGCATCGATCAGCTTCAGCCCTGTCTCTACGGGTTCGAAGGTTGCATTCAACGGGTGCTTGCGAGATTCGCTCAACGTCCAAGCCCAAAACGCATCGAAATCGGCCGGTTCGGCGCGGGCCGGCTTATAGACCTGCAGCTGTTCGAGAGGAAGATCGTATAACATGGGATGCTCCTTTCTTTAAACCATAAGTAATAGGATTGATTCTAGCAACGAATTGGCATTTTGGATAATAGGTAACCTCGCCGAACTTTGTGTAGACAATTAATCGTCCATTCCAAAAATACTTGTTTTTCGGCCGAATAAGCATTATCCTGTTAATCGTAGGATATACGGCGGGACAAACACACTCATACGCAAAAGCAAATCTGATCACAAATCGTGCCTTACATAATTTTGTAATTGAAAAGGAGTCCCCATGGAACCGGAACAAAAAGCCATTCGCTACCACGATGCTGGCTGCAACTGTGCCCAGGCAGTATTCGCTACCTTTGCCGATCAATTTGGGATCACGGAACCTCAAGCTTTAAAGCTCGCCGCGTCCTTTGGCGGCGGTATGGGGCGCAGCGGTGAGGTTTGCGGTGCGGTCACCGGTGCCCTGATTGTGCTCGGCCTCAATTATGGCGCTTCAACGCCGACTGACCGAGAATCGAAGCTGCTGGCTTATCGAAAAGCAAGCGAATTCATGGAAGAATTTCGCCGCCGGCAGGGCGAAATCCACTGCCGCGCGTTACTCGGCATGGATATTTCCACGGAGGAGGGGTGGCAGCAGGCACGCGAGACCAACCGTTTCAACATTGTCTGCACGCCTCTGATCGAAAGTGCAGTAACGATCCTTCAAGAGATGATTTGAGGTTTGAGATATTCAAGCTTGCGCCTACGTGTCACGCAGTATCCACCGCTTATTGTCGGCGGTCATGGCGAAATACATTGGAATGCGAGATAATTACTATTACATTATCAACTCTTGGGAGCTCAAAATTATGCCAAAACGAATGATCCTGGTAGCCGGCAATATCGGATCCGGTAAAACGTCACTTACCGAACGCATCGGCGAACGCCTGGGTTGGCTGACTGCCTTCGAGTCTGTCGTGGACAACCCCTACCTAGCAGATTTCTATGCCGACATGAAGCAATGGTCTTTCCATTTGCAGGTTTTCTTCCTGGGGCATCGCGCCCAACAGCACCTGGACATGTGGAACGACCCCCGCAGCGCCATCATCGATCGCAGCATCTATGAAGATGCATTCATCTTCGCCCGCGCCCTCAACCATCTGGGCAACTTGAATGAGCGTGATTACGAAACCTATAAAAAAGTATTCGAACGCGTCGTCGCTACCCTCCCTCCCCCGTCCTTGCTGGTCTACCTGAGAGCACCCGTCCCGGTGCTGATGAAACGCATCCACAGCCGCGGGCGCGAAATGGAAAGCGGCATCGACGAAAGCTATCTGCAGCTTCTCGAATCCTATTACGACGACTGGATGAAGTCTTTCGATATTTGCCCCGTTTTGACCCTGCGGACGGACGACCTGGATTTCGTTCACAAACCCAAGCATCTCGATACAGTCGTGGAAAAGATCCAGCAGCGGCTTGCCGGTAAAGAAGAGATCGTTTTTTAAGCTTAAAAAGCGGTTTATCGCCGCAACCTTTTACCTACTGCCTGCGTATATTGAGTGAAAGCAAATTACAGGAGTTATGAGTGAGCTTCGCTGAAACCGACTGGCTGCGCCAGGCTCAACATCACGATGAAGAAGCATTCACCCATCTGGTGGAAACCTATCAGACGCCGGTGTATAACTTATGCTATCGCATGTTGGGAAATGCGCAGGAAGCGGAAGATGCCGCCCAGGAAACTTTCTGGCGTGCTTATCAAGCCATCAACCGCTACGACCCCAACCGGCCCTTCGGCACCTGGTTGCTGTCCATCGCCGCCCATTATTGCATCGATCAGCAACGCCGTAAGCGAGTGCCCACTCTGGATGTCGATCTGATGACAGATATGGATGCACCTGACCCCGCCCCTCAACCCGAAAAGGTGCTCGGCCAGCAACAAGAAAAAGAAGTGATTGCCCGCGTGCTCGATAACCTCAGCGAGCAGGATCGGGCGATCATCATCCTGCGCTACTGGCAGGAGTATTCGGAAGAAGAAATTGGTCAGGCATTGTCCCTTTCTGTCAGCGCTGTCAAAAGTCGCCTTCATCGTGCCCGACGGCAATTGGCCCAGCTCTGGCTGGACTCACCCCAACAGGTCGCTTTAGAAAGGAATCATCATGAATCACCAGCCTTTTGAAACCTGGATGTTCGAGATGGATCAACTCGAACCCACACAGGCCGCGGCGCTCAATGCCCATCTGGCTGAATGCGCCGAATGCCGGCGCCTGGTGGAATCCTGGCAGGCAGTTGAGCATCAACTGAAAACGGCACGTCCCATCAGTCCGGCGCCCGGTTTTACGGCCCGCTGGCAGGCCGACCTGCCCATCCGCCAGCAGCGTGAGCAGTTACAACAAGCCCGGCAATGGCTGTGGGGTTTAGGTAGTGCCTCCCTGGTCATGGCCTTCGCGCTGGTCGTTTATTTGCTGACAACACAATCACCGGTCACGATGTTTGTGAACCTGGTGGAATTTATTAATGGTGCGGCTATCTTCCTGGCACAGACCCAAAGCATCCTCAAAATCATCTCGGACATCATACCTTCAGCGGTCTGGATCATCCTGGGGGTTGTCCTGCTCGTAGGATTGGTAGGGGCCAATCTTATATGGATAACGCCCAAGGTGCGTGACAGGAATAAAGGAGTTTCAAGAAATGAAAACTTTGCATAGGACTCTCATCTTTGTTGTGTTATTAATGGTATGTTTGGCCCTTCCGGTTACGGCTTGGGCCCAATCCCAATCCGGACAAATCATAAGCGGTGATCAATTTATTATCGGTCACTCGTTCACCTTGAACGCCGGCGAAACACTGAACGGTAATTTAGTGGTGGTCGGCGGAGACGCCGAGATCGCGGCTGGTTCCACAATTAATGGTGATGTAGTCTTCGTAGGTGCCACAGCCAGCGTCGGCGGCACGATCACCGGCAACGTCGTCTGCATCGGTGGGAGTGATACGTTCACAGACTCGTCCCTGATCGACGGCAATCTGACCGCCGTCGGCGGCAGCCAAACCATCTCACCCAAAGCGACGGTCTTGGGAACACGCAGCCTTAATGGGCCGGTCAATTACCAGGTGAACCTCAATCCAACGCCGAGTGGCGGGTCTTTCATGAATTTTCTGTTCAACCCCATCAGCCAGGTGCTCTGGAACGTGTTCTACGTGCTTGCCATGACCGCCCTGGCTGCGCTGGTGGCATTGCTGTTCCCTCGTCCCACCGTGCGGGTGGCCGACGGCGTGGCTGCCCAACCGCTGATCGCTATGGCTGTCGGTCTACTGGCCTTACCGGTCTATCTCGTGGTCTTCTTCGTCCTGTGCATCACCATCATCCTGATCCCGGTGGCGTTGATCTCTTTCCCAATACTACTCGTCGCTTCTGTCTTCGGCTGGATCGGCGTAGGATATGAAATCGGCCGCCGCCTGGCAACCGCTTCCCACCAACAATGGGCAGAGCCGCTCACAGCCGGGATTGGCACCCTGGTGTTGGGTGTGGTCACTGCCGCCATTGGCTGGATCCCCTGCCTGGGGTGGCTCATCGATCTGTTCATCGGTCTGTTAGGCCTGGGCGCCATCGTGATCAGCCGCTTCGGCACTTACCCAGGCGGCCCAATGGCCCCCGCTTTCGTAAGAGCACCGGTAGCACCTCCAACATCGCCCGCACCGCCGGCCGGACCTTCTGCAGGGGCTTTCTATACGCCTGAACCACCAGTACCTGCGGCATCTTCGACACCGCAGGTGCCGCCAGTTCCTCCAGCGCCATCGTCTCCTGCTGCTCCGGAAAGTGTGCCGGAAGTCAAGCCGAAGCGCAAAACGACCAAGGCCGAATAACCGCTTCCAAGTCATTTGTTCTTCCAAATAATCAATCGAGTGCCATATGAACACTCGATTGATCTTTAAATCGACGCCTCCTTGCCTGAAAGCCAAATCAGGTCTAAGATTAAGCCCATGTTAGCCCAAGAAACGAAAATTTATCCCAATCCCCTCCCGATGGTCAAGGTCTACGGCAGCCATCGCGAGATGGGCCGTCAAATCGGGGAAACATTCCCCAGTCAAATCAAGCACAGCATCGATGACGCCAAAGCGCTCATCGATTCAACCTACGAGACGCTGCAGCTCACCTGGGAAAGCGCCAATATCCAGGCTCGCAAATACCTGCCCTTCGCCCAGGAACGTTATCCTCAATATGTCGATGAGATTCTCGGCATGGCTGAAGGCGCAGGTGTCTCTTTTGACGACCTGGTGGCGCTGAACGCCATGGAAGCTGTGACCATGGACGCCCTGCATCTGACCAAATGCACCAGCATGGCAGTAGACGAGAAGCATACTGCCAATGGACACGTGTTGATTGCCCACAACGAGGATTGGCTGCCTGAAGACGAACCGGACGTCTTTATGGTGCACGCCAAACCGGATGACGAACCCGCCTGGCTGGCCATGACTTATGGCGGCCTGCTCCCCAACATCGGCCTCAACGCAGCCGGCATCGGCCAATGCTGCGATTCGGTCTATCCCTCCGACAGCCGCATCGGTATCCCCCGCATCCTTGCCTCACGGGCTGTGCTGGGTGCCCGCACAATTGCGGAGGCCATGCGGCACATGCTGATACCTCTCCGTGCTGCCGGTTATAACCATTTGCTTGCACATGAAAGCGGCGAACTGTACAACGTGGAGGTTTCGGCGCGCCGTTTCGCCGTCTTGTACGCGGAAGACGGTTATATCGCCCACACCAACCATTATCAGGATTTCCAGATGCAGACGGTGGAACATGAGCCGGATGAACTGATCAGCACGCGCGTCCGTTACCACCGGGCCATGCGGCTGCTGCGTCAGACTGATAAACACACCCCTCAAACCTTGGAAGTCATTTTGCGCGACCACGTCAACTTTCCTGATTCGATCTGCAACCACGCCATGAACGAAATAGACCCCATGGATCGTGAGAAAACCATCACGAGCCTGATCATGGACCTGACCGACAGGCAAATCTCTGCCACTTGGGGCAGTCCCTGCAAGAATGACTACCATGTCTACCAACTCGAAGGCTAGATCATTCCAGGCCGGGTCGAAAAAGCCCGGCCTGATCTTTTTCACAATCATTAGCAAAACGTTATAATTAAATCAACGTAACTGGCCTCAGTTGGAAGCTCAAACAGAAGCTTTAGTAAAAAATCCTGATAAAAGGATACCGGATGAAACAATTGCTGCAAAACATGCGCGATGGTAAAACCCAGGTGGTGGAAGTCCCGGTCCCGCAAGTCCACCCTGCTACCGCCCTGGTCAGGGTCTCTGCCTCGCTGGTATCAGCCGGCACCGAGCGAATGCTGGTCGAATTTGCCGAGAAAAGCCTGTTGGGCAAAGTCCAGGCACGGCCTGACCTGGCACGGCAAGTGATCGACAAAGCGCGCCGCGAGGGCATCCTCACCAGTCTCGAATCCGCCTTCAACCGCCTGGATCAACCCATGGCGTTGGGTTATTCCTGCGCCGGCGCCATCGAAGCGGTCGGTGAAGGCCTTAAAGATTTCAAAGTCGGTGACCGCGTGGCTTGTGCCGGCAGTCATGCCGTGCACGCCGAGTACGTGCTGGTATCTCAAAACCTGTTGGCGCACGTCCCCGAAACAGTCAGTTTCGAGGAAGCTGCTTTCTCGACCCTGGGTGCCATCGGCATGGAAGGCTTTCGGCTGGCGCAGCCGCAAGTGGGCGACAAGATCGCCATCATCGGGTTGGGGCTGTTGGGACTGTTAACCACTAAGATCGCCCTGGCGGCCGGTTGCCAGGTCTTCGGCATCGACGTTAACTCAGAGCGTGTGGCGCTGGGCGCCAAAGCCGGCGCAGTCACCGCATCCCGCAGCGACGCAGAATCGGCGGGCATGGCATTCACCCACAATCGCGGCTTCGACGCGGTGATCATCTGCGCCGATACCCCCACCGACGATACGGTAATGCTCGCCGGGCAGTTGGCGCGCGACCACGGCCACGTTATTTCCACGGGTGTGGTGGGATTGAATCTGCCGCGCAAGCTCTATTTCGAAAAGGAATTGTTCTTTCAGGTGTCCCGTTCGTCAGGCGCAGGCCGGTATGACGACCTTTACGAAGAGAAAGGCATCGATTATCCCTATGGGCTGGTGCGCTGGACAGAGGGACGCAACCTGCAGGCCTTTGTGGATTTGATGGGCAGCGGCAAGGTGGACGTCCGCCCCTTGATCAGTCACCGTTTCAAGATCGACGATGCGGCGCAAGCCTACGAACTGATCACGGGCAAAGGCGAAGAGCCCTTCCTGGGGGTGCTGCTCACATACCCATCAGAAACAGCCGGCGAAAAAGTCACGCTGGTGCCCAACCCCGCCACATCGCGCCAGCCGCTCACGAGCCAGCCTGGTCTGGGCGTGTTGGGAGCGGGCAATTACGCGTCGGCCAGCTTTCTACCCAACATCGCCAAAGTGGGTGGCGTCACCCGCATGGGGATCGTTTCTGCGTCGGGTGCCAGTGCCCGCCATGCTGCCCAGAAATATGGCTTTGCCTATGCCAGTTCATCCGCCGAGGATCTTCTAAAAGACCCCAAGGTCGATATCATCGCCGTCCTGACCCGCCACAACCAGCATGCGCAACAGGTCGTGGACGCTTTGCAGCGCGGCAAGCATGTATTCTGCGAAAAGCCGCTGGCGCTGAACGAAGACCAGTTGAAGTTGATCGCCGATGCGCTGCAGGCAGACCAGTCGCCGTTGCTGATGGTGGGATTCAACCGCCGCTTCGCTCCATCCGTCGTCCAACTCCGCCAGTTCCTCTCCGCACGCAATGAACCCCTGGTGGCGCATTACCGTGTCAATGCCGGTTATTTACCCTTGAATCATTGGAACCAAGACCCGGCGGTGGGCGGTGGGCGTATCATCGGTGAAGGCTGCCACTTCGTGGATGTGCTCACCTACCTGGTGGGGGCCGATTATCTGGCCAACGGCGACAAGAGTTTCCCGAAGGAATATCTGAACATTTTTTGCGGCGGCAAGGTGGCCGTGCTGGACGATTACCGCCGCCTGGAACTCACCTCCCACGGCAGCCGTAAAACGTTCGTCAACCGCTGGCGGCAGGATAAAGGCCACCGTGCTGCTTTGGAAGCCTTCATTGCTGCGGTGCGCACCGGCGGCCAGCCGCCCATCCCCTACGCCGACATCTGGGGCGTGACGCGGACGACCTTCGCCATTATGGAAGCCCTGCGCACAGGTGCTCCGGTCAAATTGCAAGGATAACGTGTCCGTTATCGACCGCTTCCGCACCGGGATAAAGGCCGCAGCCCAATTGGGTCTGCCTTCAGTTTTCAACCTGGCACTCTATCGCTTCGGCCTGGTGACCGGGCATTACCGCCGCCTTACTCCAATTCAGCAGCTTCCGACCAACAATTACCCTTTCAAGCAGCTTCCCCTGCCTGATCGGGATAAATATCGCTTGTTCATGGGGGACGCTACTGCGCCGTTGCTTCGAGAAGCCGACGAGATACTCTCTGGCAAAGTTCGCCTTTTTGGCGGCCCGCCGGTGGAGCTACAACTCGTGCCGCCGGGCACCTTGCATCATTGGACGGACTACGAGCTCGGCAAAGCTGCCTGGGGCATGGAAGACGTCAAATTCCTGTGGGAGCCGGCCCGTTTCGGCTGGGCGCTGACCTTAGCGCGCGCCTACCTCGTTTCAGACAACAATAGCTATGCGCAATATTTCTGGGAACAAGTGAAAACGTTCCTGGAAAAAAATCCCGCCAATTTAGGGCCCAACTGGGCCTCTGCACAGGAGGTGGCCCTCCGCCTGATCTGCCTGGCACTGGCTATGCAAGTCTTTCACGAAGCCCCGGCGACGACCGGCCGCCGCGAGCAAGCATTGATCGCCGCCCTTTATCAGCACGCAGCCCGCATCCCCGTCACCCTCCCCTACGCCCGCGCCCAGAACAATAACCATTTGCTTTCAGAAGCTGCCGGTCTCTACACGGCCGGCGTGTTGTTCGAAGCTGCGAACTGGCAACAGCAAGGCTGGAAGCTTTTTAACCATGCTCTGCAATCCCAAATCGCATCAGATGGCACCTACGTGCAGCACAGTACCAATTACCATCGGCTGATGTTGCAATTGGCTCTGTGGGTGCAATTCGTCGCCCGAACCTCCGGGATGGAATTTCCTCTGTTAACCAAAGATCGATTGGCGGCCGCCACCCGCTGGCTGATGACCCAGTTGGACGATGCTACCGGCCGAGTCCCCAACTTGGGTAGCAATGACGGAGCTTATGTTTTGCCTCTAGCGCGTGGCGACTTCGACGATTATCGCCCAGTGGTACAAGCCGCCTCACGCGCCTTCCTAAACGAGCCTTACTTGCCGCCCGGCCCCCGGGATGAGTACAGCCTGTGGATGGGACTTCCCAACGATCAGTCCCAAATGCCGAGCCTACAGTCAGTCTCCAACCCTGCAATCCACCGCCTCGGCAACGCTCAAACCTGGGCCACACTGCGGGCCGTGCGTTTCACCAGCCGCCCGTTCCATGCCGACCAGCTCCATGTGGACTTGTGGTGGCGCGGGCAAGCCATTGCCTTGGATGCCGGTACTTTCCAATACAACGCCGCACCTCCTTGGGACAACGCCCTGGCGGTCACGGCTGTGCACAACACGGTCACGGTGGATGATCGGGATCAAATGTTGCGTGCCGGCCGTTTCCTCTGGCTCGATTGGGCGCAGGCGACGCTGCTCTCCGAAGAGCAGAACGCACTGACTGCCGAACACGATGGCTACCGTAAGCTTGGCATTCTCCATCGCCGGCGCCTGGAATGTCAGCCCCCGCAGCACTGGTTGGTGGCTGACATACTCTTGCCGACCGGTGCCTCACTTCAGGAACATCGCTTCCGCTTGCACTGGTTATTGCCTGATTGGCCCTGGAAACTGGAAGGGGGAACGCTGAAGCTTACGCCACCTGCCGGAAGCATTACGCTACGCATCGAGGTCGAAAACGACGTGCCGGGCAATGCCGAAATCCAACTCGTCCGCGGGGGTGAACAGCTGGTCGGAACCGGTCGACCCAACCCCATTATGGGTTGGTATTCACCCACCTACAGTCAGAGGCAGCCTGCTCTTTCACTGGTCGTCGAAATCAAAGCCGTGCCTCCGGTCAAGTTCAAGAGCTTGTTTGAACTGCCAGATTAGTATTTTGTCACTCAGAAACCTTTCGATTTTGCAATATCCCCAATCGCCAGCCTGACAGTGCATGCAATCTTAAGAAAAGCGGGTAAAATCAGGGCATGCATATTCTGCTGATCCACCAGGCATTTGCCGCTTTGGATGAGGCAGGGGGAACCCGGCATTATGAGCTGGCGCATTACCTGGCAACGCACGGGCATACCGTGACCATCATTGCCAGCCCCGTCAGCTATCTCACCGGTAAGACCCGCCAGGAACGCATCCCTTGGGTAGTACGTGAAACGCCGGAACCCGGCATTACCATTTTACGCACCTACACCTATCCGGCGCTTCACAAAAGCTTCGTCCACCGGGTGTTCAGCTTCTTCAGCTTCATGTTTTCGTCCTTTTTCAACGGCCTGAAAGTCCGCAAAGTAGACCTGGTATGGGGCACTTCTCCGCCCATTTTTCAAGGCTTCACTGCCTGGCTGCTGGCGCGGCTGAAAGGCGTCCCCTTTCTTTTCGAGGTGCGCGATCTGTGGCCGGCCTTCGCCATCGCGATGGGCGTGCTGAACAACAAATTGTTGATTTCCCTCTCGCTGTGGTTGGAGCATTTCCTCTATAGCCACGCCGACCAGGTGGTGGTCAATTCTCCGGGTTTCATCGACCACGTGACGAAACGAGGGGCAAAACAGGTGACACTAATTCCCAACGCCGCCGATCCAGAAATGTTCGATCCGGCGGGCAGCGCCAGGAATTTTCGGGCACGTTGCAAACTCGAGGATAATTTTGTGGTACTCTACGCGGGAGCGCACGGTATTTCCAATGACCTGGGAGTCGTCCTGCAGGCAGCCGCGTTGTTGAAAAGCAACGATACCATCCGCCTGGTGCTGGTCGGCGATGGAAAAGAGAAACCCGCCCTGCAATCACAGGCGCAGCAACTTGGCCTTTCCAACCTTTTATTCGCACCGCCCGTACCAAAAAATGAAATGCCGGACGTGCTGGCCTCTGCCGATGCCTGCATTGCGATCCTCAAACCATTGGAACTCTACAAGACCACCTACCCCAACAAGGTCTTTGATTACATGGCCGCGGGTCGGCCGGTCATTTGCGCCATCGATGGGGTGATCAGGCAGGTAGTGGAAAAAGCCGGGGCAGGCGTTTTCGTCCCGCCCGGCAATCCGCAAGCCATGGCCGCTGCCATTCAATCGATGGCCGCCAATCCCGCAAAAGCGCGTCAAATGGGAGAAGTCGGCCGCGACTATGTTGAAAAACGCTTCAATCGTGCTACGATAGCAGAGCAGTTGATGATCCTGTTGAAAGAACTGAGGAATGAACATGGCTGAAAAGATCCTGATCGTGGATGACGAGAAAGCGCTGCTTGAAACGCTTGCTTATAATCTAAAACATCAGGGGTACGATGTGGAAACTGCCGAAGATGGGCCCAGCGCCATCGAGACTGCCCGGCGCATCCACCCCGATGCCATCATTCTGGACATTATGCTGCCCGGTATGGACGGCTTCGAAGTGTGCCGCACCCTACGCCAGGAAATGAACACCCCCGTGTTGATGCTGACGGCGCGTGACGATGAGATCGACCGCGTAGTGGGACTGGAAGTCGGCGCAGACGATTATTTGACCAAGCCTTTCAGTATGCGCGAATTGCTGGCACGCGTGAAGGCCATGCTGCGGCGGGTGCGTCTAATCCGCGAGGAGATGAGCGCCAGTGATGAGCCTGCCGCTGCTCCACACAAAATACTGCGGTTCGATAGCCTGGTCATCGACGATTCACGGCATGAGGTGACACTGGACAACGCCGTGTTGACGCTCAAACCAAAAGAATATGAATTATTGCTGTACATGGCGCAACATCGCGGCCAGGTGTTATCACGCGAGCAAATCCTGGAACGCGTATGGGGATGGGACTATATCGGGGACAGCCGCACAGTGGATGTGCACGTCCGCTGGCTGCGCGAGAAGATCGAAGACTCGCCAACAGAGCCCAAACGGATAGTAACGGTGCGCGGCGCAGGCTACCGTTTCGAAGGGTAACGATGAAGCATTCCTTCTTCTGGCAGATTGCCATTTCCTACGTGTTGCTGGTTATAGTGGCGCTGGGAAGCCTGTTGCTGGCCGTTCCGAATGCTCAGAGTGGGAAATCACTGCCTACCACACTATGGGTGATCTTCGGGGTCATCATACTTTTGGCCATTGCTATTGCGTTTATCTTAGCTCGACACTTTTCTAAGCCCCTCACCCAATTGACCCAGGCTGCCCAGGAAACAAGCCAAACCGGTATCGTGCACCCGGTGCCCAGCGAGCATGACGATGAAACCGGCTTGCTCGCCATGGCCTTCAATCAAATGTCGACGCGGCTGATCGACCAGATCGACAGTTCCAAAAAAGAGCAGGCCATGCTCTCCTCGGTGCTGAACACCATGAACGACGGCATCGTGATCGTCAACAGCGAAGGCATCGTGGAACTCATCAACCCCGCGGCCGAGAAATTATTCAAGGTCGACGCAAAGAACGCCGCAGGACATTCCTTGGTGGAAGTGGTACGCCAACACCAATTGGTCGATCTGTGGCAAAGCTGTCTGAGCCAATGCAAACAGCAGGTTATTACCCTGGAAGCACTTCCGGAACGGATATTCCTGCAATGTATTGCCACCCCGCTTGATCCCAACCTGCCAGGCAGTACTTTATTGATCCTGCAAGACCTCACACTGATGCGCCGCCTGGAGACCGTGCGGCGCGATTTCGTGAGCAACATTTCACATGAGCTGCGCACCCCGTTGGCTTCACTCAAAGCCATCTCTGAAACGTTGCAGGAAGGGGCGCTGGAAGATAAATCCGCTGCCCGGCGCTTCTTGCAAAGCATGGATGGCGAGATCGATACCATGATCCAGATGGTCGAAGAATTGCTGGAACTCTCCCGGATCGAATCCGGACGTGTTCCCCTCAAAACCAAGCCCATCCGCCCAATTGATTTGCTCACTCCAGCCGGAGAGCGCATGAGGCTGCAGGTCAGGCGTGCCAAGTTGAAACTGTCGCTGTCATGCCCCGATAATTTTCCGGAAGTACAAGCCGATCCCGACCGGATCGAACAGGTCTTGATCAACCTGCTGCATAACGCCATCAAATTTACTCCCCCTGGTGGCAAAATCGATATGACTGCAAAATCCGGCGAAAATGTGGTGATCTTTGCCGTGCATGATACCGGCATTGGCATTTCGCCAGAAGACTTGCCGCGCATCTTCGAGCGTTTCTATAAGGCCGATCGCGCCCGCACCAGCGTGGGCACAGGGCTGGGACTCTCCATTTCCCGGCATTTGGTCGAAGCGCACAATGGAAGGATCTGGGCAGAAAGCGAGCAAGGCAAAGGAAGCACATTCTTTTTCTCGCTGCCGATAGTTACAAACCAATCGTAAACAGTGCCGAGAAATTATAGGGGAAAACACTGACCGGGTCATTTCTATTTCTTTCCACGATCCGCACAACAAAATAGCACCGATTGTTCACAAATCGTTAACAATCCCTTCCAACAACCTTAATTTGCAACAAGTATGATTGATATGCAAATTCAAAATAAGGTTAAAGGAGAAAAATATGCATCGCTCTACTTATTCTGTCATGATGGTTCTGATGGTTGTCAGCATGGTGCTGGCCGCGTGCGGTACAACAGCCGTAGCACCGACTGCCACAGAAGCCTCAAGCGCTCCGGTGGTAAGTGATACCGCCACCACAGCGCCCGCCGCTGCACCAACTGCTTTGCCCGCCGGCTCGATCCAGATCAACGGCGCAGGCGCTACATTCCCACAACCCCTGTATGCGCAATGGACTTATGCCTATCAATATGTCGATCCTTCTGTAGCGCTCAATTATCAGGGCATCGGTTCTGGCGGTGGCAAGAACGCCATCATCGCCAATACAGTCGATTTCGCCGGCTCTGACTCACTCTTAAGTGACCAGAACTACACTGATGGTAAAGACCTGCAAATGTACCCCATGGTTGCGGGCGCAGTAGTTGTTATCTACAATATTAAATTCAATGCAGTCACCACGACTGTCGGCGCCGGAACACCCACCCCAGCCCCGACCACGCCCTCCACGCTCATCTTGAATCGCCAGGTATTGGTCGATATCTATAATGCCAAAGTTACCAAATGGAACGATCCCGAGATTGTGGCATTGAATCCCAAACTGGCAGCTCTGCTACCCGCGGCACAGATCACCGTTGTTCACCGTTCAGATGGTTCCGGAACAACCGAAATCTTCACCAAATCCCTCACATCCTTCAGCACTGATTGGACCGCAGGCGGGGCACAATCAGTCCAATGGCCTGTAGACAAAGCCGGCAATGGCGTCGGTGGCAAAGGCAATCCCGGCGTCGCAGCAGCAGTACTGGCCACATCCAATTCCCTCGGTTACGTCGAGTTGGATTACGCTATCGCCAATAGCATCTCTTATGCCCAAATGATCAACAAAGCCGGCAATACCATCACCGCCACTGGTGATGCAGTCAACGCTGCCATGGCAGATTTTGCCACCACGTTTACTGATAAACTGACCAACGTGATTGTGGATGCTCCAGGAGCCAATTCATGGCCAATGGCTGGTTACACGTACATCATCCTCCACACTACCAGCATGACCGATTGTGTCAAAGCGCAGAAACTGCTGGAATACTTGCGCTGGACATTAACTGACGCCGGTGCAGCCCAAATCGCTGGCAAGCTCGGCTACTCGGTTCTGCCCTCCGCAGTAAAAGACACCGTTCTGGCCAAATTGGGCCAGGTAACTTGCAACGGCCAGCCCGTTTTGAAGTAGACTTAAGTAACAGTTTCCCTTCTTCAAATGGGAGAGTCTCATCACCCCTTGAGACTCTCCCAATTTCTCAAAATTAGAGGCGTTCGATCAATGCAGAAAACCACCACTACACCTAACCCTTCATGGCGTTCACGCTTGAATTATTATTTGCAGCACGGTGACCGGCCTTGGAACATACTGGTCTTCAGTATGGCATTACTTGTTCTGGCATTGATTGCCGTGGTTGGCTTCCTTCTCTGGACGGAATCGAGTACTGCTCAGCAGCAATTTGGATGGCAGTTCATCCTCCCCACCCAAAACGCCAATTGGGATCCGGTCAACAGCCAGTTCCAGGCCTGGCCCTTTATTTATGGCACTCTCATCACTTCCCTGGTCGCAATCATCATCGCAGTTCCCACCAGCTTGGGAATTGCCATTTTTCTTGCTGAATTATGCCCCGACTGGCTGCGGCTGCCCTTGAGCCTGTTGGTTGAACTATTGGCGGCCATCCCCAGTGTTGTATTCGGTTTGTGGGGAATTTTCGTTTTTCTACCTTCCGTGGTCACCCCATTCGGTAATTTTCTGCAAGAGACGCTTGGCTTTTTGCCGTTGTTTGCCGGTCCAATACCGGTCAGCGGCGCCAGCCGACTTGCTGCCGGTTTGATTCTTGCCATTATGATCATTCCCACCATTTCAGCCGTCACCCGCGATGTTTTTCGTGCTATTCCACAAAGCCAGCGCGAAGCATCATTGGCGTTAGGTGCCACTCAATGGGAAACGATCTGGCGAGTGCTAGTTCCCTATGGAATCTCTGGCATCTTGGGAGCTATCATTATCGGATTGGGTCGCGCCATCGGTGAAACCATGGCTGTCACCATGGTGATCGGGAACAGCATCGAAGGCTCATACTCGCTGCTGCGTCCCGGCTATACCATGTCGAGCGTCATCGCCAATGAGTTCTCTGAGGCAGTAAACCTGCTGCACACCCAGGCCCTCATCGAAGTAGGTTTGGTATTATTTTTCATAACGCTTATCCTTAACATCCTGGCACGCCTGCTGGTATGGTGGGTAGGCCGCCGTAATCCACAGGAGGCAAGGGTATGACCACTATCGAATCCGGTTCTGGTTCAATCAGCCAAACCGCAGAAATTCACAAGCGGTATATCCAACCGCATAAGAATTATTCACACCGGCAGCGCATCAATGCCGTGATGCTGAGTCTGACCGGTTTGTTTTGTTTGCTTGCCATCATTCCATTATTCTGGATCATCGGTTATGTGATCTATCGTGGCGGCCAATACATCAACCTGGATTTTTTCATCACGCTTCCCACGCCAACCGGTGGGGGTGTACTAAATGCCATAGAAGGTACACTCATCCTTTCCTTGTTAGCCGCCCTCTTCTCCATCCCGGTGGGCTTGCTGGCTGCTTTTTACACTGCCTATCATCCCAACACTCCCCTCGGGGTCATCATCCGTTTCGGTACTGATGTGTTGAGCGGCATGCCCTCCATCATCATCGGGATTGTTGGCTATACATTGGTGGTGAAGCCGCAGGGTCATTTCTCCGCCCTGGCTGGTGGGGTGGCGCTGGCAATTTTAATGCTGCCAACCATCATCCGCACTACCGAAGAAATGATCAAGCTGGTGCCTGGAACGTTACGCGAAGGTTCTTTGGCACTTGGGGCACAGGAATGGCGTACAGCACTCAAGGTCACCTTGCCGGCTGCCATGACGGGCATTATGACCGGTTTTTTGCTGGGGCTGGCGCGTGCTGCCGGTGAAACTGCTCCCTTGCTTTTCACTGCTCTTGGCAATGATCGTTTCGAAATCGGTAAATTAATCAATAGTGGTATACAGGGACATTTATCCATTTTTCAAATCATTGGAAACATTTTCGAGCAGCCCATCGATTCATTGCCACTGACCTTGTACAAATACACCCAGCAGCCCGACCCTGCGCGTGTCAATCAGGCCTGGGCAGTGGCTCTGGTATTGATGGTTCTGGTACTGCTCACCAACATCATCGCCCGAGTTGTCATCTTGATGCGGTCATCACAGTCACGAGGCTGATTTATAATAATGGAACCAACTATGGACTTCTCAACTCATACGACACCTGAAAATCCTCGCCTTTCACTGGCCCCTTTGGAAGTGGGCAGTGAACCGTCCAAAGGCGGCACAACCGAGACAAAAATCGAAGCCATCAACCTCTCGGTGTTCTACGGCAAATTCAAAGCCCTCGCCGAGATCAATTTCATGATCCCGGCTAACCAGATCACAGCGATCATCGGGCCATCGGGTTGTGGAAAATCCACTTTGTTACGTTCATTCAACCGCATGAACGACTTGGTGCCAAAGTCACACGCTGAAGGCGAAATCCGCCTGGATAACCAGAATATCTATGCCCTGCATGTCGATGTGGTGGATGTGCGCCGCAGAGTGGGCATGGTCTTCCAGCGCCCCAATCCTTTCCCAATGTCCATTTTCGAAAATGTCGCTTATGGCCCGCGCCTATATGGAATTTCGCGTCATTCCACCCTCAATGAGATCGTCGAGACCAGCTTGCATCAGGCCGCGCTTTGGGATGAAGTCAAGGACAAGCTGAATGATAGCGGCATGGCGCTTTCAGGCGGACAGCAGCAGCGCCTGTGCATCGCCAGGGCACTGGCAGTGGAACCGGAAGTCATTTTGATGGATGAACCTGCCTCCGCCCTCGACCCGGTTTCCACTTTGAAGATAGAAGATTTGATGCAAAACTTGAAAAAGGATTACACCATTGTCATTGTCACACACAACATGCAGCAAGCCGCACGGGTCTCGGACTTTACTGCTTTCATGATGATCAACCAATACCGTGCCGGCACCCTGGTTGAGTTTGGGCCTGCATCGCAAATCTTCACCCGGCCCAAGAATAAGCAGACGGAAGATTATGTCACCGGCCGCTTTGGATAGATGAGGCCGAATTGGTGGTTCGCAGCAACATTAAAGGTCAACAATGCCTTGGTTGACAATAATGCCACTGCAGAGCCAACGATTTCCGACAACATGTATAATGATAAGTGAAGGATTTCATATCTCCAAACCACCTGACGCACATCGAAGATAACATTCATCAACAATCAAAGCAAGTTATGTTTTTTCAGGAAGAGGCCTTTATGCCACGTGAAGAATTGAATCGCCAAATACGCCATATGGAAGATGAGATCCTGCTATTGGGAAGTATGGTCGAGGAAGCAACGCTCAAAGCCGTGGACGTATTGAAAAAGCGTGATGTTGAAAATGCCAAGATCATCTTTGAAGATGACCGCTTGATTAACGAAAAACGTTTTGCAATCGAAAACGCCATTTTGATCCTGATTGCCACACAACAACCCGTGGCCCATGATCTGCGCCTGCTGGCTGCCATGCTGACGGTGATCGGCGAATTGGAGCGCATGGGTGATTATGCCAAAGGCATTTGCAAGATTACCATGCGCCTGGGCGCGGCGGATGTACCCATACCAACACGTGAATTTGATAAGATGGCCGAACTTGCCGTCAGTATGCTTCACCAATCGCTGACTGCCTTCATCGAAGAAGACCCTGCCAAGGCCGTCAGCATCACCAAACAAGATGACGCGGTGGACGAATTGTATGACCGTGTCTATCACCAGGTGGTTAATGCCATGATCGCCAACCCGGCCGTGATCGACCACGCCAATCTGCTGATGTGGGTGGCACACAATTTGGAACGCCTGGCTGATCGTGCCACCAACGTCTGTGAGCGCACCGTTTTCATCGCCACCGGTGAATTATTGGAAATGGACACCAGTGAAAGTGAAGACCCGGAAAACAGTGAGGATTTCTAGCGCTTTTGCTTACTCAATGATATCCCTCTCCCAGACAGGAGAGGGATATTTTAGAACGCAATCCGTTTTTGCCAGTGATGCTATAATATTTTCATTGAAATAAATGCGGTCTAGAAAGGAAAAGGCCCCGTGCTAAAACCAAACACCAATAAAGGCAAATTGATCGTCGTGGAAGGGATCGATGGCAGCGGCAAATCGACACAGATCGACTTGTTGACCAAATGGCTGCGTACGCAGGGCAAGCTGGTCTATTTTAGTGAGTGGAATTCTTCTGATCTGGTCAAAAGCACCACCAAACTGGGCAAGCAGGAAAAGATGTTCACCCCCACTACCTTCAGTCTGCTGCAATCTACGGATTTTGCCAACCGCTGGGAAAATTTGATCCTGCCGATGCTGAAAGCCGGTGCGATCGTACTGGCCGACCGTTACGCCTTTACCGCATTCGCACGTGATGTGGCACGTGGCGTGGACCCGGCCTGGGTGCGCAATTTATACTCCTTTGCCGTCCAGCCCGATTTGGTCATGTATTTTCGCGTCCCGCTGGATACCGCCGTCGAGCGGATCACTTCATCACGCGCCAAGATTAAATTCTATGAGGCCGGCATGGATTTAGGACTTTCCAATGATAAAGTGACCAGCTTCCGTCTCTTCCAGAAACGTGTCATTGACCAGTACGATGCCATGGTCGACGAGTTCGGCTTTGTGGTCTTTGACGGCACCAATTCGGTCGAAAAACAGCAGAAAGAGATCCGCCTGGTGGTCAAACGCATCTTGGGCGGATGGGAGACTCCTCTTACTCCGTCTCAACCTGCAAAGACCATCCGCAGAACCGCCAGAGGTGCACAATGACAGACCCCATTTTTTATGAAGCCGGTTTTCCTTATCGAACTTTCAAAGAAAAAGATATGCCCGGCAAGCTGATCGTGCTGGAAGGCACCGACGGCGTGGGACGATCGACGCAAATTCAACTGCTGCGACGATGGCTTGAGGATGAGGGATTCGCCGTATCAGACACCGGCTTGCGCCGCTCACCGCTCACCCAGCCCGGCTTGGACGCAGCCAAGCAAGGCCACCGGTTCAGCCCGCTCACCATGAGCTTATTCTATGCCACCGATTTTGCCGACCGGTTGGAAAACCAGATCATCCCCGCTCTGAAGGCCGGTTTTTACGTACTTTCTGACCGCTACTTCTATTCCACCATCGCCCGTGACGTGGTCCGTGGTGCAGATCCTGAATGGGTGCGCAAAGTATACGGCTTTGCCTTGAAGCCCGACCTGGTGCTCTACCTGCGGGCGGACGTGCCCACCCTGGTCACCCGCCTGGTCAACAGCGGCGGCTTCGATTATTGGGAATCTGGCATGGATGTCCGCTGTGCGGATAACATGTACGATAGTTATTGCATCTACCAAAGCGAGTTGCTTAAGCAGTTCGATCAGTTCGCGACGGAATATGGTTTCACCACCATCGATGCCACCCAGCCTGTGACCAGCGTTTTCGAAGAACTGCGCACTAACATCCGCGGTCTCGTCGGCAGAAGAACAAGAAGCAAGAAGTGACCTTGGAACAACCCCTGCCCCCAAACGTTGAACCTGTTTCGCAGCCAAAATTCAAATCCGATCCCGGCATCTGCACCTACGGCGCCGATGTTATGTTGAGACATTGCCGCATGATCCGTCCAGAAATGGAAGGCATCCGGCAGGGGAAGGACATCGAGTATATTCACCGTATGCGTGTGGCTACCCGCCGCATGCGCACGGCGCTAGAGTTGTTTTCAGATTGTCTTCCGGCTAAGAAGGTCGCTAACTGGCAATGGCACATTCGCCAACTCACACGCGCCCTCGGCGAAGCGCGTGATACGGATGTGCAACTTGATTTGTTGATAACCTTGGAAAAGGGCCTTGAAGACAAAATATTCCGTCCCGGCCTGCGCCGCCCACTGCGCTGCCCTCCTTGCGGGGCGGTCCGCCTCCCTCGAAAGTAGGGGTTCGGACCGCTCTGCTGCGACCATCTCCGCACTTTGCCGTGC
>JBEKEX010000053.1:0-12933 GCA_050013615.1 Anaerolineaceae bacterium
ACTCGAGTAGATATGAACAAAAAATTACATGCAGTCACACGCAATGAAGTTGCCCATGCCGCAGGTGTCTCCTCCGCTTTGGTTTCATATGTGGTCAATAATGGACCACGACCGGTTGCTCCCGAGACGCGCAAAAAAATCCTCGCAGCCATTCAGCAGCTAGGCTATAAGCCGAATGCTATGGCCCGGAACCTGCGATTGCAGCATTCCACAACCATCGGATTGATCGTTCCGGATATTCATAATCCGTACTTCGCCGAGGTGGCGCGTGGGGTTGAGCAAATGGCTTCCGAGAATGGCCTCACAATGATATTGTGCCATTCCGATTACAAACTAGAGGGGGAGTTGCATTATGTTGAAGTTTTACAGGCGGAGCGCAGCGCGGGTGTGATCTGGTTCCCGGCTACGAATTCAGCCAAACCGGCTGAGCAGATGGCGAATTACGGGATGCCTTTGGTGGTTCTTGACCGAGTCGTGCCCAGTGTACGCGCACCCGCCGTTGTCGCCGATAATTTCCGCGGCGGGTACCTGGCTACACAGCACTTGATAGAACTTGGCCATCGAGTGATTGGATGTATCACGCGTCCGATGGAACTCTACCATTCTTCTGAGCGAATACGCGGATTCCGGGCGGCAATGAAAGACAACTGGATTAATGTTGATGAATCGCTATTGGTTGGCGGTGGGTTTCGCCTGGATGACGGGTGTATCGCGGCCAAACGTCTCATGAAGAACTCACCACCCCCCACAGCCATTTTCGCCTATAACGATTTCATGGCCATAGGCGCGCTTCGAGCGGCTTATGAGTTGGGCCTTAAAGTTCCGGACGATTTATCCATCGTTGGTTTTGATGATATTCCGCAGGCCGCATTCACCTGTCCCGCCCTCACCACCATTTCACAACCCAAGTTTGAAATGGGCCGTGAAGGGGTCGCTTTATTGTTAGAAGCGATGAAAGAACCGATGCTAATAAGTAATCCAAATGCTCCCTTACCCGTCAAATTAATAATCCGCGAATCTACGGGCTCTCATTCCCCTAATCCATCGGGTTCCGTCTAGCAGATCAACTATTAAAGTCACAGTCTAAGGATTTTCATTGCAGTCGATCAGGCGATTTTTTCTTTGAAGCAGGCAAACACCGAACACTTCTACGGGAAGGATAATGTGACTTCTGAATTACATTGGCTTCGCCAGAAAAATAGCACGGAATTATTGGCTACTGTGTGCCAGATTGTACCTGGTGAAATACGGGAATGCGCTGGCGGTAGGCAAATCAGTGGCAGCCGACAGAGAGCGCTCATGACTGCGCCTCACAATTCTGGGAATCGTTCGATTTTGATGATGAGATCGGGGGTGAAGAAATGCTGAATCAATCAGGGAAACCTTCTATGCAACGCATCAGTATGGCAATGTCCCCGCATCCTTCGACTTTTGCCCCCCTGGTGTTTGCGGGCAATTTAGAAGAGGGGATGAAAGTCCTTGCAGAAGCGGGTTTTAGCGGGGTGGAAATCAGCCTATGCAGTGTGGATGATCTGGACGCAGACTGGCTGGCCGACCGACTATCCGAATTCGATTTGAAACTATCAGCGGTTGCTTCAGGGAGAGTGTGCCTGGAGGAGTCGCTTTGCCTGTGCGATCCACACCCTGCCATTCGTGAAATGGCACTCGAGAGATTGACCTCCATTTTAAAATTGGCAGCCCGTTTTAAAGCGCCCGTCATCATTGGTGGAATACGCGGCAAATTGATTGGAGAGGATACTGAAAAAGCTGAACAACGTGAAAACACAGTCAAATCTCTGCGACGTTGTGCTGCAATCGCTGCAGACCTGGGTACTCATCTCTTGCTGGAGCCGATCAATCGCTATGAGACCAATTTCATAAATAACGCCCAAGATGGGTTGAGGCTGATTGAAGACATCGGACATCCAAACGTTAAACTGCTGCTGGATACCTTCCACATGAATATTGAAGAAGCTGATCCATGTGCGACGATTCGGAAGGTCGGAAGTAGATTGGGCTATATGCATTTTGCCGACAACAACCGTCTGGCGCCAGGCCAGGGTCACATCGATTTTCCAGCCCTGCTCCGAGCTTTAGCAGAGATTGGTTACAGTGGTTTTATTTCCGCAGAAATATTGCCCATTCCAGACGATGCCACGGCTTTAAAACAGACCGGGCAATATTTACATTCGCTGATCAGCGAAATTGCTGGTCCTTCGTCTTAGAAAGGAGAAATGACAATGGCAAAATGGACAATCCCTCCAGAGAGTGGTCATATGGAACGACCGACCGGGATCTATCTGCAGACCATGACGGGTAAGGAAGCAAAGGAACGTCTCAAGAAAAACGATCTGATCATCCTGCCAATCGGCAGCACTGAAAACCACGGGCCGCATGCCCCTTCCGGGGAGGACACCTTCCTGGTAACGCGCATGGCTGAGCAGATTGCCCAGAAGACCGGCTGTACAGTCGCGGAACCTATGTGGTACGGCTCTCATCCTTATCATCATTTGGGTATGCCGGGTACAGTGGTAATCCCGGAAGAAACCTTTGCCGACTACCTGCGGGCAATCATCGCCGGTTTGTGGAATACCGGGTTTCGCAAACAGATCCTGCTTAATGGTCATGGCCAGGACTACGTTATCCCGATGGCAATCCATCAGTTCGGTAAAAAGTACCAGGTACCGGCTTTGATTATTAACGTTAACTGGTGGTTCATCATCAAAGAACATATCCGCGACAAAGCCCACGGTGGGCCGTTCGAGACCCCGTTTGTGCATGGAGATGAATGTGAGACCTCATACTCGCTGGGGCTTTTCCCGGAAATGATCAAGATGGAAGATGCAGTCGACACGAAGGGCGAGAGTCTAATGCCTCCCGGTCACATCGACGGTTCGGGCTCTGCTTACAATCGGCCAATTCCTTTCTGGCAGCACATGGGTGCCTCGACGATCGAGGTGATTGCCACCCCGGAAGGAGTCGTCGGGAGCGCAACCCTCGCTGATGTCGAAAAGGCCAAGCCGGGATTGAAAGCCATCATGGACTATATGGAAAAACTGGTCAATGACATCATGGAAATGTACCCACCGGGTAAACTGCCTCCAACCGACAAGATCACTCAGCGCTCCAAGGAAGAGATTGAGGCCTTGCTGAAGGGGCCGCTGGTTGAAGGCGGGCGCCATCTTTACACCGTTGCTTACCCTCCATGAACCGCTGTGCGTTGGCAAACCTGATTGATCGTTAAAAATATTACACAAGGAGTGTTGTATGGTTGAAAAAGTTAAAGCTGTGGTTATGGTAGCCCCTGGCAAAGTGGAAGTCCAAGAATTACCTTATCCGGATCATCTTGAACCGGGGGCCGTGATTGTCAAGATGGAAATGTCCGGAATCTGTGGCACCGATAAGCACGCATATAACGGCGAAGTGACTTTATATGGAGGCACCGAGGCCGAACAGGACATGGTTTTCCCCAGCGTGCATGGCCATGAAAACAGCGGCATCGTTGTTGAGATGAATGGTAAGGGGTCAGATATTGAATATAGTGGAAAAGATTTGAAGGCGGGAGACCGGGTAACCAACTGCCCCAATGTGATTTGTGGACACTGTTGGTACTGCCGCAGTGTTCACGGCTACCCGTTTTGTGCCGAACACCAGGGTATCGGGATGACCTATTATGCCGACCGCTTTCCTTACATCGTCGGCGGCTGGGGCGAGTACATGTATCTGCCGCCGAAAGCCTGGGTCTACAAGGTACCTGAATATATTCCTGTGGAATATGCCTGCCTGGTGGAGCTGTTTGTGGTGGCTGCCATGTTGGATCGTGCAAAAGAATATGCAGCTTATGCTGGCAAAGGCTTTCACTTCGGTGATACTGTGGCGGTTCAGGGCGCGGGACCGATTGGCATGATGATGATCGCCAAAGCGCGCATGTTGGGCGCCGGAAAAATTATCGCCCTCGACCAGATGGATAAAAAGTTGGAAATGTCCAAAGAGTTCGGCGCGGATTTGACCATCAATACAAAAAACTATACAGACGATCAACTGGTTCAAATCATCCGCGACGAGACCGAGGGCCGCGGGGCTGATGTGGTTGTTGAAACCGTCGGTCAAGCTTACGTTCTGAAAGTTGGCTTGGAGATGCTGCGCCGGGGCGGTACATACCTGGAGACGGGCAACTTTGCCGATACAGGTACTGTTGAATTAAATGTCCACCGGCACATCGCGGCCAAGAACGTTCTGCTGTGGGGACAAACCAATCATCCCCATGATGGATACTATGTTGCCCTGGATATGATGTGGCGGCACAGGCACGAGTTCCCATTTGAGAAATTGATCACCCATCGCTTCAAATATGATCAGGCACAAGAAGCAATGAAAAAATCCTTTGAAGAGGATGCACTCAAGGTAGTTTTTACACCCTAATCCTTTATCAACCCCCTGGCAGAAAACAGAGGTGTTCCTTGGCAGAAAAAGACCAAATCGTAGAAATGCAAGGGATTTTCAAGAACTTTCCAGGCGTGAAAGCCCTGGACAATGTGGATTTTGACCTCGGCAAAGGCGAAATCCATGTCCTGGTCGGTGAAAACGGCGCAGGGAAGTCCACCCTGGTAAAAATCCTCGCCGGGGTACTGCCACTAGATCATGGGAACATCCTGATCGATGGAGCTCCAGTGCGCATCGGCAATCCCAGCCGGGCGCAACAACTGGGGATTGGCATCGTCTTTCAGGAATCGAATCTTTCGCCATATCTCACCGTGGCGCAGAACATTTATATCCGCCATGAGCCGCTCAGGGCTGGTTTTGTAGTCGATGTAAAGGAAGAGACGCGTAAAGCGCGTGAATTGCTGCAGTCGCTTTCGATGGATATTGACCCAAATGAGTTGGTCGCCAATATCAGTATTGGCAAGCGGCAATTAGTGGCTTTCGCCCGAGCCCTTTCTTTCAACCCGCGGGTAATCATTTTGGATGAACCCACCTCCTCGTTGACTGCTCAGGAAACCGAACTCATGTTTTCCGTCCTCAAAAAGCTGAAAAAGGAGGGGGTGGGGATCATCTACATCTCCCACCGCTTAGAAGAGCTATTCCAGATTGGCGACCGTATCACGGTCCTGCGTGACGGTAAGGTAATCGATACGCTATCCATCAAAAGCGCACAATTGAACACGATTATCAGCATGATGGTGGGGCGGGACATCTCCGAAATGTACCCGAAAGAGGCAACCCAGATTGGGGAGGAGGCCTTCCGCCTTGAAAAGGTAACCCGGAAAGGGATATGCAAAGAAATCGACCTATCTATACATAAAGGGGAAGTCGTTGGCCTCTATGGCCTTGTAGGGGCGGGCCGAACCGAGACGATGCGCATGGCATTTGGGCTGGATGCGATGGAATCCGGTTCGGTTTTCCTCTACGGCGAAAAGATTGATCGCCCATCTCCAAGCAAATTGGTAAGTAAGGGAATTGGTTTTTCGCCCGAGGACCGCAAACAGGAAGGGTTGTGCCTTGCCCTGTCCTTAAAAGAAAACATTGTGCGCGCTTCGCTGGATCGCCTGTTCACTTCGGGATTTATCTCAGGGAAGAGAGAAAATGAAATTGCCCAGCAATATATACACGATTTGAACATTGCAACCCCCTCGGTGGATAGATTGGCACTCTATTTAAGCGGAGGGACTCAACAAAAAGTAGTTTTGGCACAATGGTTATGTGCAAAATCATTGATTCTGATACTAGATGAGCCGACGCGGGGTATCGATGTAGGTACAAAAGTTGAAATCTATCGGATGATCAACCAACTTGCCCAAAATGGGACTGCCATCCTGGTCATCTCATCTGAATTACCGGAGGTGATGGGAATCAGTGATCGGATCTATGTGATGTGTAGAGGGGAAATAACTGGAAAGCTTGATCATGCGGATGCGACTGCTGAAAAAATCGCTGCCTTAGCATTTGGAACGCAGGAGGCCATCCATGCAACAAAATCCTAGCAGTCGATTCCTGAGCAAGCTGGGAACCGTTCCAAGTATTGCCTGGATATTATTGGCTTTGTTGGTGATTTTTTCTATTATTACGCCTCATTTTGCTACGCTGGACAACGTTTTCAATTTAATTATACAGGGAGCGGTACTGACAATTGTTGCGACTGGCATGGTGGTAGTGATAACCAGTGGAGGCATCGACTTGTCGGTCGGTTCATTGATAGGACTGGCCGGAACCGTAATTGCTTTCACAATCAATCAAGGGTTGAGTTGGCCTCTTGCAACATTGGTGGGAGTACTGATCTGCAGCCTGGCTGGATTAATTTCCGGGTTGATCATTTCAAAAGGTCGCATTTTTCCATTCGTGGTCACTTTTGGAATGCTTTTTATCGCGCAAAGTATTGCCTTGGGACTATCTAACGGAGGATCTATTCATATTGGTGACCCCGGCTTTGCGATTATCAACGGCGGTTCTTTCCTATATTTACCTGATCCGTTTTGGATCACGTTCGGCGCGGCTATTATTGTCTTGTTTTTACTGAAGCGGACCGTTTTTGGACGATACATTTTCACGATCGGAAGCGATGACACAAGCGCATCCTGGATGGGAATAAAAGTCGACGTCATCCGCATTCTTGTTTATATACTGAGCGGCACATTAGCTGGGATTGCAGGTGCCATTATGGCCAGCCGGGTGAATACCGGTAACGCGCTTATTGGCCAGCAAACAGAATTTTTTGCGATTGCTTCAGTGGTTATCGGAGGTACTCCCATTGCCGGCGGTCGCGGAAGCCTGGCGGGTGCAATCCTTGGATCTATGGTGATCACGGTTCTCCAAAATGGGTTGGCTTTGCAAGGGCTGTCAAGTGAATTGACATCCGCGATCGTCGGAGTGACATTGATGCTCGGGGTTATTTTATCCCAATTGGTTTACCGAGGAGGTCTCCGTGGAAAATAGTATTGGCAAGTCGGGCGCACAATCAAAACGCGCACTGGCACGCTTTATTATGGTTATCAGCCGGCTGGCTGTACTTTTTATCATGATCGTAATAATGTCTTTTCTAAGCCCTTCCTTTTTTACGCCAAACAATCTGCTCAACATCTTACGCCAGGCCGCACCCATTTTTATCATTGGCGCAGGTCAGACAGTGGTTATCCTGGTGCGCGGTATTGACCTGTCCATGGATTCGGTTGCTTCACTTGCCGGAGTGGTTATGGCCACCCTGATGGTGGATAGCAAACTTCCAATCTATTGGGCAATGTTGTTGAGTTTGGGATTGGGAGCCTTGCTTGGATTGATCAATGGCATCATTGTAACCAAAACCAAATTGCCTGCGTTTGTGACAACTTTTGGTACCTACCTCCTTTTTAAAGGGCTGGAAGTATTATGGATTGACGGCCGGGTTATTTCGGGATTTTCGAGTGGCTTCACCTTTTTAGGTTCCGGCAGAGTGTTTGGAATCCCTTTCATCATCTTCATTGCTTTCTTCGTGTATGTTGTTATACGTTTGCTACTCAGGCACACGACATTTGGGCGGAAAATTTATGCCATCGGAGCGAACCCGGAGGCAAGCCGGGTATCTGGAATCAAAATCGACCGCATCGTTATCATAGCTTTTATCATTTCGGCCATGTTGGCTACGTTCGGATGTCAACTTTATATTGCCAGGATCAACTCGGCCAAGGAGGATCTTGGGGATGGGTTCGCCCTGGATGCTATCGCAGCCACCTTGATTGGAGGCACATCCTTTGAGGGTGGCGTTGGCACCATTGAAGGCACGGTCATCGGCGCAGTGATCATCCTGCTGCTGCACAATGCCATGAATCTGCTCGGAGTTTCAGGAAACTGGCAAGGGTTGGCGACAGGTCTGGCCATCATTATTGCCGTGCTCGGGGATACTTATTTGAAAAAATTGGCCAAAAAATACGAAAGTTAAGAGGAGAGGAGTCCTCAGATGAGGAGGTGAATCTGGAACCGATTAATATCCAAAGCGATTGAGCAAGATCTATTCTGCAAGTGACTTTTAAGACTCAACCAACTATGTAACTTATTCGGAGGAGGAAACAATGTCGAGGTTTCTGAAAATCTCTATGTCTGTTTTGTTTGTCGTGACAATGTTAATGAGCTGCAGCTCTCCTGCTGCCGTTGCCCCAACCACAGCTCCTGTTGCGGCGACTTCAGCTCCCCAAGTCGTCACGACTGTGGAGGTTGTCCAAGCAACAGCGGTCCCGATTAAAGCTCACTATAAATTTGCCTGGATTATGCCGGATATGTTTAACCCCTTCTGGGTATACATGCGCCAAGGCGCAGAAAAAGCTGCCCAGGAATTGAAAGCAATGGGAATCCAGGTGGATATTCAGCAGATGGCCCCCATCGATACCTTCAACGTGGCCGAACAGGTCTCCCTCTTTGAGAATGCCATTACGATGAAGGTGGATGGTATCGGCATATGCGTGATTGACCAGACTGCTGTGATCGCCCAGACTAATAAAGCTGTAGCTGCTGGGATTCCTGTGGCTGCTTTGAGCACCGATATCCCCAATTCCAATCGCACCATCTATTCCGGCGTGGATAATGTGGCAGAGGCACAGCACGTTGCACAGATGCTCATTGACGCCAATGGCGGCAAGGGAAATTACATTATCCTGTCTGGAATCACCGGAAACTTCATTTCCGATCAGCGGGATCAAGGATTCGAAGCTGCCATTGCTGCTAATCCAGGGACTAAACTGCTGGATAAGCAGCCGGCTAATTTTAGCCGCGCCACGGGCATGACGGTCATGGAGAACATGATGCAAAAGTATGGCCCTGGGCAGATTCAGGGTGTATTCAACGTCAACGATGAGACAGCTCTGGGCGCGATGGCCGCCGTTCAGGCAGCCGGCCGTGGCGATGAAATCAAGATCGTCGGTATTGATGGTAATGAAGACGCAGCCAACGCGATCAAGGCGGGGACCATGCTTGCGACGGGTGCCGATGACCCGTGGATGAAGGGTTACCAAGCTGTATACGAGTTGGTGTACAGTCTGACCAAGGATTCGAAATTCACTGCGACCCCAACCATCAATGTCACCTATGTAACCAAGGATAACGTAGACCAGTACTTGACCAAATTCGATGAATATGGCGCGTATTACAAGCCGTAAGTCAAAAGTGGATTGTCCTTAGAAATTGCACCAGAGATACATCGAAGTCCACATAAGTAGAATGTGGGGATGCTGATGAAACCATCACCAGCATCCCCAATGTGTGCCATAATAACCGGAAGAGACCCAGCTTTGCGAAAGGTTGCTCCAATGATTGTCGATTTTCATGCTCATCCAGAATTTAAGACAAAGGGGATAATTTATTCCCCCGAAGAGTTTGTGGCTGGCATGGATCAGGGCCGGATTGATGTTTCCTGTGTGTTTGGAAATGACCAGGCCGACCCGGGTAGCTGCCCCGCCTGGCGGGATGAACGCTTCATGGCCGTGGCAACGAACTTTAGCGATGAGGAATTGGCTGCTTACTGCTCGCATTATCCAACGCGCTTAGTCGGCGTTACCTCGATTAACCCGGACCGGTATCAGCCGGAGCGCAAAGTAGAGAGAGCTGTGAAAGAATTTGGGATGAGGGCAGTAAAACTCTATCCCCATTCCGGCTTTTATCCCAATGACCCACGCCTGACCCGGACCTATGAGCTTTGCTCCCGCCTGGGCATTCCGGTGGTGATCCACACCGGCCCGAAAGCCGTTCGCTGGCAATGGATGAAATATAACCAGCCAATCTATGTGGACGAAGTGGCTACAAATTTTCCCGACCTGAAAATTGTCATGTGCCATGGCGGCTATCCATGGACAGAAGAATTCATCGCCGTCGCTTATACGAACCCGAACATATGGGTGGATTTAACTTTTATGGAAAGAATTGAAGAAACTTTCGTGGTGCCCGGTTTGGTGGAAAATACTGTCCGCCGACTGGCTAAATTGATCGGCGCAAAACGTATGTTGTGGGGCTCTGAGGGTCCATATTTGAATCTGCCATTATATGGACAGCAGGATCCGAGTTATTACCAGGTGTCTCAAGAGAAACTTGTCCGGCGTTTTGATTTTCTGAGCGCTGAAGAGAAATCCGATATATTGGGCAATAATGCTGCTCGTCTGCTGGGATTGATAGCTCAATAATTAGAACAACTCTATTCATTGTGCAAGAGAATTTCGTGAAGAGGTGAAATATGGTCAACAAATATCTTATTCACGTAAACGATGTCAACCCCGAAAAATTCGGTGACGAAGAGGGTTTTCGTGGTGTGGATTCTCGGTTGGTCATTTCTGATACCACCGTTGGATCAGAAAAATCTTGTCTGTTTCGCGTCGTTTTCCCCAAAGGCGCTTACCACGGTCCACATTGTCACACCTTATCCGACGAAATTTTATACGCTCTGCACGGAAAGGCAATTCAATGGGTGGATGGGAAGGAATATATCATGACGCCAGGATCTGCCATGATTCTTCCCAAAAATATGGTGCACTGGATGCGCAACGACTGGGATGAGCCATTCGAAGTGGTTGGCTTTTACCCGGATGTCCCTAATTTCTACCTCACCGGTCAGCAGGTAGCTGACAATTGGGAGAAGTACGGTTTTACTCCGCACCCAAAGATCAATTAATAAGGAGCTTACCATGACGAACAAAGAATATTTTGAACTGTCCATGGAGAAGGAATGGAAGGACGACACTCACCGTGCATATGAAACGATTGAATCGATGGGTGCACGTGTCCGACTTTTAAAAGAGGATGATGTGCTTGAGGTCCTTGAAGGAGCCTTCGACATGCATGTCCATGCCTTCCCCGATCCCCTCATCGATACTGGCTGGGATCAAGTCCAAGTGACCAAAATGGCGACCGACATTGGGATGGGCGGATGCAATTTCAAGGCGCACACTTTCCCGACTGCGGCTACAGTACCTTTTGTCAATATGATCGTTGAGGAATATGCCAAGAATATCAATAAAAAACCCGCCCATGCCTACGGCGGTATTGTGCTAAACTATTTTTCTGGTGGTCTCAATCCCGATTCGGTAGAAATGGCTGCACGCCTGGGCGCCAAGACAGTCTGGCTGCCCAGCCACGATTCAGCCCATCACAACCGGGTGATCGACGACCCAGGGAAAAACTGGATCGAACTGCTGGACGAAAATGACAAGCCTGTCCCGAACTTGTACAAGATCTTCGAGATCGTAGCTGCCAACGATATGATCCTGGATCCCTGCCATGCCAGCACCAAGCAGCGTTTCGTGGTTATCGAAGAAGCCAAAAAATTAGGTGTCAAGCATTTCATGATTACCCACCCGAATTGGAATGTGACCAAAATGACCATGGATCAGATGGTCGAGATCAGCCGCATGGGCGCTTATATCGGTATCTTTGCTTATGGCGACATCCCCAATTACAATAACCCCAAGTGCGACCCCAATTACTTCATTGAGTGCATCAAGAAGATCGGAGCCGATCATATTTTCATCGCTTCGGATTTGGGCACCGTGGTCAATATGCCGCCGGCTGAAGGGATGAAATTGTTCGTACGTATTCTGCTGGCAAATGGAATGAGTAAGAAAGAAATCCGCAAGATGGTGGTCGACAACCCACGTCGCCTATTGGGTTTGAATTAGGCTTGTTGTCAGAGGTGGTCCATTTCAAAAATTGTTGCTATTTAATTTAGCAGCATAAATGTGCCGGGAAGGATTTGGTAATTGAAAAATGAATGCAAGTATTGGATATAAAAGTCTTCTTCACCAGATGACTCAGACCACGTCGACGGTGCTGTGGAACGATTCCTGTTCTCTTCAGGAGTTATCCAGTTCGATAGAGATCAATGGAACAGTCGGGGCGACCTGCAACCCGGTGATCGTACTGACCGTCCTGAAGAAGGAATGGAATCTTTGGAAGGATCGTATCCCGCAGATAATCAGCGAGATGCCAACGGCCACTGAGGAAGAGGTAGCCTGGAAGCTGAGTGAGGAGATGTCCCAGAAGGCAGCCGAGTTGTTGCTGCCGATTTTCGAGCGTGAGCAAGGTCGGAATGGGCGCTTGTCGATCCAGACCAAACCCAAACTGTATCGCAATGCCCAGGCGATCGTCGAGCAGGCTGAGCATTTCTCGCAGCTCGCTCCAAACATGATCGTCAAAATACCGGCGACTTCCGCGGGCATTGAGGCGATTGAGGAGGCAACCTACCGCGGCGTGAGTATCAACGCCACGGTCAGTTTCACGCTCCCTCAGGCTCTCGCCGTCGCCGAGGCAGTCGAGCGTGGGCTCAAACGCCGGGAAAAAGAAAAGAAGGATATCTCCCACATGGGCCCGGTATGCACGCTGATGGTGGGACGGCTGGATGATTGGTTGAAAGTGGTGGCGGAGAAAGAAGGCATCATCGTCAACCCCTGGGTACTGGATTGGGCAGGGGTTGCGGTAATGAAAAAAGCCTATCGTATCTACCGGGAGAGAGGCTATCGACTGCGGCTGCTCAGTGCTGCATTCCGCAACCACTTGCACTGGAGTGAGTTCATTGGGGGAGATGTGGTCATCTCGCCCCCTTACGAATGGCAAAAGAAATTCAATGCCTCGGATATCACTGTGGAAAACAGAATGGATAAGCCGGTAGACCCGCGGATATTGGAAGAGTTACAGACCAAGTTCGTGGATTTTCGGCGGGCGTACGAAGAGAATGGGATGAGTATTGCCGAATTTGACGGTTATGGTGCTACCCGGCGAACCTTGCGGCAATTCTGCAAAGCCACGGATGATCTGAGCGCCCTGATCCGCGACACAATGCTTCCCAACCCCGATGTGTGAGTCGAGTGAAGAGGAGAAGGACAATGGCGGTTAAAAAACTGAAGTACTGCGTGGATGGGGAATGGCTGGAGTCAAAATCCGGCAAATATATGGATTGCTATGACCCATCCATGGGAGAAGTAATCGCCC
>JBEKEX010000054.1:0-12842 GCA_050013615.1 Anaerolineaceae bacterium
ATAACATGGCCAACAGCAACAATTGGCCAACCGACTCCAACGAATACAGTTCCATCACCTTCAAGAACGGCGAGATGCTCCTCACCGGCTTGACAACTTCATACGGCTGGCGCTTGTCGACCACCGCGGGCGTGCTGTCCAATTTCTACCTGGAGATGACCTCTAGCTTCGATGCATGCAGCGGCGATGACAGCATGGGGCTTTTCTTCCGCGTGCCCGATCAAGCCTTGGCCGACCGCGGCTATCTCTTCGGCCTCACCTGCAGCGGCGAATATTACCTCAAGCGCTGGGACGCCACCGTCAATGCCCCCACCGGCACCATGAACACCCTGGCTATGCCCCACGCCACCGCCGCCTACCTGCCCAACCAGCTTAACCGCATCGGCGTTCTGGCCACCGACAATAACATCAAGCTGTACATCAACGGCACGCTGGTGAACGAGGTAGCCGACAACGTTTGGACGCGCGGCTATTTCGGGGTTTTCGTAAAAGGGACTGAGACCACCAACTTGCTCATCCATGTTACCAACGTCAGTTATTGGTCCTTCAAATAGATAAGAACAAATCATTTTAAAACCAGCGGAGGCACCAACCCTGCCTCCGCTTTATTTTCACGAGATCCTAAAAGCCCCTCCTTTTGAAAAACAAACGACTATAATAAAGGCCAGGTGATTGACCATGTTGAAAAAAGCTGCTGCCATTCTCATTGCCTTGACCATCATCGCCTTGCCGTGTGCAACTCCTGTCCATGCGCAGGACGACAACCCCCCGGTCTACATCGTCCAACCCGGCGACACACTGAACGTCATCGCCGATAAATTCGGCGTTTCCGTCTCGGATATCATCGCCGCCAATGATATTACCAATCCAAATTTGATCAGCGCCGGCACGCAGTTGACTATCCCGGGGTTGCAGGGAGTGCATGGCGTTCTCACCACCAGCACGGTGCAACTCGGCGACAACCTGACCAGTCTCAGCATGCAGTATGGGCTATCCACCGACACATTGATCCGTCTCAATCGCATCACGTCACCCTCCGAGATCTATGCCGGCTCGAGTCTCATCCTGCCGCAGCAATCCACCCAACAAACCAACGCCTTGGCAGCCATCTCAAACCAAAGTAGGGGAACGATGCTGGAAAATGCCGTCCTGGCGGGTATGAACCCTTGGGCGTTGGCGCAAACCAACAGCATGCAAAACAACTGGGACGTCCTCGCCGGCCAATCTCTGTATTACCACCCTGCTTCCACCGCGCAGCAGACCAGCGTGGTTTCGGCGCAGGTCAAGCAGATCTCCATCTCTCCGCTGCCCCTCGTCCAGGGAGACACCGAGGAGATCAAGATCACTACGTCTCAACCGACTGACTTCACGGGCACGCTGGACGGCCACGACTTGCACTTCTTCCAGTCCGGCGACAATGAGTACGTGGCCTTGCAGGGCATCGCCGTGGATGCCCAGACCGGCCTGGCAGGCTTGCAGATCACCGGTAAGGGCCAGGACGGCAACACCTTCGACGTCGAACAACAACTGCTGTTGGAAGCCGGCAACTTCGTCAAATACACTGGCTCGCTGGAAGTCGATCCCTCCACCATCGATCCCAAAGTGACCGGACCGGAGAATGATCAGGTGCTGGCAGCCGTGACCCCCGCCACAGCGGATAAGCTGTGGGACGGTCAGTGGCAGCATCCCCTGGTAGCAACCGCACCCTACACCCTGCAGGATTGCATGATGTCACCTTTTGGCGCCTGGCGTACGTACAACAACACCTTTTCCTCCTATCATGCCGGCGTCGATCTCGCCGTGTGCTCGAACGGTGCAGATGGCACGACCATCTATGCCGCAGCAGCGGGCACGGTCGTGTTCACCGGTTTGCTCACCGTGCGCGGCAATGCCACCATCATCGATCACGGCTGGGGCGTCTATAGCGCTTATTACCACCAATCGCAGATCAACGTAAAAGTGGGCGACCACGTGACCGCTGGCCAGGCCATCGGCATCATGGGCGCCACCGGGCGCGTGACCGGGCCGCATTTGCACTTCGAAGTATGGGTAAACCAGGTGACCGTGCAGCCCTGGGACTGGCTGAATAACACCTATCCGTAAGCCACTGAGTCCGAACGGCGGCTGCGTCCGCGTATGATAATTTTGTTATTAGTCTTGAAGTGGCAGGGGATCCAATCTCTCGGCCCAATGTTTCCGTAAGAAACTCTCGGAAAAAACCACAGTCCTATTCATTTTCAACAACTTATTTTTCGTAACCTCAAAGTCTTTATCTTCTGTGGCTTAGTCTCATTAAAACTGCATATGCTTGCTCTAGAGTACCGCCACATGGGGCTAACCATTCAGGAGGATTGTTTGGATCAACTGAAAACCATGCGGTTTCCCTACCCCCAGAACCTGTATGCTGTCCCATATGTCCAATCACATATTGTCTTAAAATCGCTTTGCTAACAACCCAGCAATGAGCTTGGTGGGGGGATATTCCTAAGCATATCGAATATTCATAATTCTGATCTCGAATCTGTTGGAATTTATAAATTCCAGTCTCCCACAACGTCGAAAACTTTATTTCGACCCTGTGTCCATTTACCTGCATATCGGCTTCGCTATCAAGACACCTATCAACTGATTGGCCTTTTAAAGCGCACCACTGATAGATCAAATGCTTGCCTAACTTTCCTTTGGATCCCGGAGGTAGTTTCAATACCCATTCAAAAGGACTTCCAGCCCAGGCAGCATAGTCGGCTTCCAGATCGCCTTTTATATAGTCAGCTGCCGTTGCGAGTAGAGTGAAATCAGATGATTGATCAGGTAATGTCATAGTTTCAGGTAGCCATTTTCCTAGGATGATGACTTCTTTTGAGACTTCAGTATTCCTAATGCTTGGTCAAGTGATCCCCCGTAATCTTTTGCCCATTCGGGAATGGCTTTAGGATTAATTGATATCCAATATTCAGCACCATTTGCACCTTTATGCTGGGGTTTACCGTGCTCGATTGCATAATCCTTCTTGAAAACCCAACAATGTGCTTCGAAAGGAGAAATTCCAAGACATATTAGATAGTCATAACCTTTGCTTTTAATCTGTTGAAATTTGTAAATTCCACTTGTCCAAAGCGTTGAAAATTTAATTGCATAACGGATGCCATTGAATACAAGAGCTTCGCTTGAATCACCTCCACGTTCTGGGAAAAGTCCTTGACTTGAACACCAAGATGCGACCAACTTTCCGCCCAATTTCCCCTTCTTACGGGCAGGCAACTGCAACACCCATTCGAAAGGGCTGTTTTTCCATAAGTTACTTAACTCTTCCAAATCTTTTTGAAGATAACTGGCTGTTGAGGCAAGCATCCGAAAATCCGGTGCTTCCTTAGGAATAATTTCTTCTATTTGGTTCTCCATCTCCTGGTTATCAGAAATCAAATCACTTTGGTAGGGGGTTGGATCAAAGCCCTCCCATTGGATCTCCTTAATCCCAGTGAACCTTTTGGCCATTACCTCCATTGAGGCAGGATTATTATCGATGAGAATAAACTCTCTTCCAAATGCTAAACAACTCTCTCCTACTGTTCCGCTGCCAGCAAAAAAATCCATCACAACCCCGGCAGGGTTGGATGATGCAAGAATAATTCTGTCTATTAGACGGCGTGGTTTTTGGGTCGGATACCCTAAGCGTTCCCTGCTATTTGTACCGACTATAGTTTGCCACCATGTATCAGTATTTCGCATTCCTACATATGGCCAAAACCACATATCTGTAGGAAACTTCCCTTTCTCTGCTTTTTCTGGACCCACAAGTCCCGGAGCCATATATCGCTCGCGATCAATTTCACTTGTATTGAAAATATAATTCTTCTTGTCTTTCACATAAAAAAGAATATTGTCGTGCTTAGCTGGCCATCTTGATTTCGCCCTACCTCCGAAGTCATAGGCCCAAATAATTTCGTTTAAAAAATTCTCCCTTCCGAAGATGTTATCAAGTAAGACCTTGCAATAATGAACTTCGCGATAGTCAATATGAAAATAAAGACTTCCATTAGGTTTTAATAACCTTTTAGCTTCGATCAGGCGGGGCCTAAGGAATCCTTCTAAAAAATAAGTGCTACTATGAGGTGCAATAAGAGCATGAGCTTGCCGAATCTCTCTAGTTACTACTCCTTCAGTATCAAGATTAAAAGAATCCTGATATGCTTTGGTGCCTAATTCAATTGTTTGATAACTGTTTCCTTGGAACCCTTTTCGATCCCCGTTTTCAGAGCGGATGGTTTTTATAGTTTTGCGTGATTGAGTTTTCCCAGTATTAAAAGGGGGATCGATATAAATCAAGTCAACCGATTCATCAGGGAATGTCTTTAATACAGGCAAATTATCGCCAAAATAAATGCGATTCATGAGATGAAATGCTCGCTATGTGAAGTATTAGAACTTAAGTTCTCTATGTTGATTATATCAAATTTTTGGTTCTACAGTGGTAAGTCTATCATAATTATTTTACCTTGACATCAAATTTAAATCTTCAGAACACAAACAAATTGAATCAAATAAAAACCATATTCCTAAATGGAAGAGTGCTAAAATCTTTCCATCAATAATATGTAAATTTCCAAAACCGACCATTATACATAGAAATTCTCAAGAGCTGGAACTGGGGCGCCGCTTCATCCTGACCGACAACAACCCGCAGGCGCTGCAGGTGATGGCGCAACGCTTTGCCGACCAAACCGATATCGAATGGCACGATTAGCCCCGGAGGGATGATGACCCGTAGAACCGTAACGTCTGACGAGATCATGCAACAGCTCGAGGCCCTGGCCGACCCGGACGTGCGGAAAGGCCAGGCGCACTTCGGCATCACCGCGGCGAAGCCGCTGGGCATTGCCCTCCCCAAGCTGCGCACCCTGGCCAAGGGCGTTCGCGACCACGACCTGGCTCAGCAACTATGGGCAACCGGCATCCACGAAGCCCGCATCCTGGCCAGCATGATGGACGACCCCAAGCTGGTTACGTTTGAACAGATGAACGCCTGGGTGAAGGACTTCGATTCCTGGGACGTATGCGACCAGGTATGCGACAACCTGTTCTGCCACACTGCTTTCGCCGTCGATGCGGCGCGGGATTGGGTGCAGCATGATGAAGAATTCGTGCGCCGGGCCGGGTTCGTGATGATGACCATGCTGTCCTGGAAGCGGGACGACCTGCCGGATGAGCTCTTCCTTGAATTTTTGGACACTGTCCGCCGCTACGCCACCGACGAGCGTAACTTCGTCAAGAAAGCGGTCAACTGGGCGCTGCGTCGCATCGCCAAGCGCAACGCGCGGCTGTTCGAGGCGGCTGTGACCACTGCAAAGGAATTGCAGCAATCCGATTCGAGCACGGCGCGCTGGATCGCCAACGATGCCCTGCGCGAGTTCGCAAAATCCGATAAAGGCAAACCGGAGTCCCATGATACCGAATGATGATGCCCCCATCCTGGAGTTCGACGCGGACAGCGCGCCGATCCTCAACCCGCAATCTCAACCTGTGATAAATGAGCCCCTGCCTGCACGGGGTGTGCTGTGCTTCTTCCAGGAAGTGATCGACCGCCTGATTGCCGATAACAAACTGATCAAGATCGGCTGGAAGCGTTCCGAGATGGGACCCCAACCTATTTACAAGCTCGAGCAGGACGGACAGCCGGTCTTCGTCATGCACCCCGGTGTGGGAGCGCCCCTGGCTGCAGGTTTTTTGGAGGAACTGATAGCCAATGGGGCACGCGGTGTGCTGGCCTGCGGCGGCTGCGGTGTGCTCTCCAAGGAGATTGCTGCCGGGCACGCGGTTATCCTCACCAGTGCGGTGCGCGATGAAGGCACTTCCTATCATTATCTGCCGCCCTCGCGCGAGGTGGCAAGTAGCGAGTTGGCCGTGACCGCCCTGGTGCAAACGCTGAGCGACCACGGCGTGCCGTTCATCCTAGGCAAGAGTTGGACCACCGACGGGCTGTACCGCGAGACGGAAGCCAAACGCGCCCGGCGCATGGCCGAAGGTTGCGTGGTGGTGGAGATGGAAGCCGCGGCGTTCTTCGCCGTGGCGCAGCACCGCGAGGTACAGTTCGGGCAAGTGGTCTACGGCGGCGATTTGGTGGTGCCGGAGGGCTGGGACCGGCGCAGTTGGGACAAGCGTCTCGACGTGCGCGAGGAATTATTCTGGCTGACGGTCGAAGCCGCGGCCAGGATGCCACTCGACCCACCGGTGTAAAGAGCGCTATCTTTAAAAGCAATGCCGCGGACTTCGCCCGCGGCGTTTTTGTTCAACCCTAAATCGCTTAACTTGCAGCGCTCAGTACTTCAGCACCTTCTGCGCCTGCACCGGTACTTTCGGCGCCTGCCCCCTGGGGGGTGCTGTACAGCTTGCGGTGCACTACGCTCAAAGCACGCACCTGCTCGGCCGCATGGTAGGAGGAACGCACCAGCGGGCCGCTCTCCACCCACTTGAAGCCGATGCTCAAGCCGTATTCCTTCAGCCCGGCAAACTCTTCGGGAGTGTAATAACGCATGATGGGCAGGTGTTGGCGGCTGGGCTGCAGATACTGGCCAATGGTCAGGATATCCACCTTCCAGGTGCGCAGGTCGTCCATCACGGCCTTTACCTCGTCCATGGTCTCACCCAGGCCCACCATGATGCCCGATTTTGTCAGCACATCCGGGTCGAGCATGCGAGCGTTGGTCAGCGTGGCCTGCGACCATTCGAAATGGTCCTGGGGCTGGACTTCCTTGAACAAGCGTGGCACGGTCTCCACGTTGTGGTTGAGGATCTCCGGGCGGGCGTCCATGACGATCTTCAGCGCCTCGATGCTGCCCTTGAAATCGGGGATCAGCACCTCGACGGAGCAGCCCGGCGCCAGTTGGCGGATGCGGCGGATGACCATGGCAAAGATCGGCGCGCCGCCGTCCTTGCGCTCGTCGCGGTTCACGCTGGTGATCACCACGTGCTTCAAGCCCATGGCTTTCACCGCCTGCGCCACGCGCTCCGGCTCCATCCAGTCCATCGCTTCCGGTTTGCCATGCTTCACGTCACAGAACCCGCAAGTGCGGGTGCAAACGTTGCCCAGCATCAAGAACGTGGCCGTGCCGCTCCCCCAGCATTCGCCCAGGTTGGGACAGCCGGCCTCTTCACACACCGTGTGCAGCGCCTTCTTGCGCATCAGTCCCTGCAGCCATTCGTACGTCTCGCCGCTGGGGGCACGCACGCGGATCCAGTCGGGGCGGCGGATGGGAGTTGTGTCAACCTGTGTCGGGTTGACGCGATCACGTGTAGGAATTGTCGCCATATATACTCCGAATTGAATTATACCGCGGCGTGTCAAGCACCCCAACTCTTTGTAAGGTGTCGTAGGGGCGAGGCAGTGACCTGTCCTGTGAAGGGCTCGCCCCTACTACAAAATACCCAAAACTCTGATATACTGCCTGAAGAGGAACATCCATGCTGTACCTGGTCGCAACCCCCATCGGCAACCTGGGCGACATCACCCAACGTGCGCTGGACACGCTGCGCGAAGCGGACGTGGTGGTGAGCGAGGACACGCGCAAGACCGGCTTCCTGCTCACCCACTTCGATATCCACAAGCCGCAGCTTTCCTTCCGCGAGGACAACGAGGAACGCACGCTGCCCAAGGTGCTGGCGCTGCTGCAAGAAGACAAGAACGTGGCGCTGGTCACCGACGCCGGCACGCCGGGCATCTCCGACCCTGGCTTCATCCTGGTGCGGGCCGCGCTCGCAGCCGACATCCCCGTCAACGCCATTCCCGGGCCGACTGCCTTCGTCATGGCGCTGGTGCTCTCCGGCCTGCCGGTCTACAGCTTCACCTTCCGCGGCTTCCCGCCCCACAAGCCGACCGCCCGCCAGCACTTCCTGGAAGCCGACCAGGACTCGCCTTACACGCTCATCTATTACGAAAGTCCTTACCGCCTGAAAGCTTTCCTGCAAGCCGCATTGGCCGTCTTCGGCGACCGGCGCGCGGCGATAGCCAACGACCTGACCAAGCACTTCGAGCAGGTCGAGCGCGGCACGCTGGTCGAGCTGGCGGCGCGTTACGAAACCGCCACACCCAAGGGGGAATATACCGTGGTCATCGAAGGGAAAGCGTAACCCGCCCGTTATACCGGCGTGAAGCGGGTATCGTAGTCGTAATAATCTTCCTGTTCGGAATGTTTGAGTTTGTTGACCACCCAGTAGGTCACGGGGGTCATGATGGCTTCCATGCTGCACTTGAAAACGTAATTGGTCAGCACCAGGCTGACGAACACTTCCCACTGGAACACCCCGGTCAAGGTGGCAATAGTGACGAACAGCAGCGTATCCACGCCCTCGCCCACCAGCGTGGAGCCGATGGTGCGCGTCCACAGCCAGCGCCCGCCGGTCCACACCTTCATCTTTGCCAGCACCACCGAGTTGGAGTACTCGCCGGCGAAGTAAGCCACCAGGCTGGCAACGACGATGCCGCCGGAGCTGAATCCACCCAGGATGGCAACAAAGGCTGCCTGGCCGGCATAGCTCTGCCAATTGGCCTCGCCCGGCAGCACACGCACCACCCACAGGATGAAAGCGCTAAGCGCCAGACAGGCGAAACCGGTCCAGATCACGCGCCGTGAGCGCACGAAGCCGTAGACCTCGGTGAGCACGTCGCCGAAGATGTAGCTGATGGGGAAGAGGATGGTGCCGCCATCGAAGGCCATGCGCACGCCAAAAACGGAGAAGCCCCAATCCACGATCTTGGCCGAGGAAGCGATGTTACTGACGATCAGCACGGTGACAAACAAGGCCATGACCAGGTCATAATACCGGTAAGAACGATAAGGTTGATTAGTTTTGTTCATATTCTTTCCATAAACATGCACCGAGTATAACGCAAATTAATAAAGAAGTGGAAAGATCTATTTTGCCACCGTAGAAGGATTCCTAAAATAAATTAAAATATCGAATCTAAAGTGTATTCACCTTTGAAACGTATGATGAGAATCCAAAATTGAACAAGGATAAGAAAATAACCTTGGTCCTAGATGAAAAAAGTGAATCTCCGGTGCTTAGCCTCGAATATATATAAAATTCTAGCAATAAAATTTTTATACTTGAAAATTGTCTCCCGCCTTTAACTCCACCACCTTGCACTCCAAGCCTGCTGCGTGTAATTTCCGCTCGAATCCCTCGACCGATTGGCGCGTGCGCAAGAACGGCAAGTGCGGCCGGATACCCAGGTGGATGGGGATGACCACCTTCGGCGCCAGGTCTTTCACCGCCCGCACCGCCCCGTCTTCACCCATGGTCATGGGGATGAAGAAAGTCGTCACCGGCATCAACGCCACGTCCAGCGAAAATCGTTGGCCGATCTCCTGCATGAAGGCTCCATGTTCGGTGTCACCGGCGAAATAAATGCATTTGCCTTCGCTTTGTATGACATACCCGTTCGTCATCACCATGTGGATGGCAGGCACTGCGGTGACGGTAAATTCTCCGGACTTCCGGCTCTCCCAAGGTTTGAGTCCCGCCACCTGGTGCGCCCCTAGCAGCCGCGTTTCCCGGCTGGTCAGCCACGGTGCGATCACGGGCGTGGTTTTCGGCAAGGAACGAAAGAAGCTCATGTCCGTGTGGTCCCAATGATTGTGCGAGACCAGCACGAGGTCGACATTCTGCAATTCCTGGCGCGTGCGCGCCGGCCGGTCGATGCGCCGATAGCCAATGTTGCCCCACGTTCCGAAAAAAGGATCGGTGAGGATCTTCTTCCCGCTGGTTTCGATCAAGACTGTGCTGTGGCCGATCATGGTAATCTGCATACTGTTCCCTTATTTAAAAATTTTGTTAAACCTGTCTCACATGCCAAACATGCGTTGGTTTACTTTCCGTTTACCATTTTAAGGCATTTTTCCTGAATGTGATGCAATTGCTTGATCAACATTTTGGTTTCTTCCGCTGAAAAATTCGACAATATCATCTCTTCAGCCCGCTCGACCACCGGCCATAACTTGGCAAGGACTTCCTCGCCCTGATAAGTTAATTCGATCTCTTTATTCATAACGACCAAGCCGGACCGGATCAGCGGGTCAAGAAATTCCTCCACCTCACTCTCCAAAATACCGAACTGCCTGCACATGGCCTCGACCGGCATGGTGCGGTCACATTTCAAGACCATCATAAAAATCACCTGTTGGGATGATAACTTAGATACTTTTCTAAGTTCCGCATCCAAAGCCTGCTGTACGAACACACCTGCCAGGTTGAGCTCCCGACCGAGCGTGGATTTGATTCGTTCTTCGATCATGGTTAACACCTGTTTCAATTTGATTTCATAGATGCTGATGCCTGCCGCCACACCGACATTCAAGCTTTCGATTGCAGGGGACATTGGAATTTGCAGCAGGAAATCGGCCTGCTGTTCGACCTCAGCACTTACTCCATCGGTTTCATTGCCAACCACCAGCGCCACCGGCTGTTGCTTTAGTTCCGCCAGTGATTGCAACGCCATGCCGCGGGGGCTGGTCGCCACAATTTGGAACCCCTCCCTCTTTAAATGCTCAATGGTCTCTTTGGCATTCCGAAAGGTATCCAAATGTGTCGAAAAAACATTGCCGCGCGATGCCTCGATGGTTTTACGATTATAGATATCCATGTCATGGGTCGTGCTGATGAGATTGCGAATCCCAAACGCCTGACAGGTACGAATAATCGTGCCGATGTTTCCAAAATCCTTCACAGCGTCCAAAACGACCATAAACTGGGGTTTGCTATCCAATCGTTTTGCTGGAATTTGTGCCACGCCAACAACTGGGATCACATAATTTGTATCGGTTACTTTCTTGAGAATACCTTCCGATACCGTGAAAATTTTGTAACTTTTAGGCAAATATTTCTCGGCAATAGATGAACTTTCTTTATTACAGACAAGGAGGTACTCGATCGAAAGAGCATGTCCGATTGCCCAATCAATAATTTCTTCTCCTTCGAGAAGGATTTTCTGGCGCTTTTGCCTTCCCTGGCGCGATTTTATTTCACGTGCCAGGATGATTCGTTCATCCTTGATGGAGCTGATGATTTCCAGCATAAGTCCTTGATTTCAGGCAACCAGGTGTTTGGCAAAATGTCGACACAACGGCCCAATCTTTTAATTATATTCAATCTCGATAAGCTGAGTTTTTCTAAATAACCGTCCCAGCCCTGTAACGTCCAGCAAAAAATACCTGGTAACCACAAATGCATAATAAATTGTGACTTTATACATCATTATAAGTGAATCTTTCCAAAGTCCTCACCCATTAACCACGAAAGTCTGCATGGACGTATCCTATTATGTCCTGGGTGATCCAAAAACTGTCCCCGTTAACTTATTGTACCGTCGTCTCACAATTGGTGAAAGTATCGGTACCGGCCCCGCCATCACAAACATCTGTGCCCGCGCCCCCGTTGATAGTGTCATTCCCGCCTCCACCCAGGATACAGTCGTTGCCATTCCTACCGTTGATCCTGTCGGCAAACGGGCTGCCCAGGATCAAATCATTGGCGTTCGTACCATTGCAGGTTCCTCCCGTGGCTGGACAGACCACGATATTGGTCAGGTTGAGCGCTGAGCACTCGGCAGGTTTGAGGCTGTTGGCAGTGATCGACTGCAACGTGCTGCCGAGCCGGGTGGGCGGAACCGAATTGCCTGCTGCCACCGCTGAGATGACGCCGACGGCAACCACCGCCACAAATGCCAATATTGCCAGCGGAACAATGAGTCGCCGGATCATTGTGTTTTCTCCTTGGTAACGCGCCGCCGAACAGGAGGTTTTGAAGCAGGTGTGTCCTTTCCCTCCTGCAGGAGTTTCGTCAATGCATCGGCGGGTGCCGGTCGGCCGAGCAAGTATCCTTGAACTTGAGGGCATAGCTTCGAACTCAGGAAATCGAGCTCTTCCTTGGTTTCGACCCCTTCCGCGACCACGTCCAGACCCAGTTCGTGAGCTTCGTGGATGATTGCGCTGATGATGGTGTCATTCTTCGGATCGCCAATTTTCTCGATGCGTTGGCGATCGATCTTGATGCTGTGGATCGGATATCCTCCAAGGGTCGAGACGGTCGATTGGCTAAATAAATTATCCACCGCAATCTGCACCCCGGCGTCCTTCAGTTTCTGCAAGCTGAGTTGGATGCCCTGTGCACGCTCTCGCAGAGTGCTTTCCGGAATTTCAATTTGCAGCATTTGCGGGGAAATATGCGTTTTTTCCAGCAGCCGCAGGATGCTTTCTGCCGGATCTCCTTGCATTAATTGCCGGTGTGAGAGGTTGACCGCCAGGTTGATCTGATTCCCGGTGTCCTGCCATTGCTTAAGTTGTTTGACAGCAACCTCGAGCATCCAGTCCCCGATGGCATCGATCAGGCCGGTCTCTTCCGCTTCACGGATAAAATCGCCTGCTGAAGCAATATCCCCTTCGGGGCGGCGCCAGCGCAGCAGCGCCTCGACGGTGTTGACCTTGCCCTCCGGCAGAGACATGATCGGCTGGTAATAGACCTGGAACTCCCCGCGTTCGAATCCCTGGCGGAGCTTCGCTTCCATTTCCTGCAAAGGTGAAAGGGTGCTCAATGACGCACCCTCCTCGCCAATCGTATAGCGATAGACGAAGCGGTCCCCCTGCACAAAATAAGAATGGACTGCGCCATCCTGCTCATGGAGGATCATGGCGTTGTTGCGCTCAGCCAGCTTGGCCAAATCATCCATGCTGACAACATCGACTGCCGGTAAAGTTGTTTCCAAGGCTTGGCTTTGGACATCCACCAGCAGGGATCCATATTTCATCTGCACATAAGAATCCTGGCTGCGCCGGGACGCACGATAAATG
>JBEKEX010000055.1:0-12642 GCA_050013615.1 Anaerolineaceae bacterium
AGCGCTGTGTTGCTGGCGCACCGCATGGCTATGGAAAGCCCCTTGGTGGTGGCAGAAGCGGTTGAAGCCAGCGAGTTCTATGACCTGGCGATGAAATATGAAATCTCCGCTGTCCCTAATACGATCATCAATGATGGTGAAGGTTCTGTCCTTGGAGCAGTCCCCGAATTTGACTTGATGGATGGGATCGAGCAGGCGTTGCAAGCCTGATATTTTTAACGAGGAAGTGACCATGGATGCACGAGTAATTTGGAAGCAGGGGATGAGTTTCGATGGGAAGGCTGCCAGCGGTTTCACCTTGCCGCTGGGAAGCGATACTGCCTCCGGAGGCGAAAATGATGGTTTCCGCCCGCTGGAACTGCTGGGTGTTGGCCTGGCCGGCTGCACGGCCATGGATGTGATCTCCATCCTTCAAAAGAAGCAGCAGGCGGTGACCGGTTTCGAGGTCAAGGTACATGCCGACCGCGCCGATGAGCATCCGCGCGTGTTTACTCATATGGTGGTCGAATATGTGGTGACTGGGAAGGCCATCGACCCAGTGGCTGTCGACCGGGCCGTGGAACTCTCGGTGACCAAATATTGCTCGGCAATGGCCATGCTGAAGAAAGCGGTAGAGATCGAGCACAAGATCACCATCGTACAGGCTTGATGCCGCTACTCGATTAATTAACGCTTAAAGCTAATTTTTCAATCCTTTTCGAAGAAAAGGATTTTTTTAATTCCATCGTCATCTTGGCCAATTTCAGAGATGTCATAATTTTCCCTGATACTCTTTAGAATGGGGAGAAGATATGGATGGGAAGGTAAAAGAGAACCAAATAAAGTAACTTCCTTCATAAAACATAATATTATATAATCAATTGACGAGGGTTAAAAATAATATTTAAGTGCCGGGCTAATAGCTGACCGTTTAAAAACAAGTAATCAGTTACATAATGGTTTTCCCTTGCGAACTATTCGGGGATGCTTAGCAAAGTTAAGTCATTAGATGCTTTGAAAAAAAGAATTACAGGAATTAGAAAATATGGTCGCAAACACCGAAATAGACCAACAGAAACGTGAAAGAATAGATCTTGGTTTCATCTTATTCCTGGCTTTACTTTTCTATGCGGTTTTCATTTATCGTACCGCTTTTTCTATTAAGGGTGAAACATATTTCACATTAGTTGATGACGCCATGATTAGTATGAGATATGCGAAGAATCTCTCAAATGGATTTGGGTTTGTATGGAATATAGGAGAACCACCAGTAGAAGGGTTTACAAACCTGGGTTGGACACTTTACATGGCAATCTTGCACACAACAGGCATTTCAGAATCAAAAATATCTTTGTTAATGATGATTACCTCAGCTTTCATTCTTTTAGGAAATGCATTTTTGTCCTTCAAGATTAGTAAGATAATTGCTCCCGAGTCAAAAATAGCCCCCCTCATTGCAGCAATAATTACTGCCTTCTATTACCCATTAGTCTTTTGGTCATTGAGAGGAATGGAGGTTGGAATTGCCACATTACTGGTCTATATGTCAGTTCTGTTGGCAATTAATCCTTCTAAACCTATAGAAACTAAAAGGGCGTTGTTCCTTGGTTTAGTTATGCTATTGGCTATAGTTGTACGGTTTGACGTTGTTTTACAGATTACCCTTATCGTAGGATATGTCTTATATGACCATATTATAAAAAAGAAAGCGAAGTTTATATTAATATCACCTATTCTGTTATTTTATTTGGCGGGGATTATCAGTGTTTTGTTATTCCAATACCTTTATTTTGGTTCTGTTTTTCCGAATACCTATTACCTAAAGGTAGTAGGTGTTTCATTCCTTGAAAGGTTTAGTGTTGGTATCCAAGTCTTTGTTGAATATGCGACAAGAGATTTTCTGGCCCCGTTATTCATTATTATTGCTGGTTTTATTTGCTTTCCTACCTTGCGAGAAAAGCGAAATTTTCTTCTTCTTGCATTATTCTTTATTCAATGCGGCTATTCTATATTTGTTGGGGGGGACTATGCTGAGCCATTAAATTCACCTCAAGTGGAAGCTGCAAATAGGTTTATCACACAAGGCATGCCGTCAGTGATAATTCTTTTTAGCATAATAATAGACTGCTTTTTACAGGCAATAAAAGTGAAGAATGGCACGAAACATAAATATAGCCTTAGTTCAACGTTAGTTCTGGCATCTGGAATCAGTCTGGCGGCAATTGTTATTATGAGTGGGGCACCTTGGTTTAAATGGATGCTATATAATGCTCCATTATTGAATGACGACATTTCGGGAACTGAGCTCGGTATTCATATAAGAGATAATACGGATCAAAACGTAGTCATTGCAGTGCATTCAGCAGGGCAGATACCATATTATTCCAACAGACGAACTATTGATCTTTTAGGAGTAAATGACCCCGTGATCGCCAAGGGACCACCAGCAACTTCATTATTCAGACCAGGGCATAACAAATGGAATTACGAATATAGTATCATGACATTAAAACCAGACCTTGTGGCAGATGAATGGGGTCAATTAGCCGAATTTCTAGCAGACAAGCCTGATTGGTATAGATTAGCGAATGGTATATGGATTCGAAAAGATAGCACTCATATCAATATTGAAGGGTTGGAACAGGAATACAGGTAATAATAAAGTGGAATTACCCTTAACTAGCGGTTACCGTGAACAAAAGGGTTTCGCAAACTGTCGAGCTGGAACGTTAAGGATAACTATTTATAAGTATCTCAATGCGGTAAGGAATCTGACACATTGATTCCATAAAAGCAATCGTAGCACCCTGAATTTTTATTAGGGGGTTGCAGGAGTGGCCGTGATCACGATACGGCTGTTAATATCCGAGCAGACACACGCATTGATCACATGACCTTGGTTGGTCAATGAACCCTGGTAGGCCACGCCGGCGCTGTGCACCATCCAGCCATCCAGGATGAATGCCAGGGGGCCACTTGCCGGCACCCATTCGCCGTTGTATTTGCGAGCGATGTGGACGTGGGTGCCTGTTGCTTCGCCGCCTTCGCAGGAGGGATGCCCAATCGGGTCACCTTTGTGCACGTAAGTCCCCACAGCAACTTTATCATTCGAAGCAAGATGGAGATAGAGAATATCCCAACCGGTGCGTTCATCGCCGTCGCCATCCAGGTCCAAGACCGCGAGCCCGGTGTCGGTGCGGGCAATGACGCCATCGGCAACGGCCGTCACCCATTCATCGGATGGAAAGCACCCACCGACATTGACGGGCGGCGCAAAGTCGAGCGCGGCAAAGGGATCGCCGGTTCCCCAGCCAGTGTGGGGGCCGCCGGTAAATGTCCAGGGTTTTCCAACCTGGAACGGGAAGCTCATGGCCGGTTGTTGCAAGCTGCCCGGCATGACGTCGACGTTCGAGCCCCATGGGTTGCTAAAAAGTGATTCGAAGATTTGCGCCAGTCCCAGACTGCTGATTGCCTTCGTATATTCATCGATTGAAAGCACTTGGGCGAAATAATATTGGATCCCCACGGTGGCGGCATTTTGCCAGGGGTCGGGAGCTTCTTGGGTACCCTCCATGTGGTCGAACGTCACCAGCTTGCCGGTGCGCCATCCATAGTACCCATTATTGAGCGTGTTCGCAGCCCAGATGAGTTGCGAATATAAACCGGCGTAATAGGGGTCTTGGTTGCCCAACGGATAACTTCCTGTTGGCTCGACCGGGTCGGTGAGGGCGTGAGCCTGGTATTCAAGGACCGCCAGCAGCAGGCGGGGGCTTACCGAATAGGTGATGGCCACGTAATCGATGATCTGGCCACCGGTCAGCCATTGGCCATCGGCATATTCGCGATGGTTTTTCAACCAGCCGGGTTGTTCATTGACGAAGGTCACCGTATCGAAACCGACCTGGGCAGTGCCGTCTACGAACATGCTATCGGGGATGATGTGGAACGACGAACCCCATAAAGCACGGTAATAGATGGGGATTTTCATCGGCAAGCCGGCGGGCAAGGTCGTCACCTGGTCCGGCAGGATGGGGTTGGCGTCGCGGATTTCTTTTTCAGTGGTGTTGAAATGGGCGGCCAGGGCAGGCAAGGTATCGCCTGATTGGGCCGTGTAATCCACCAATTCACCGGGAGAGTACTTCGGCCGCGTGGGCATGGGGGTAGGTTGTTCCAAGGTGGGTGTGACAGAAGACGTTACTGCGGGAACTTCACCAACGGATACACAGCTCGACATTAACGACAGCACGATCACTCCCCAAGTGATCCAGGCCGTGATTTTCGGTGGAAGCTTGCTTGTCATTTTGACCTATCTAAGGTGTCGAGGTTTCTATTGGTCGGGTAATCTGTGAATTATGATCGCCGCACGAGCAGGCCGTGATGGTTTGATCGGCGCGGGTCATGGTACCTACATAGGGTGCATTTCCAGCGTGAACGGTCCAACCACTCATCACAAAGGGTAGCGGTCCATCCGCCAGGATCCATTCTCCATTGTACTTACGGGCAACGTGGACATGGCTTCCGGTAGCTTCACCACCTTCGCAGGATGGATGCCCAATATGATCGTTCGTCTCCACAATTGTACCGACTTTTACCCGGTCACGAGTAGCGATATGAAGGTAGAGAATGTCCCAGCCGGTTTGTTCGTGGCCGTCTCCGTCCATGTCAACAACTACTGCACCGTTATCTGCGCGGATCACCACGCCCGGCCCCATGGCCGTGACCCAATCATCTGACACTACACAGCCCGGTTCTGAGCCGCTTGGGGCGATATCGACCGCAGCGAGTGCGCCATCCGGCCCCCAGGCAGGATGTGGACCACCCGTAAGTGCCCAGGTCTCGCCCGCCGGGAAGGGCAGTTCCAGTGTCGGCTGGGTCAGGCTGGGGGGATAGAGCGGCTCTACTGTTTGGGCGCGCTGCCATGGGTCACCGAACATGGTCGTGTACAAAGCGGTGAAGCTACCGCTGCCATAGAGGACACCAGCCCAACGGGCAGGATCATCGAACAACCGGGAAAACAAGTACTGCACTGCAACCGTGCCGGAGTTCAAATTGGGCGCGATCCGTACGTTCTGGCCGTCGGCGAAGTCCAATTCGGTCAACCCGCCGGAACGCCATTGGTAATAACCGAGTGAAAGCATGGAAACCGCCCAGGACAGTTGGTGATACAGCCCCTCTTCATTACTGAACACATACCCCATGGGGTAATTTGTGTCTTGTATCGTTTTGGGCTGCCCTGTGACCCAGTGGCTTTGGAATTCCAACAAGGCCAGTAAAAGGCGTGGGTTGATGGAGTTTTCGGTAGCCACACGTTGGACCACCTGTGCTCCGGTGTACCAGCCATTGTCCAGGTATTCACGGTATGTTTTCAGATAACCGTTGGCCTTGTTGACAAAAGAATCGATATCGAAACCAATGGCCGAGGGGGAATATACCACTTCGCTATCGGGCAATGCCAATTCTTTGGGACCGGTTTCTCCCAGCCGATCGGGAATGAACAGCAACGTCTTTGGCTGGATCAGCCCATGGTTGGGAATGGATGACCCTGCCGGGATCACCTCCTGCGGCGAAACGCCAAAACGGACTGCCAGCGCCGGCAGAGTATCCCCGGCTTGTGAATAATAGGTGATAGGCGGAATTTGTGTCTCCGTGGGCGTATCGCCAACGGTTGGGGTTATGTTGGCAGCCGGGGGCGTATTGGTGAGCGTATCCTGCAGCGTCAGGACGGTGGGAGAAGCTGTCGCAGTGACAGTATTTGTCACTGTTGCCGTTGGGTCGGGGGTATCCGAAGGAACCGGCGTCATGACGATGGGCGTATAGGCGAGAGCGGTCTGGGTCAATTCCGTCCCGTTCACATAGCTGCGAGAACAAGCCAGGGGGGTCAGGAAAAGGGTTATGAGAACAATTACGCCGCTGATTCGTTTAGCGTGAGATTTGATTTTCAGAATTGCGGTTGTCCCATGCTTCAACAATTTGTCCCTCGCGAACCAATAATCCATCATATTCTGTACCGTTGCCTTGTACCACCCAGCCATCCATGGTAAATGGGACAGCGCCGTCGGCGGGAATCCATTCCCCATTATACCGCCTGGCAATGTGGACATGAGTGCCGGTTGCTTCGCCACCTTCGCAGGAGGGGTGGCCGATGTGATCTCCGGCTTTAAGCATGGAGCCAACAGCCACGCGGTCGCGGTCTTCGATGTGCAGGTAAAGCACCATCCATCCGGTCTGCTCGATGCCATCCTTGTCCAAGTCCAGGATAACAATGCCATTGTCGGAACGGGTCACCAAGCCATCGGCTACCGCCGTCACCCAAGCGTCGCTCTTGACGCAACCATAGGAATCACCGGGCGGAGCAAAGTCGAGTGATGCCCAGGCAGACCCGTCACCCCAACCGGCGTGCGGCCCACCGGTGAAGGACCATACGTCCCCGGGCACGAAGGGTAGCTGCATGGTAGGTTGCTTCAGGTCAGGCGGTATCAGCGGCTCGATGGCCAGGTCGAAGGGATAGCCAAAAAAGGAACTGTAAGTGACGAACAAGCCGGTTTGGCTTACGACGGAGTCCCAATCGGGGCGATTGTATAGCAAGCTCATGAGATATTGCACACCAGCCGTCCCGGCGTTGATGGTCGTCGCTACCGGCACGATGCTGCCATCAGGCAGGACGTAATGCGATATGGTATTTGCCTTCCATTGATAATAACCACGATTTAAATTATTGGCCGCCCAGGAGAGCTGAGTGAACAAGCCCACGTGGTTCTGGTCATCGAAGCGCAAGGGATAATTCAGCGTGGCGGAATCAGGGTTGGCTTGGGTGACCCAATGGCTCTGGAATTCCAGAACTGCCAGTAACAGGCGCGGGTTGACCGAATACTCGCGGGCAACCTCGGCTACAACGCCGGCACCATCGAGCTGCTGGTTGTAGACCTGTTCGGTGTAAGTGTTCAAATAACCTTTGTATGACTTCACGAAGGCGGAAATGTCGAATGTGGCGCTGGCAGGCCCATAGACCAGTTCTGAATCAGGGATGATCTTGAAATCAGGCCCCGTTGCCCCGGGGGTGGGCGCTGGAATTTCGAGCACCTGGTCGACGTTGATGAGATCAGGTTTGACATCCGGATTGGCGGTTGCCAGAGTATCCATGCTAATGCCATATTTGTTTGCAATGTTGCCAAATGTGTCGCCGGATTGCACCGTATATTCGGCGGCTTGTAACCGCAGCGAGGGGACGTCATGCGGGGTATCGGGTGTCGGGGTCAATATGGGAGACCCCGGCACGCGGGTGGGGGGCAGCAAGGCAGCTAATGGAGCCAATGTTTCGGTGGGGTTGGGCGCAGTGGGGCTGGCATTCGAAAACGAGAATATTCCTGACTGGGTACGCAGACAGGACGTCGAAAGCGCCATAATGCCAAGAAAGATCAGCAGATTGCGGATTTTTTTAGATCGCATTGCATCCAGCCGGTGATCTTGATCTATTTAGTTCTATCACAAAAACCGAATTCGTACTTTAAAAGGAGCTAAATTTTGCGGTACGGTTTTTAAACGGATCATTCGAACCCGATCGGCATCCGCCGTCCGCCGAGAAGATGCAGGTGCACATGGAAAACCGATTGCCCGGCATCTGGACCGGTGTTGATGACTAACCGGTAACCACTTTGGTCGATACCCATTTCCTTCGCCAGATCGCCCGCTTTCAAGACCATTTTTCCCAATACGGCTGCATTTTCCGGGCCAGCCTGGTTGAGTGATTTAATGTGTTGATTGGAAATAACGAGGATGTGCACCGGCGCTTTGGGGTGGGCATCGTAAAAGGCGGTGATCTCGTCATCGTGATAGAGAAGTTTTGTCTGTATTTGGCCGGAAGCAATCTTGCAGAAAATGCAATCAGAAGTAGCCATGTTCAGCATTTAGGGGGTGACGGTGGGCGTGATGGCAACTGTAGCCGTCGCGGTTTCTGCAGCAGGGGAGGTGGTAGTAGCAGCCGTTCCGGTTGTAGCGGCGAGGGTGGGGATCGGCCCGGTGACGCTGACGCAGGCACTGTTGTAATATTCCATCTCGACGGTGCGGTCTTGTTCGGCCTGGGCTGCTGCTTGCTGGCCGATCAGTCTGACCTGGTCGATGTGGGTGCTGGCGTCGGTGTCCCAATAGCGCGGCAACACCATCAATGGGTCGTTCATGGTGCCTTCCTCGATGTAGGTAGGCCGGTTGGGGTCGGTTGCATCGGCCAGGGGGATCCAGTTGAACATCAATGGGCCACGCGGATTGACCGTAAAGCCCAGCTTATATCCAGCCTGGCGCGCAATATCGATGGCGTGGGCAGTGAATCCACCGCCGGGCCAGATGTACGCCACCGGTGTCTTATTGAAATGCTGCTGCATGGCAGTGATTGACCCATAGAGTTCGCCTTTGATGTAGTCGTCCGTGGAATATGGGCCGATGGGGATATTATGGACGACGCCATGCGCCTGGTGATCCACCCAGCCTTCCTTCTCGAGTTCTGCATTCTGATCCCAGAGGTCCTGCGTTGTTTCTGTCGCACTGATCCAGGCGTTCACTACAACCCAACCATATTCATCATGTAAAGGCTTGAAGTAGGTATTGAAATATTCTGCTGTCTTCCGGTCGTCGACGATGAAGATGACCGAACGGGACGGTATCTTGGCATTGTTGTACAGAAAATCTAGTAATTGTTGCGTGCTGATCGCTTGAAAGTTCTGCATGGTCAGATCGCGGATCAAGAATTGGAAAGTCGTGGCGCTGATCTGATCTGTAGTTACCACGTCGCCGTCGGTGATCGAGTGGATCATGATCGGCATGACCACCGTGCCAGGTGCGCTGTTGTTGGGATCCCACTTCATCTTGAGGTATTCGCAGGTATTCTGGATATAGGTGTGAGGTGTGTCGAGCGGGTTGAGCAGGGTCGTCGTGTAAGTTCCCGGCAGCGTTGGCGGCGTGGGGGTAAGCGTTGGCGTTGGGGTAATGGTGGGCGTGCTGGTCGGTGGAATGGCGGTGGCTGTGGGCGTAACGGTCACGGTGGAGGTCGGCGCCTGAAAGAGATCCAGGGCAGCGCCGTTGCAACTGGTTAAGGATAAGATCAACCAGAGTCCTGCTACGACGAGGATTCTTTCGAGGCGCCGAACCTTTTGTTGCATGTTATTTGTTTTCTTTGGTTTCGCCGGCGATATACGCCTCGGTCATTTCACGGCAGATGCTGTCGTTGAATTGCTTGGGGGGTGTCTTCATGAAATATGAGGATGGAGCGATCAATGGCCCGCTGATACCGCGGTCCATTGCCAGTTTGATGCAACGCAAAGCGTCGATGACTACACCGGCTGAGTTGGGTGAATCCCACACTTCCAGCTTGGCCTCCAGATTCAACGGCACGTCGCCGAAGGTGGTGCCTTCCATTTTGATATAGCAGAACTTGCGGTCGAGCAGCCAGGGCACGTAGTCGCTAGGCCCAACGTGGATATCGTCTGCCGATAGTTTGTATGGCAGCATGCTGGTGACAGCACCGGTCTTGGAGATCTTCTTGGATTCCAAGCGTTCGCGTTCGAGCATGTTCATGAAGTCCGTATTGCCGCCGAAGTTAAGCTGATAGGTGTGGTCCAAGCGTACGCCGCGGTCGACGAACAGGCTGGTCAGTACGCGGTGCAGGATGGTGGCGCCCAATTGGCTTTTAATATCATCGCCGATGATGGGCAGGTTCCGCTCGGCAAACCGCTTGCCCCAGTATTCCGAAGTGGCGATGAATACAGGGATGGCATTGACCATACCGCAGCCCGCTTCCAGGATCTGTTCCACGTACCACTTGGTGGCCATTTCGGAGCCGACGGGTAGGTAGTTGATGACGACATCGGTTCCGGTGTCTTTCAATATCTTGACGATGTCAGCGGTTGGGCCGGGGGCTTTCTTCAAAATCTGGGAAAGGTATTTTCCCAAGCCATCGTGGGTCATGCCGCGCTCGACCTTCACACCCAGGTTCGGCACGGTGTCGAATTTATAGGTGTTGTTGGGGTAGGCATAAATGGCTTCGGAAAGGTCCTTGCCGACCTTGGTATCCACGATATCGAATGCCGCGCTGAATTCGATGTCGTGAACGTGATAACCGCCCAGGTTGACGTGCATTAAACCTGGGATGCGGTCTGTTTCTGAGGCGTCCCGGTAGAAATGTACGCCCTGGATCAGGGAAGAGGCGCAGTTGCCCACGCCGATAATTGCAACGCGAACTTTTTTGTTATCTGCCATAATTCTTCTCAGCTCCTTTAATGTGTGTTTTTATTGATAGATGTTACTCGATTATGCCTTTGGAAAGACAGGACTGAGTATAATCTTTGCCCTGCCATCTTGTCTATGTTTACTGGATTCCTTTCAATACTGAAAAGTCATTCAACTTCTTTAATCCGCTAATGCCGGTTTTGATATGCTATAATCTTTTTACATTTGGTCGCGCAGTGATACTATGGCAATTGCTTATTCCAATTACACCAGCCAGCTCGAACGCTTGTTGGAAGTTTGCAAGAATTTAAGCTCCAATTTGGAATTGGAGCCGTTGCTCCATTCTATCATAGAAGTCGCCTCTGAATTAACCTGCAGTGAAAGCAGCTCGCTCCTGATCTACGACAATGACAACCATTACCTGCGTTTTCTGGCTGCTCCTTGGTATTTGATGGAGAAGTTGCGTACCATCGGTGTACCGCTGGACGGCAGCGTAGCAGGGTGGGTTTTCACGAACCAACAACCCATGGCTTTGCACGAGGCGGACAAGGACGAACGCATATTCCGTGTGGTCGATCGCGAGACGACGGATGACACCAAATCGATGCTGGCCGTGCCGATGACGTTCAAAGGGGAAACGATCGGCGTGCTCGAGTCGGTCAATAAGGCCGATAACGCCCATTTTAGTGAAGAAGATGTGACCATCCTTGAAACGCTGGCCTCGCAGGCGGCTGTCGTGATCCAGAACCGGCGTCTGTTGGAAGAAGCTCAGCAGTCCTACCAAAAAGTGATGGAATTGGACCGGCTGAAGAGCGATTTCATTTCCATTGCTTCACATGAGCTGCGTACCCCGCTGGGGTTGGTGTTGGGGCATTCTTCTTTTTTGCTCGAATCAGCCCGGCCGGAGGACAAACAAGACCTCGAAGTGATCTTCAGCAGCGCCAACCGGCTGAAGGAGATCATCGAGGAGTTCTCCGACGTCGATCACATGGAAAAAGGTTTAGCGCGCCTGCGCCGCAAGAAGGTTAGCATCCCCAGCTTGCTTCAGGAAGTGACGGATTCTTTCCAAAAGACGGCTGAAGAGCATAAGATCGCATTGAATGTCGAGGTTCCTTCGACGAATCTGGTAGTGGAAGGAGATGGGGATAAGATCGGCATTGCCTTACGCAACTTGGTGCGGAACGCACTAACGTTCACCAATGAGGGCGGGCGTGTGAAAGTGAAAGCCGAGCAGGTACCAGGTTACATCAAGGTGTCGGTCATGGATAACGGTATCGGCATTCCGGCCGAAGAGCAGCAGAAAATCTTCCAGCGTTTTTACCAGGTGGAAAAACATCTCACACGCCGCCATGGTGGTATGGGGTTAGGGCTCTCGATCGCCAAAGAAATGGTCGAGATGCACGGCGGCAAGATTTGGGTAGAAAGTGTGGAAGGAAAAGGCAGTAAGTTTATGTTCTTCCTGCCGCAGAATGCTGCCCAAGCCAACGCGGCCGAGCGGGTGTTCAATACAGGCGCTTTAGCATATACCGGCAGCCTGGGAAATACCGGAAGTTTGGGGAATACCGGCGGATTGGGCAGTACCGGCAGCCTGGGCAACACGGGCAATCTCAACAAGCCCGGCGGCCTGCCGAATGGAAAGAATCATGGCTCATCCAACGGCGTGTTCACAACAACGAATAACCTCGTAGCAAGCCTGCCGGCCAGGAATAATGCCTCAGCCTCGAACGGTGTTTTCAATCCCCCCAATGGACACGAAAAAGTAAGCCAGTTATCGCCCATCGAAAGTCAGGCCGGTATTACCAGCTTTGGCAAGCCAAAGACCGGTGTGCTTTCGACTATCGAGACGATTGTGAAGACAGGACATTTGCCCGGCGAAGCTGTTGTCGCTGTCAATGAGCCTACTGAGCCGGCCGGCGACCTTGCCAAAAAGGACTCGAACGGGTTATAATCGCTCTACTCGGGGCGTGGCTCAGACCGGCTAGAGCACTCGGTTCGGGACCGAGAGGTCGGCGGTTCAAATCCGCCCGCCCCGACAGAATCATCAATATAAGAGGTCGGCGGTTTCCTTGGCAGGACAGGCAAATCCGCCCGCCCCGACTTTTAAGCTCATTAGAAATTAAGTGGTTGAAATGGAAAAACGACTGGAATATAAAAAAGCCAGTCGTTTTAATTTGTAGATCCTTTGCGCTGGCTATTTGTTAGCGGTTCACGTTTGTGAGTTCGAGGGTTTCCCCAGGTAGGACAGTCAAACCCCTCAATGCTCGCTTTAGTTCGGTCAACCAATGATCGTATCACGTCGACTTTTATTTAGATCATCCTTCGTAAAATGGTTCCGGAATGCCTTTGATCCCGATTTTCAGCCGGAAGATATCGCCTGCCATAGGCTGTTTTTGGCGTTCTTCCGGGGTCAGATCAGACCGCGCTGAAGTGATGTAAAGCTCATCCAGC
>JBEKEX010000056.1:0-12595 GCA_050013615.1 Anaerolineaceae bacterium
CAGAAGTTACGCAGGCAGCCGCACAAAGTCCTGCAGTGAGGTAAGCTTTAACAATCATGTTCAAGACTATTCGCTCCGATATTAAAGCTGTTTTCGACCGTGATCCCGCGGCTCGTACCACGCTGGAGGTCATCCTGACCTATCCCGGCCTGCATGCTTTGTGGGGTTATCGTATGGCGCATTGGCTGTGGACCCATCACCTGAAGCTGCTGGGGCGCTGGCTATCAACGCTGGTACGCTTTTTCACCGGCATCGAGATCCACCCTGGAGCAATCATCGGTGAGGGTTTCTTCATCGATCATGGCATGGGTGTGGTGATCGGTGAAACGGCCGAAATAGGGCACAACGTCACCTTGTATCACGGCGTGACCTTGGGCGGCGTGAGCCTGAAGAAAGGCAAGCGCCATCCCACCCTGGAAGATAACGTGGTCGTGGGTGCGGGTGCCAAAGTGTTAGGCGCCATCACCGTGGGGGCCGGCAGCCGCATCGGTGCCAACGCGGTGGTGAACAAACCCGTCCCGCCGGACTCTGTGGTGGTGGGCGTGCCGGGTCAGGTGGTTGTGCGCAGCAAACACCATGCAGATTCCCCTGATTTTGACCATAATGAACTGCCGGATACGATCGGCGCATCGCTGGTGGCGGTGATGTCGCGCCTGGACCGGATCGAAGCCAACCTAAATCTGAAGGCGCAAGAACAACCCGTTTTAGTCTCGAATGGAAACGGCGCCGGTGAGTCGAATGAAGCTCCGACCGTTCATCCCCCTGACCACGGCATGTGGCATGGGGAAGACTTCATGATCTAGAACAAAAGAAGCGAGTCCGGTGACTCGCTTTTTTTCATCCTTTCTGTTTTTCACTTTTTGCGCAGTGAAATGAACATTACGAATCCCAAGCCAAGCGCACAGATGGCAATGATGATCATTCCCAACGTGCGGCGGCTGATGTGCATGCCACCTACGGCCACGGTCACCACGGTGGGCGTCGGGCTGGGCATCATGGTCGGCGTGATGGTCGCGGGCATGTGTGTGGGTGTAATGGTGCGCGTGGGTGTCGGAAAAGTCGCTGTAACGGTGGGGGTAATTGTCAACGTTGGAGTAGGCATGACCAATGCCTCGCCGATAAAGACGTCGTACTTGGCATCCAAATTATTGACCGAACCAAGAACTGCGCAAGTGGTGTTATAAGCAATGGCAATATCCCAACATGCCTGCCCCTGCTGGACGATGTGGATCACAGAACCATCGGAGTGCGGCGTCGAAGTGATGACCGGCACAATGGCGCTGGTGGGTCCCCCAGAGGCTGAAGTTACATCTGTGGGATTGGGCGTCGGAGTAGGAGTGCCACCGGATATGTATGCAGCATGGACCACATAATACACGACACCCGAAGAAGACGTGGCAATCCCGGCGCCGATATCGGTATATTTCGGGTCGGTCATCGGCACCAAGTGTGCGGCGTCCGCCCAAAACGCCTGGATAACGGCGATGGTCGTCTCTTGTGAGTTGAAATACAAATCTTCAATGGCAGTGACCGTTCGTCCATCACCATATCCGGCGGCCATGATGCGGTCCGCAACGTTGCCGATATGGTCGGTCAAATTCTGGTCTGCCATCTGCTGGGCAGTCGCTTGTGCCGTCCCATCCAGGAGGTTGTTTTCGCTCAACGATGATAAACCGTTGTTGATACGAAGGTTGTTGACCATGGTGATCAAGTCCTTGGCAGTAATAGAACTCGCTGCAGAAACGTGATCAGCCGGTAAACCCAGAAGGATTACCAACATAACGCCCAAAGCGCGTGCCGCAAAAATTGTCTTTTTCATAGAAGTGCTTATTATACCAAATGTATCGGATGAATTTTACACAATCGATGAGAGAGTGAAACCGGGATATAAAGATCTCTACGCTATTTTCCACGCAAGGCAGTGAACATTGCCACGCCCAAGCCCAGCGCACAGATGATGATGATGATGATCCCCAGCGTTCTGCGATCCAGCACAAATTCACTGACGGAAATACTTGCCGCAGCCGGAGTCTTGGATGGCAACAAAGTGGGGCCACTTGTGAGATCCATAGTCGGCAGCATGCGGGTGGGGGTAATGGTGCTCGTTGGCGTAAGAATGGTCGGTGTGATGGTGGGGATTATCGTCGGCATGGCAGAAGGCATGAGCAATTGTTCACCCACATACAGGTAGGTGCCACTTAAACCATTAAGTGCACTGATAATGTTGATATGGGTGCCATAAGCAATAGCAATGCTCCACAACGTCTGCCCTTGCAGGACACCATGGACCACAGAGCCATCCGCATGCGGCGTCGAAGTGACCACCGGCATCATGATTTGGCTGACACTTTCGGTGGCTGTACTGCTCGTATCACCGCCATTAGATTCCGCATATGAACCGCCCACGATATAGGCAGCATGGACGATGTAAACCACTCTGCCTGAAGAAGACGTGGCCACACCAGCGCCAATGTCCTTATAGTATGGGTTTAACATGGGGATCATATGTTCTGCGTCCGACCATACCGATTGGAGCCATGATAATGTGGCACCATCTTGATAAGCTGCCCAGTTTTCAGTGGCGAAAAAATTTGCACCGCTGGCATACCCTGCTGCTGCAATTCGGCCTTTTACATTACCTATTGCACCAGATAAATCTTCATCAGCCATCTCTTCTGCAGTTGCCTGGGCTGTTCCATCCAAAATGCTGTTCTCTTTTAGAGCAGGATTTCCATTACTTGTGCGGATGCTGTTGATCAGGCTGATCAAATCCCCAGCTGTGACCGTATTCGCCGCAGAGACGTGACTTACGGGTACTCCCAACGTGGCCACCAGTATTACAAACAATGCACTTATGACTAGAATTTTCTTTTTCATCACATCCACAATTATACCTAACGCATCGAGCAAAATTAAAAACTCGTTTCACCTCAAAACAGGCTTATTTTGAGATGAATTTCTGGCTCAATCAACTATTCCAAATAAAATCTGGCCTAACAAAGGAAATTATGACCAGCGGGTATTCGCTATTCTGCTCGTCATCTTCGACGCGAGGCGGTGAACATTACGGTGCCCAGCCCCAGGCCGCAGATAGCAATGATGATCAAGCCCAGTGTTCTGCGATCCAGAGACAAATCACTTCCAGAAGCAATGGCAGATGTTGCAGTGGCAATCCCGAGGGTCGGCAGCACGCGCGTCGGCGTCACTGTACGAGTCGGTAAAGGCGGAGTTGGTGTCACCGTAGGTGTGCTGGGCGGTTCGGCCGAAGGCATGAGCAATTTTTCACCTTGATAAATATCGGTACTGCTACCAAGACTATTGAGTTGTTGCAAAATGTCGATGTGGGTGCCATAAGCCATGGCAATGCTCCATAACGTCTGTCCCGGTTGAACAACATGAATCACTGAACCGTCCGCGTGCGGCGTTGACGTAACCACTGGTATCATGATCTGGCTGACGCTCGCGGTAGCTGTATTGCTGCTTCCTCCACCTCCAGTACTTCCACTTCCACTACCAGAGCCGCCAGTATACGTACCGCCCATCACGTATGCCGCATGGACGACGTAATATACCCGGTGTGTGGTGGGGTTAGTTGCCACTCCAGCGCCGATATCCGTGTAGTGTGAGTCGATCATTGGGAGCATATGCGCGGTATCTGCCCACACCGATTGGATCCATGCCAGCGTCGCTCCATATAAATAGTATGCAAAATTTTCAGTAGCAGCGACATCTTGACCGCTGCCATAGCCCGCATCGGCCACGCGTGCTGTCACGCCGCCGAGATGAGTCTCCGAGCTTTCATCGGCCATCGTTTGGGCAGTCGCCTGTGCCGTGCCATCCAGGATGCTGTTCTCTTGCAACGCCGGCAAACCGTTGCCTGTGCGAATGCCATTTACCAGGCTGATCAAGTCCTCGGCGGTGACACTGCCCGCGGCAGAAACTTGCCTGGCTGGCAAACCGATCAGCGCCACCAGCACGGTAAACAAGACACAAGCTATCAGCAAAGTCTTTTTTGTCACGGGCTTAATTATACTCATCCGATTGGGCTAGAAACGTTAATGTCTGACAAATAAAACAGGCGGGTTTCTTCCACCCGCCTGTCGAGTAGAAAAGATATTTGGACCTAGGAAAGCGCTCGTTCGTCTCCATTATGGCCCAGCGATTCTGCCACCACCAAAAAGTCGGTGGCAGCGATCATTCCCACCAGATTCCCGGAATCATCCGCCACCGGCAAATGATGAATGCGTTTCTCCTTCATGATCGCGGCACATTCCTGGATGGTGAGATTCTGGTTCACAGTAAAGAGCGGTTGATTCATGATTTCTTTGATCTTCGTCTTCGTTGGATTTCGATGCTGGGCAACGATCTTGTCGCAAATATCGATTGACGTGACAATGCCCACCTCAGGGTTAGTCTGCGTTTTACTGACAATCAGGCTGTCCACATAGCGGCGGCGCATCACGCCCAGCGCTTCTGTCACTGTGGCCTCCGGGTCTACGTACAACACCAGGTTGATCATCCAATCACGAACTGTCATCTGCATGGCTTCACTCCTTTGATCAGAATGGTCTGCAAGACTACAAATTCAGTATAGCGCTTCGAAAGGACGTTAAGCAAGATGTTTTTCGTAGGGGCGACCCCTTTGCAGGGCAGGCCGGCGGGTCGCCCTGGGCAGGCCGGTGGCCTGCCCCTACGGAAAATGGTTATAACTTGGGCCAGCTCCACTCTCGCAGGTGCGCCAATTGATCATGGGCAGTTAAATCAAGTTGGAGCGGTGTAATGGACACATACCCCTCCTTAAGTGCTCCGAAGTCCGTATCATCTTCGGGGACGCCGGTCGGTGTATCGCCACCAATCCAGTAATAGGGCCGGCCGCGTGGGTCAAGGCGGCGCACCAACTCGTCGCGATAGATGCGCAATCCCTGGCGGGTGATGCAAAAACCTTTCATTTCATTCAGGGGCAAATAGGGTACGTTCACATTAAGCAGCGTGTTGGCAGGCAGTCCATTCTGCATCACCATCTCCGCCACCTTCTTTCCCACCGACGCACAAGGCTCATAATCCAGCAAGCCGCTGAAGTTTTCAGGGCTATCGAGAGAGATCGCCACCGCCGGCAGGCCCGAAATGGCCGCCTCCATCGCCGCCGTCACCGTGCCGGAATAGGTAACATCGTGGCCGAGGTTGGCGTTGGGGTTGATGCCTGATACGATCAAATCGATGTGCTCCGGCAAAAAACCCAGAATCGCCAAGGCAACGCAGTCCGAAGGGGCACCATCGCTGGCAAACGCCGGGCTGCCATCCGCCAGCAGCGTCTCTTTCACCCGCAGCGGTCGGTGGAGTGTTTTGACATGACCTGACGCCGACCAGTTATGGTCCGGCGCGACCACGCTGACCTTGCCCAACTGGCGCATCTGCTGCACCAATGCCAACAAGCCAGGGGCATTTACGCCGTCATCATTGGTAACTAAAATATGCAGTTCCTTTTTATTAGCCATGCTCTCTCATTTCAAGAATAGGTTATTGGGGAAGATCATCTTCAACGAGGCCGGATAATTCCTGGCGCAGGCGCTTCTCCAAATGCTTGCGCTCGACCTCCGGCAGGAACGAAGCTCTTGCAGATGCCAGAACCCGCCCGGCCAGCACCGAGATGGGCAGGCCCAACTCTTCCACTGCCACGCGGTATTCATCGCTTAAGGTAATGCGCGAGATGCCCGGATCGTCCGTGTTGATGGTCACGTTCATGCCCGAAACATACATCCGCACCAAGGGATGGTCATGCAGACTTAGGAAAACACCCGACTGGATATTGCTGGTGACACACACCTCAAACGGGATTTGGCGCTCGATCGCCATGGCCGTCACTTCAGCGTCTTCCAGCACCCTGACGCCATGCCCGATCCGGTCAGCGCCGAGCTGTTCCATGGCAAGCCGGACGTTGGCAGGACCACCCCATTCCCCGGCATGCACCGTGATCGAAAGCCCTTCGCGCTTGGCTTCGGTGAACATCGAGATGAACGGGTCGGGTGAAAAATCAGCCTCGTTGCCGGCCAGATCGATGCCCACGATGCCGCGCGCTTTGCGCTCCACCGCAAGTTGAATGACATGCTCGGCTAATTTAGGGCTTTCGTGGCGGTTGACACTGACGATCAGACGAGTCAGAATGCCATATTCCTGGCTGGTCTCCATGGCCTCCATGGTGACCCAATCGATGACGTCCGAAAGTGCAAAGCCCTGCACGCGGCTGATCGCCGCCGGCGTGAAGATCATTTCAAGGTAACGGACATCGTCCTCGGCAGCATCGATGATGGCTTCGCGCGTCATGCGGGTGATGGTGGTTGGCGAACGGAAAAAATGGCGCAGGGTTTGGAATTTTTGCAGAAAATTGCGATAGGTCAGCGGGTCATCTTCCTGCACCTGCACCAATACGCCCAATTCCGGCGCTAGCGGCAGCGTAATCCCATGGATCTTGGCCACCTCGGTCAGCGTCTCCAGGCGCAGAGAGCCTTCCAAGTGGCGATGCAAATCCACCTTGGGAAAATTACGATAAATTGCCTGCAGGGGAATGTCGTTATACCAGCCCATGTTTCAATCCAATGTCAAAATTGATTATATCTCATTAACGAAACCTACAGCGCCACTTACCTTCATGACTCGCGCCCCGAGTAAAAGATCGCTATTGACTATATAAAATTCGACCGTTGAAATGTTCTCGCTTCGGTTGTTTCAAGCGACAAGATGGTTGTTGCATATTAATTTCTGTAAATCACAGGTTTATCAAAAAGTTCACTTGGGTGAGGTTAATATATCCAACCCTCCCCCTTTCGCCCCATTAAACAGCCCTATACCCCCACGTGAAAAAATACAGACCTTCTATAAAAGGCTCAGGCCAAACAAAGAAAGCCAAATAATAAAAGGCCTTTTACTGAATTTCAAGAATAGAGACCTTATCTTGGGACTCACTTTAATAACATGATTATGCCAAAGCTGATGACCAGTAGGATAAAAAGGATACCGTAAACCTTTTCCAAAGTCTGAACATTTATCTTGGCTAGTATCCTTGGTCCAAGGAACCCGCCAATCACCGAGCCACCACCCAATAACAATACCAATAGCAAATTGAACTGACCAACGATGAGGTGTCCGACAAAACCGGAAACCGCGTTGAAAAGCACCACCAATACCGACGTCCCTACGACAACCGTCACCGGCAAACCCAGGATGTACAATCCGGCCACGATGGACGCCGTACCACTCGTTCCAAAAAGGCCCGCCATGATCCCCGATAGGAGCCCAAAGAATATGCAAAGCATGATCTTCGAGCGTGTCAGTGGTTGGAACGCCTTTGCTTCACCACCCAGATTCTTGAGCCGGTTTTTACTGGTAAGCACCATCGGGATGGTCAAAGCCAGCGAATAAGCCCCGAAGAGTTTTTGTAGCAGGGCAGACGAGAAAAGATTCGAAACATAAGCGCCACCAAATGCACCCACCAAACCGGCCACCCCGAAAATAACGCCAACTTGTAGATTTACATTGCCCTTCCGATAGTGCTCGATGGATCCTACAATGACAGTCGGGATTGTCGCTGCCAGAGAGGTAGCCGCCGCCAGTTGAGTGGGCACATGGAATAGCAAAGTCAATATTGGCACATAGAAGAAGCCGCCGCCGCCGCCAAATACGGTTACAAGAAGACCAATGGCAGCGCCGATCAATGGCAGCCAGAGAAAGCTTGGATTATAGGTGAAACTCATTGTCATGGTGTAGAAATCTCCTGATCTTCGTCCTCAGATGCTTGTCCATCCTTTGTAGTCTGTTCGTGTATCTCATTAACGATTGCGTTCAATCCATGTCGAAAGAGGGAAAGGTCTTCCTTGGAAACCTTATGAAGCCATGCCCCTAGGAATTCTTCCCAACCAAGGAGTTTTTCGATAAGTTCCTCTCCGGCGGGCGAAAGCTGGACAATTGCGCGGCGGCGATCCATTGGATCCTCGCTACGGTCGACCAAGCCTGCCTGCACCAGTTTGTCAACCAGATGGCTGGCAGTGGGTTCTCCGATCCCAAGGTGCTTCGCGATCTGCATCACCGAAGATGTTTTGTTGTGAGCGATGATGAAGACCGTCCTTAATTGGGGCAGCGTGAGCGGAAGATCCAACCAAACCGGGACTGACGCCATAAGAAAAGCGTGGAGCAACTCTCGAAGGAGTTCAACGACATCTTGTACTTGGGGATCATCGGACGACAATAGCCCTGGTTTTTCCATAGATGAATTCTTTCTCTAATTAGTTCGATATCATCGATATAATTTATAATAACGAACTATTCTCAAATTGTCAAGAGTATTTACCCATTGGCAGCGCCAGCATAGGATTTCTCTTTTCGACAAAACGCAGAAATTGCGCCCTAAAACTGCCAAGACAGGCTACAATTGGCTTCAGCCACCGGGCATTATACCCAACTGGGTATCATACCAATTGAAAGGATATGCTTCGAATCTTATGAATTCAGTGATCATCTATACAGACGGCGCCTGTACGGGCAACCCGGGCCCCGGCGGCTATGGAGCAGTTATCGTGAACAACCGGCAGCGCCAGGAACTTTCCGGCGGTTTCCGCCTGACCACCAACAATCGCATGGAGCTGACCGCCGCCATCGAAGCCTTGAAATCATTGAAGAGCAGCTCCTCGGTCAAGCTATACTCTGATTCGAAATACCTGGTGGATGCCATGACCTTGGGCTGGGTGGAACAATGGAAATCCAACCGCTGGCGCAACAGCAGCAAGCAGAAAGTATTGAATAGCGACCTTTGGAAGGAAATGCTGTACCAGTGCAACCGTCACCAGGTGACCTTCACCTGGGTGCAGGGGCACGCCGGCAACCGTGAAAATGAGCGTTGTGATGCACTTTCTACGACTGCAGCCCGTCGAAAGAATCTCCCGCCTGACAAAGGCTACGAAGATATCAACAAGCCTGCGCCAAAATTATTCTAAAAACGTGTATTTCCAGCCATCATTGTGCGGGGAAAGAGGCTGGATCTACCTCCACATCAAGTAATCCTTTACCTCCTTTTCGTTTTGCCCTTAATTAGTATTTTTTTCTTCTCTTTTTGTTATTGGAAGAATCCAACTTTTCCATAAGCTCAAACTATTGGAGTAGATGATCTCATTCTCCAAACCGATGGCCTGGTAAAAGCATCCGGGTAAACTGACACCATCAAAAACCTGAGAGGTTAACTATGACAATGATCGAAGTTAATAATATCTATCGTGACCTTCCCATTGGAGGAAGAAATCTGCACATTTTGAATGGGATCAGCTTTAAAGTCGTCCAGGGGGAATGGATCACCCTGACCGGACCATCAGGTTCCGGCAAATCGACTTTATTAGGCATCCTGGCGGGCATCGATCGGCCCACTTCCGGATCTGTGATCCTTGCCGATTACGAAATAAGCAGCCTGGCGGAAAAATGGTTGGCGGGAATGCGCAACAAAACGATCGGCATCGTATTTCAGGCATTCAACCTCATACCCTCCATGACCGCTCTCGAGAACGTCGAGACACCTTTATACATCCATCCCCAATGGCGCCAGGCTGAAGAACTGGCCGCTGACATGCTGCGGCAGGTCGGGCTTCAGGATCGAATGAGCCATTTCCCATACCAACTTTCGGGTGGAGAACAACAACGGGTCGCATTGGCAAGGGCCCTGGTTACCAATCCGCAGGTCTTGTTCGCGGATGAGCCGACCGGTAACCTTGATAGCGTTACCAGCCGCCAGGTATTGCAAATATTGCGACAACTGCACACAAAACTTAACCTGACCATTGTCATGGTCACTCATGATCCTACTGTGGCTGCGTATGCCGACCGACAGTTGAGAGTGATGGATGGAAAGATCATCGATCCAAACGTCACCGGCATTCCGGTTGTGAATGGCTCCGAGGTGAATGCATGAAATCGGTAAAATATTCTATTCGGACCTCTTTTCATCAACTCTGGCGCGGGGGACAGCGCAATAGGGTGGCGTTTTTGTGCGTGGTCTTCGGAGTCATGTCTTTGGTTTCGATGACGACGCTGGCCCAATCGATTCAACAAATGCTTGTATTGAAACCCTATGAATTGATCGGCGGCGATCTAACCCTGGATAGGCCTTACGAGAATTCGATTTCGGTGGATGAGGAAACCGAACTTCAGAATTTGAAAGCCGATGGCACCATCAGCGACTACACATTGATGGATTACACCACCTCGCTTGCGTTTCACTTTCCTGATTCAGGCGAATTGATCTTCCCGTCCTTTGGGATGGGCATTGATCCACAAAAGTACCCCCTGGCGGGAAACCTGACCATTTCCGAACCTCAACATACGGACCTGGCCCATTTACTGACCAATGAAGGAGATATCGTCATCACCAAAGACCTTGCTATGAATGAAAACTTGAAAGTTGGAGACCAGATATTCCTTTCTGACCTTAATCACGGCAACTCCATCCCGGCAACCGTTAAAGGGATCGCTTCAGATACGCCCAACCACCAGGGAAGCAAAATCTATTTTTCTCATCAGACCGCGCAAAAACTGATGGTTGGGACTCGGACTTCCAACACCGTCCTGGTCAACAGCCTCGATCCCCAAAAGGCCCAAAAAGCCCTCGAAGCCCAGGGGTGGCGAGTATTTACAGCCCAAGAACTGGCAAACATGACCGCCGCCAGTGAGGGAACCCTGGCAATGGCGGTAAACGATATTGGCCTGCTCGGGCTGCTGGTCGGCGGCATCGGTATCGCCAACACCATGCAAGTACTTCTCAAACGGCGCCGCAAGGAAGTGGCAATCTGGAAAAGCCTCGGTTATACCACACGTCAAATCGAGGATATGTTCATTCTCGAAGCCGGCCTGCTGGGAGCGTTTGGCAGCCTGGTTGGAGTTGGGTTGGGAACGCTGCTTTCAATGTTCATTACCGGTGTTTTCAGCCGGGTGACCACGATCCTCGTCATCCCTCATCCATCCTCATTCGAGGCAATCAGCGGATTCGTGATCGGTACGCTGTCAACGATCGTTTTTGCACTCTGGGCGATCGTTTCCACCAGCCAGGTGACTCCCTCCGCCCTCCTGCGGCAGGAAGCAATCAATAATGCCGATCTGCCCAAATGGAAACTGGTGGGCCTGGCTGCTCTGATTGGAAGTGCGTTCATTATATTTGCAACCTGGGTCTTAAAATCATTCCTGACCGGGATGCTTGTCTTTGCCGCCTCGATCATCTGCCTGTGGATTATCGGCTTGATCCTTCTTGGATTGTTGCGTCTGGTTCTGAAGATCTTCCCGATGAAACGCTGGCCACTGGCGAAGATCGCACACAATAATTTACGCCAGAGAAGTAATTCGCTCATGGTGGCCATGATCGCATTGTTCATCGGTGTGGTCATGTGGTCGCTTGGAGCCGTGATCATCCAGAGTAGTGAAAATGTCATCACCGCAGTGAACTCGTCAACGGTTTCAGAGAATCTGGCAATCTACACATCGCCTGACCAGGAAACCAATGCATTGAACGCTTTGTCTTCCGTTGGCCTCGCCGGTGATTCGATCAGCCATCAATACCAGGTCAAACAAATAACAATCGCCGGTCAACTTGATGATACTGCTGTCATAATGAGCCGTGCCCAGCCGGGCATATACAATATCCAGGGACAGCCCTGGAACAGTCAGGTTTCAGCAGCTTATGTCCCAAATTACTTTGACATGAAAACTGGGGATCCGGTTCAAGTAACCACCCAAGATGGCAAGCAAGTCAACCTGACCATCGCCGGGACTTACTCGACCGAAGGAAGTATCAATTGGCCCGGCAGCTTCGATGATATCCTGGTCTCGACCGACATCGCCAAAGCGTTGGGCACACCCACCAGCAGCCAATTCTTCCTAACGGTGGATGCCAATGCACTCGAAAAAGACGCTGATTTCCTGGGAAAAACTTTACCAATGGCGACCATCATCTCCATGCCCGATTTTCAGGCACATTATGTCAGGCAATACGACAATTTGTTTTGGCTGGTCGCCGTTATGGCAGGGTTGGCCATCCTGGCCGGGCTGTTATTGGTTGCAAATTCGGTCAATTTGACGATGCTCGACCGCCGCTATGAAATTGGGGTCTATAAATCTCTGGGTTATTCCCGCAATCAGATCCTGTTTACGGAGGTGTTAGAATATAGTTTGATGTCCTGCATCGTCGCACTATTTGGGATTGGACTTACCTGGTTAATGATGATGCTGGCAAAATTAACGACGGGCGTAATTGGTAAATTATTGACTTTGACCCCTGGTCTGGTATTGGGAATTATGCTTCTTACCATTGGGTTGACAGCGTTCATCGTCCTTGCGTCCTGCTGGAACCCAACGAAGGTATCCCCGACAGTGACGTTCAACGACCGAGAATAGGTGGTAACCATATTTAAATTCTTCTCAAAAAACCTGCGCAGGAAGTTGACCTTTTCTTACACAGTCGTCACTGTGTTGGTCATGGTATCGCTTGAGATCGTACTATTGATCGCAGTCTTGCTCCATTCCAATTTTATAGGCAACGGTACGAGTGATTATCTTTCCGATATCATCAGCA
>JBEKEX010000057.1:0-12453 GCA_050013615.1 Anaerolineaceae bacterium
GATCATGACCTGACCCGAAGTGACCTCTTCGAGTCCGGCCAGGCATCGCAAGGCCGTTGTCTTGCCGCAGCCCGATGGGCCCACCAACACCAGGAATTCCTTATCTCCAATGTTGATGCTCAGATCGTTCAGCGCGGTAAAATCTCCAAATTTCTTCGACACATGTTCATAGGTTACACTAGCCATAACTTCCTCCTTCCGGAACGAATATAGTGATTTGATTATAGTACGGGTCATTTAAAAAAAGCAAGCGTTAAAACGCTTGCTTTTCAAGTCAAAACCAACTTATCAAATCACAAGATTTTTCTAATTCTTGAACCGTTCCAATGCCAATAATAGGTTGTCGATATCCACTTCAGAAACGAGCGGCGACATCGTCCCCACCCGGAACATTTTTTCCTTCAAATCACCCAGGCCGCCCGATATTTTTATGTGATACTGATCGGCCAGATAAGATACGATTTTGCCACTCGAGGCGTCTTCCAGGCAATACGCCGCGGTGAGCACCGGCGTCATCTCCTCGTCGGGGGTAAATAACCGATACCCCAAACGCCGCAGCCCGGCTCGCAGCTGCATCGCCAACGCCCGGTAACGTGCCAGACGTGTCTCGATGCCTTCCTGCATCAGCTGTTCGAGAGCAACGTGCAGCGCCACCACGTTGCTGGTCGCCATAGTGATCGGAGACGGGTGCCAATCGCCCCATTCCGTCGCATATTTCCGCCAGGTGCGCAGGTCGCTATACCAGCCATGGTTTTTTTGCGGGTTCCGGTCAATGGCTTCCCAACCCCGCGTGCTAACAGCCACCGGCCCCAAACCCGGAGGTGCCCCCAAACATTTTTGGACAGCCGATGCGCAAAAATCGATGCACCATCGGTCCATATCGAATGGGACACCTCCCAAAGAAGAGACGGCATCGACGATAAAGATACCCCCATGGGCGCGCACAATGGGGCCAATCACGTCGATAGGGTTCAAGACCGTCGTGGACGTTTCCAAATGGACCACCGCCACAGTCTTTGCATCGGGATTCTGCTGCAAAGCTCTCTCGAAATCTTTCGGCTCCAGCCGCTTGCCCCACTCGCTCTTCACTTCGACCACATTCAAACCATAAGACTGGGCCACCGAGACCAGGCGGTCACCAAAAAATCCGTTATTTCCGACGATGATCTTTTCACCTGTAGAGAGAGCACTTCCCACACAGGCGTCAATCGCCACCGTACCGGATCCAACCATCAGGAACACATCGCCGGTGGTGTTGAAGACTTTCTTTAACAGGGCCAGGGTCTCATTATAAAAGGCAGTCCAGTCAGGACCATAATGTGGCTGCACCTGTGACCCCATCGCATGTAAAACTTCCTCACTCACTTCCACCGGGCCGGGGATCATTAATTTGTACGATTTGCTTTCCATAAGGCTCCTCTCAATATGAAATTTGACTTATCGAAGCAACTTCATCATAGCATTTTTTCTTGGTAGTGGTTAGAACTTTGGCTAAACAATATTGAAACTTCGAAATATCATCGCATGCGTCAAACAGATTCGAGAATTATGCTTGACATTCTTTCCCCGACCATGTAAAATATTGACAGAAAGGAGATCCGCAAATGACGAAGTTTCGTCTCTTAATCGAACAACTGCGTGCCGCTGTTTCCAGCGGAGCTGCTGTCGTTCTTTCGCGGATTGTGCCTGTTTAAAAACTTCATCCATTGAAATATGGAGACCACGGGCACTTTCCAGGCTCGTGGTCTTTTTTGTTGTATTCCATGCCACGAGTCACCGTCGTGGCATGTTTTTATTAACTTGGAGGGAATTTTGTCTGCATTATCGAAGTCCCAATATGACCTGCGCCAGGCGCTATCACCCAATCGATTGGTCGGGTTATGGCGCATGATGAGCGGCTATCAATGGCAATACTTGGTTGCGAATCTGTGCCTCGGCGTAGCCGCACTCGCCAAAACCTGCACTTACCTGCTTCTGGGCTATTTCATAGACCATTTCTTCACTGTGGATAACACGACGATCCCATTGGTGGTCATCGCCCTCGGCTTTGTGGGATTGGCATTCATCGAAGGCGGATTCACGTTTCTGAGCGGCCGGCTGGCCGCCCAGACCGCCGAAGGGATCACGCGCCGCCTGCGCAATTATCTTTTCGATCACATCCAACACCTGACGTTTACCTATCATGATAAAACCCAAACCGGTGATCTGATCGAGCGTTGTACCTCGGATGTAGATGCATTGCGCCGCTTCTATAATGAACAAGCCATTGGCGTAGGACGCATCATCCTGCTGTTTTTAATCAACTTTGGCGCCTTGCTGGATCTCAACGTCCAACTCGCTTTGGCTTCCATCGTCATCGTACCCATCGTGTTCGGCATCTCCATCTATTTCTTCGGGAAGCTCTCGAAAGCATATGAAGCCTATCAAGAGCAGGAAGCCACCTTATCCACCACATTACAAGAGAACTTGGCGGGGGTGCGGGTGGTGAAAGCTTTTGCTCGCCAGGAATTCGAGATCGAAAAATTCAAAGAGGATAATTGGGAAAAATTCCAACGCGGCAAGGCTCTTTTCAAAATCAACTCGTTCTTCTGGCCAATGTCCGATACGCTGTGTGGCTTGCAAATGCTGGCCGGTTTTTTGATCGGCGCTTTGATGGCAATCCATGGCACTATTAGCATAGGCACTTACCTGGCCTACGCCGGCCTGGTGGTGTGGGTGATCTTCCCTATGCGCAACCTGGGTAGATTGATCGTCCAGACCTCTAGCGGTATGGTGTCATACGATCGCGTCATGACTATCATCAAAGAAGACCGGGAACCGCTCGACGAGGGCGATTACGAGGCCAACGGCAACCTGAAAGGCCATCTGGCTTTCAACAACGTGGGTTTTGCTTACGAAAAAGACCAGGACATATTGAAAGGCATTAATTTCGAATGCGAGCCGGGCCGGGTGGTCGCACTGCTGGGATCGACCGGCTCGGGAAAAACCACCTTGGTCAACCTGCTGCCGCGCTTCTACGAATATACTGCCGGAAGTATTACGCTGGATGGCATCGAATTGAAGCGCTACCCCCGTCGCTATTTGCGCCAACAAATCGGCATTGTGGAGCAGGAACCCTTCCTGTTTTCACGCTCCATCGCCGAGAATATCACGTACGGCGTTGGGCGCGACGTCCCCCAGCCAGAGATCGAAGCTGCGGCCACGGCCGCGGCCATCCACAATGTGATCCAATCATTCCCGCAGGGTTATCAAACCCTGGTTGGCGAAAAAGGGGTGACGCTTTCCGGCGGCCAGAAACAGCGCGTGGCCCTGGCGCGCACGCTCTTGAAAGATCCGCGCATCCTTATTTTGGATGATTCGACATCCTCCGTGGATACGGAGACCGAAGCTGAGATCCGCGAGGCTTTGCAAGCCCTGATGAAGAATCGTTCGACCTTCATCATCGCCCATCGCATCCAGAGCATCATGAACGCTGATTTGATCCTGGTCATGGACCACGGCGAAATCGTCCAACGCGGTCGGCATGCAGACCTGATCGCCCAAGATGGCATCTACAGGAAGATATTCGACATCCAGACACAAGTCGAAATTGAATTGGAAAAGGAGGTCGCCAGTGTCTGATCAATATTTCGAAGAAGAAGAGTTCGAGACAAAATTCAGCGGGAAGACGTTCGCCCGCATCGTCGCCCTTGCCAAGCCCCATTGGAAATCGGTGTTGGGCTTCTTCACCTCCATCCTGATCGTCTCGGGTTTGGACGCATTCTTCACATTCATATCCAAGCACATCATCGATGATGGTATCGTCGCCCATAACGAGGGTATTCTGGTCAACTACGTCATCCTGTATGGCTCGCTGATCCTCGTCCAGGCGGTCTTTGTGCTTATTTTCATCTACTTGGTGGGAATCTTGGGCGAGCGGGTGCGCTTCGACCTGCGCCAGAAGATGTTCAAGCACCTGCAGGAGTTGTCGCTCTCTTATTACAGTCGCACACCGGTGGGTTGGATCATGGCACGTGTCACCTCCGATTCGGAGCGCGTGGCCGATCTCATCACCTGGGGGCTTCTGGATTCCTCGTGGGCAGCGATGAACATCCTCACCTCCATGGTCTTTATGCTGATCATCAACTGGAAGCTGGCGCTCATCGTGCTGGCAACCTTGCCGGTGCTGTTCAAGGTGGCCGTGGAATTCCGCAAACGAATCCTGGCCGAATTTCGAAACGTCCGTCGCACCAATTCGAAAATCGTGGGCTCCTATAATGAAGATATCACCGGTGTACGCGTGATCAAAGCTCTGGGACGCGAAAAAGAGAACATGGTCGAATTTGGTCATTTGACCGATACCATGTACCGCTCTTCCTTTCGGGCAGCCTGGCTTAGTGCGCTCTTTCTGCCCGTTGTTCAAATGATTACCGCCGTTGCCCTCGGCTTCATCGTTTGGTACGGCGGAATACAGGCGCAGTATGGCAGCCTGACCGTCGGCAGCATCCAGGCCTTTGTGGCTTACGTTACCGCCATGATGTGGCCCATCCAAGACCTGGCGCGCGTCTTTGCCGATATGCAGCACGCCATCGCCTCCGCCGAGCGCATTTTCTCGTTGGAAGATGCGATGCCCGAGGTGGTCGACCGCCAAGGTGCCATCGATCCCGGCACCATTCAGAGCGATATCGAGTTCGATCATGTCTCTTTTGCCTATACCGACGCGCCGGATGTGCCGGTGATCCACGATCTGAGCCTGCACATATATCCGGGAGAGACCATCGCCCTGGTCGGCCCGACCGGCGGCGGAAAGACCACCATCGTCAATCTGTTGTGCCGGTTCTACGAACCCACCTCCGGCGTGATCCGGTTCAACCACCAGGATTACACGGAGCTGACACTGAAAGCCATCCAATCCCGCATCGGCATTGTGCTGCAGACCCCGCACCTGTTCTCCGGCACCATCCGCGACAACATCCGCTATGGCAGATTGGACGCAACCGACGATGAGATAGAGGAAGCTGCCAAACTGGCAGGTGCACATGATTTCATCACACATTTCACCAAAGGCTTTAACGAAGAAGTGGGAGAAGGTGGCAACCTGCTGTCGGTTGGTCAAAAACAATTACTCAGCCTGGCGCGTGCCATCCTGGCAAAGCCTGAGATATTCATCATGGACGAAGCCACCAGCTCGGTCGACACACTGACCGAAGCGCTGATCCAGCGCGGAATGGAACACCTGATGCAGGGGCGTACCAGCTTCGTCATCGCCCACCGGCTTTCCACCATCAGACATGCCAGCCGCATCCTGGTTATCGAAGGCGGCCAGGTCATTGAAATGGGGACTCACAGCGAGTTGCTTGCTGTGCGCGGAAAGTATTACCAACTTTACACACAACAGTTCCGCCAACAGATGGAAAATGCTCTTAACCCGCTGATTCCCGGCAGTGCAACCACGTAATTTCTTATGAAAAAGCGACCATGAAGGCTGTTTTTCGTCTCCGAAGTTTTGGTAAATGTGATAGATGGATGTGCAAAATTCAGTTATAATCCTTCCTGAACTTCTTGTAGAAAGGTTACCGATGCATAAAAAATCCTACTTAACCCTGATTATCGCGTGTTCATTACTGTTGGCATCGTGTGCGACCAACACACCAGCCGCCGCACCCACCCAAGCACCTGAAGAGCTCAATACTCAGATTGCGCAAACAATTGCGGCCGCCATTGCTCAAACTGCGGCGGCGCAACCGGTGGTTGCCGCAACAGCGACCTCCATACCAACCCAGGTGCCACCGACCCCCACTCCACAACCTATCGTGACTAGCACTCCCTTCGTCATTCCTACTCAACTTCCCCTCACTCACGTGCCCACTTCAAATGCGCCGGCCGCCAACCAGTATCCCGGCGACCATTGTCAATGGTTGTACAACCACCCAATGGATGGAAGCGGCTACAAGTCCGGCGATAGTTTCCAAGTGGATTGGGGAATTTTCAATAATGGTAACACGACCTGGACCAATGACTATTCACTTCGCTATGTCAGCGGGACAGTAATATATGGAAACGCAGATATACCACTCGCAAGTAACGTCCTGCCTGGTGGGAAAATTGAATTGTTTATCCCTACTTTCCCCCCTGAAAAAGCAGGCAGGTATATTTCCTATTGGGGCCTCTATAACGCTGCAGGTCAACAATTCTGCCTTTTCTATATTTATTTCATCATACTACCATGAGATCGAATTTTGTATTAATGCAACGATGATTTGAAGTTAATTCATTAAAAAACACAACTTAGTAGATTTGCCGTAAAGACTGGCAAATTAATGATTGGTTGAAAAACTCCAATTTAAGTAGAAAAATATATCCACTTATTATTGGAGTTTTTTGTTTTATGGCTGTGCCTGTATTTTTTAGTTTAGGGTAGATCGGTTGAGGAGTTTCAGAGAGCATTCTATAGAGGCAATGGCTATGCAATCATGCATACCACCACAAAATGTAACAATGCCTTTGCTGCAATATTCTTAAGGAGACAAAAATCCATCTTAGAAATACTTCTATAATACAGCTTTGGTAATCTTCCAGGCTTACGGAGAAGCATGTAATGAGTCTACAATACCCACAATTACTGAAATGACGCAGGCGTCTGGATTTTTCAGCACTTGCCTGGCACCATTACCTTCACGATTCACAAGGACTGTGTCGCCAATACCTGCCTGAGTATTATCCAAGGCAATAAAATCCTCATCAGTTTTCTCGCCAGGCATAACCAAAGGCTGGCAAACCAGCAGGCGCCGGTTTTTATAATGAGGATGACTAATTGTCGTCACTACAGTCCCTACTACTTTAGCCAGAATCATTTATCCTCGCCTAGGTATATTGAGTCCAGCCCGTTTTGAGGGTGAAATCAAACTCACCATCGGGTTTGACTTCTAATTCATCAACAATACCTACCAGTGCCAGATCGACTGGTACAAACTTGACATCAGGCAACGCCAGTGCTGCTTCGCGTGACCGGACCATCACACATAGATCTCCAGGGCCTGCTTGGACAACATCGGCAGCTACTTGCAAACCGCCCACCGGATTAAGATGCCGGTCTAGTGGCTGAACGACCAACAATTTTAATCCTTCAGTGCCCGGATATTTCACCGTGCAAACAGCAGTGCCATGTACTCGACCCAGCAGCATGGGCTACTTTACTCCTACATTATTGAGCACGCGCGAAATGATAGTCTCTAAAAGGGCCGAATCAAACTGATTGCCCAATTTAGCCTTTACACCATCCCGAATACGTTGACGGAGTTCTTCTTCGTTAACGCCCTTATCTTGAGCGCATTTTTGGCATGTTGATGGTGTTGAGCTCTGAGTTGTCTGGCTTAAATATGGGCGTACAGGTGCTGCCGGCGGCGTGTCATGTGCCTGCAGCAGTTTAATTCCTAATCGCTCTGCCTTTTCATATGCCATTTCAGTGAGTACTACATTGTCGGTTATTGTCAACGACATTTCGCCGCGATGTGCCAGATCCTCAATATCTCGCTCTGTGAAAAATTGTTTCGGCATGGGTCGCTCCACATTCAAAATTTTCGGCTAAATTCCTGGAACACCTTCAAGAGAATCTAATGCAGCGATAGCAGCGTTTTTGGCAGTTATAATTTCTGATTCGCTACCGGATAGCCACATTCTACCAAAGCGTCCGACTGAAGAAACATGAACAATCTTGATACTTGCTTTTTTCTCTGCTTCGTTGCAAGCATAGTTGATATACGCAGCCGGAGCACACTCGAGCACAAGCATGGTTTCGCCTGGAACCAACATACTGCCACGACGAAAACGATTAAGTAATTGTGCCTGGTAAGGATCTACGCGTGTAATGACTTGTGTAGAGACAACCTGAGGTTTGATGCGATCAACAGCCTTGAGGCCGAGGCGATCCAATACGACATGTCCAGCTTCAAGGACAGCTGCTTGATTGAGAGAGTGAACTTCGAACATGCCGAACTCCCGTTCAACAATCTGCGCGCCAGGCTTGGATTCGGTGGCCTTGACTGCAATATCGACAACGCGAAAAACCTCATTACCTGGGGCCATTTCAACATACAGGGAAGCCATCCCTTCTACCGGAAGATCACCTTGCGTAATGGTTCCAACAAATGCAGCATATTGAGCTTGCATGCGATCTAAAAAGCAATAACATCTTAATGAAAAAGCTTCAGCCATAAAACCTCCTAATCAAAACCCTGAACGTCATTCAGGGCAATCCCCAATGGTGTAACTAGTAATGGTTTTTCAGATACCCAGCTGCGAATACCTGTATATTCCTGTATCACCTCAGCCATGCCAGGGAAATTACATGAACCGCCAACGAGTGTGATAGAACTAACATTTCGACCATGCAAATGCCGAGCTACAATACTGCCTACTTTTTCCATTACCGGCCGTATCACCGGAAATAGTCTGGTTTGCTCAGAAGGCGTTTTTTTCAATTCTTCCGCCTCTTCAAAGCTAATACCCAATGCACCGGCAATGACCAGCGAAAAATGGGTGCCTCCAGTCGGTTCATCTGCGGTGTACACCACCTTTCCATTTTCAAGGATGGCGATCCCAGTCGTGCCTCCACCGACATCCACAATTACACCATCGCTTAAACCCAGCACGTTATTAGCTGCAGTCGGTTCATCGACCAGCAGTTCACACCGCATACCTGAAGCCTCTATCACATTGGCTGTTGCCCTTACCTCTGAACTAGGAACTCCCGGCGGGAATCCGCTGGCTGCATGAGTCAACTCGCGGCCCAGAGCCCGTTCAACCCTACCTTTCATCGCTTTCAACAGATCGACTGCGCCGATGAAATCTACGACCAACCCGTCACGCACTACCTGGGCAAACTCGTATTCACCTACAAGTGGATTGCCGTTTGCATCAAGGACTGTCAATACCGTATTGGCAGTACCTAGGTCAACTCCCACCCGCAAAGGGCCTTCCACAAGTAATTTCACCGATTGGCATCCGCCATCAGATACTGGACGAATGACCTCATTTGCCCTGGTAAGATAATCCGCCGGGTTCAGGGCCAGAGTGGCATAACTCAATTCAGTCACGAGTAGCAGTTCTTACTGAGTTGAATTATTTCTTCGATTCAGCGTTTCGGCCGCCGAAGCTGCCCTTGCTATTTTGAGGCAGGATCATCTCAATATCCTGATGGGGCCGTGGAATCACGTGGACAGAAACCAATTCACCCACACGTTTGGCAGCAGCAGCACCGGCATCAGTCGCAGCCTTCACAGCTCCAACATCACCACGAACCATGACAGTTACATACCCGCCGCCAACATATTCCGACCCGATGAGGACAACATTTGCAGCTTTCACCATCGCATCTGCAGCCTCGATGGAACCGACCAAACCACGGGTTTCCACCATCCCAAGAGCAATCAGAGCACTATCTAAAGCCATTTTTTATCTCCTCTTAATATAAATAGTCTTACCGATTTTTGAATATCTCTTCTACAACACTCCGAACAGCAGTCTCGATTTCTGCTGGTGAAGGTCCAACTCTCGCTTCTCCTGCGGAAAGTGCCTCGCTCGGAGGAGCAGACAATTCATAAGCCAGGCGTTTTACATTAAAAAGGTGATAGGTGGTGATATTATCGCCAGTAATGGAACCGCCCACGCCGCCGGCGCCCAATGTCAATGAAGGCATTACTCCGGTCGTCAATCCGATGGCGCCTAAAGAACTCATCGTATTGACCACAATCCTGAAAACAGGTTTTTCGAGACCAAAAGCCAGGATGACCGATTCATCCTTTGCATGAATGGCTAGGCTATGCCCACGCCCGCCGAATTGAATCAGCTCGATACAGCGTTCACAACCACTTTCCCAATTTTCTGCTTCATACCAGGCCAAAACCGTTGTCAATTTTTCACGCGAAAGTGGTTCTTCTTTACCAACGCGTTTAATCCGTGTAACCAGGATGCGAGTGCCGGGTGGTACCGAAAAGCCAGCCATGGCGGCAAGTGTATCTGCCGGTTTTCCGACAGTGGCATTATTGATAGCACCATCAGGCGTAAAAAGCAGTTTCCGCAGTGCATCTGTTTGGTTCTCATCAGTAAAATAGGCACCCTGATCCTGCATTAACCGAGCTAAAGTAGATGCAATCGGCCTGTCTGCAACAACCGCTTGTTCGGTCGCACAAATTGTCGAGCAATCGAACGCTTTGCTCGCCACAATGTAGCGTGCTGCTTTTTCCAGATCAGCAGAACGATCCACATAGACCGGAACATTTCCAGGACCTACACCGTACGCTGGCTTTCCGGTGGAATGTGCAGCCCGCACCATGGGAGTACCACCAGTCGCCAGAATGAGAGCCGTATGTTTATGTGTCATCAGTTCATTCGTGCCTGGCAACGAAATATTTCGCATACATGCTATCAATCCATGAGGGGCACCATTTTGTTCAGCAGCTTGTGCCATGAGTGCAGCTGCTTCGTAGCAACAGCGTTGAGCCGAAGGATGTGGAGCAACAACAATCGCATCCCGAGCTTTGACGGCAGATAAAACTTTAAAGATCACGGTCGAAGTAGGGTTCGTACTGGGAGTAAGCGCGGCCACAACGCCCATCGGCCAGGCGATCTCGACAATATGATGTTCGACATCGTTGCGAATCACACCGACTGTCTTGATGTTCTTGATGCTTTCCCAAACCGCCCGGGAAGCAAATTCGTTCTTTAGCTTTTTATGTAAGGGGTTACCATAACCCGTCTCTTCATAAGCCAAACGACCAAGTCGCTCCGCTGCACCATAAGCAGCTTCAGCCATGGCTGCACAGACGCGATCCACTTTGTCTTGCGATGCTTTCGACCAAACCTGCCAGGCCGCATACGCGTCGCTTACCAGTGTGCGTGCTTCTTGAATTGAAAGAAGATCCTTATCCAGTTCAGTCATGAAAACCTTGGTTACTTACGAAAGACGACTTCACCATCAACTTCGAGAGAATCGATCATCGCCATGATCACAGCATCAACAGGTGTATCTTTGGTAATGTTCGTCTGACGCGCACTGGAACCGGCAGCCGTCAAAACCAGATCACCTATTCCTGCATCCACTGTGTCGATAGCCACAAATGGTTTCCCAGTGGGGGCACTATGTTCATCTGTCTGCCGTACTATTAAAAGTTTTCGACCGACTAGTTTTTCATCCTTGATCGTTGACACTGCCGTGCCGATTACTTTTGCGATAAGCATTTGATTCTCCCAATCTTCTGTAATTCGAGCAAAAGGTCCATGTTAATTAATAACTTTTAGAAGCTGAAGGTACAGGTACAGAATGTGAGGCCATCGTCGTTTGGGGTTCACTTGCCTGTGGCTGAAGAATTTTTACACCGGCGCTTGCCCCAATTCGAGTTGCTCCAGCGGCGACCATTGCTTCAGCGTCTTCGCGGGTATGAATGCCACCTGCCGCCTTAACACCGATTGCAGGACCGACAGTCCTTCGCATCAATTCCACATCATGTACTGTCGCTCCGCCTGACGAAAAGCCGGTAGAAGTCTTGACATAATCAGCGCCAGCCTCTTTGGCCAGTAAACAAGCGACTATTTTTTCATCATCAGTAAGTAAAGCAGTTTCAATAATCACCTTTATTAAATCGCCAGCCCTATGCGCTGCTTCTACAACATCACGAATATCCCTTGCAACCAACAACCACACTCGAGTTGAGATTTGAGCTTCCCGCTGCAATCCTTGGCGAAGCTGGGGCGGAGATTGTTTGTAAGGGAGAGGTTGTTCGCATAGAAGAAGGCCCCATTTCCGGTATTCCGCCAGCCCTTGCGGTTGCCATAGAGGGTTATCGCATGGCACGGGGATGACAAGTTGCCGAATGCCCCTGGGGTTGCAAAGAGGCACTGAGAATGGCGATGTCAAGACGGCCAGCCGGCCCATCGGCTCCGGCACCGGGCAGGTGGTTGATGACTACATTCTCGGCTCTGAAGGCGTCTTGGCAATCAATGTGTGACGAGATGCGGAGATTTCCCATGTTTTGTTTATCCGTCCTGATTACAGGAAATGCTTCCCCTGATGGGGGTGCGGGAAGAGAGCGGGCTGACCACTCTCAAGGTACGGAACATCCTGACAAAGGCGAGGAGTATATTGCCAACCCCCATATGACCGTCATCGCGCCAGAGGCAAGGAGGGACGTCCGTGTTGTTGTTGGAAAGAGCGTCAAGTCCGGTTGCTACCCATGGGGGAAACCGACGACCCAATGGGAAGCAATTGCCAATGCGGGTGGTCTTTGGGAGTTCGCCAGGGTAAACAAGGAAGGTGTCCCAGGACGTAGGGAAGATGGTTCACAAAGCCTTCTGGCTCTTAACTACAAGCAAGTAATTAAGGATCGCAGCCTGAGCCAGAACGTGGAGCTCAAGAGTATCAACAAGGGTTGTTCCTTGAAAGAAAAGTTGCGTGCATCCATTTCCCTTGTCGTCTTC
>JBEKEX010000058.1:0-31821 GCA_050013615.1 Anaerolineaceae bacterium
TTCCGTTGTACAATTTCGAGCGGCAAAGTGCCCCGGATGTCCTATGGAACTGCCCCTAAAGTGTGACATCATGCAGCGTATTCGCATTCTTTTTTCCAAAAAAGAGCCCATCCAATTCACGGGCGCCCTGGACATGCAAAAGATCTGGGAGCGCACCTTTCGCCGCGCCAAGGCGCCGTTGGCTTACAGCCAGGGCTTCCATCCTCAACCCAAGCTCAACATGGCTTGTCCGCTGCCGCTTGGCTTCACCAGCGACTACGAAATTCTGGATGCCTGGCTGGACACAGAAAATGCCGATTTGTCTGCCATTGCCTCAACCCTGCAACAGGCCGCACCGGCCGGGATTGGGATCAAAAGCATCTTCATCGTCGAGCTATCTTCCCCTTCCGTTCAAGCAATTTCTCTGGCGGCCGATTATCAGGTCACTTCTTTGGACGAACAGATCGTCATCGAGCCCTCTTTGATCGAGGAAAAGATATTGCACCCAACCAGCATCCCCCGTGACCGTCGCGGGAAGTCCTACGATTTGAAACCGCTGATCCAGAGCATCGATCTTCATCCGCAGTCCGATGGCAAAGGATACCAACTCGACATTCGCCTTTCGGCAAGTGAAGGCGCCACTGGCCGGCCGGAGGAAGTCATCCTGGCGCTGGGCCTGAACCCATTCGATTTCCTCTATCATCGCGTGATGCTCCATTTTTCGACACCCGTCATGCCCTAAGCCTATGCCCACCTCTCCCGAGCTCCAAATTTGGCAGTGCAAAAATCCGCAATGTGATTTCCGTTTCACGGCTCTGAAGCGTGAAAATTTCACTGGCCGCTGCCCAAAATGCGGCTCACCGGACATGGAAATGGTGGCTTTTTACCAGAATGCGACCTTCGAGCGCATCGAAACTCCCCACGCGGTTCCCAATCTTGAGATCGTGCTCGATAACATCCGCTCGACATTCAACGTCGGCGCCATGTTCCGCACCTCGGACGGTGCGGGTGTCAAGAAGCTCTACGTGTGCGGCATTACCCCCACCCCAGAGCATCCCAAAATAGTCAAAACCGGCCTGGGGGCTGAATGGTCGGTGCCGTGGAGTTATCATACGAATGCCGTGACGGTCGTGAAAGCACTCAAAGAACAGGGATATACCGTTTTTGCATTGGAAAGCACGGAAGCTTCAGTCTCGCTCTTCGAAACGACGCTTCCCGACGCGGTAAAACCTCTGGCGTTGGTGGTTGGGAACGAGGTGACCGGCGTCGACCCGGAAATCCTCGCTCTGTGCGACAAAGCTGTCCACATCCCCATGCTCGGCTATAAGCACTCGTTGAACGTGTCCATCGCCTTCGGCATTGCCGTGTACCATCTATGCTTATCTTCGAGCCATTGAAGGTTATTCGAAGCCGCGCCAATTATTAATCGATATCTAACAAACAGAAAACGGTGCGCCTCTCGTTCAGCCGTGGGCAGGCCGGCACACCCTACGCGCTACAACTTGCTTTAAAAGTTTGTATGGTCATGTTTCCAGTTAAGCAACATTTTTTTATTTAGTTTTGCAACATTACAAAAATACTCATTAACAGTCAACGGGTCTCCCAGAGGGTGTTCATTTGCATTTCTAACCATGCACATAGTGCAAAACTCTTTTTCAGGGCATTGAATACATTTAGGAAAATCTTTTTTGCGTAACCCTCGTAAATATTGCACTTTTTCAGAATTATCCCAAATTTCCTTGAGAGGTTTTTCTTTTACGCTACCAAGAAAATAATCTCGCCAGCCAGCACATGGATATACATTTCCCTTCTCTGTTAAACACACGGATGAATGGCAAACTCTACAAACAATATCGTCTGGAGTGGAGTTTTTCTTCTGCTCCGCTTCACTTTCCATTTTCTCAAAAAACTTTGTGTCATTTGCAATCGAGTCAATAATCACTTCTTTGACTTCATCAATCGACAGTCGGCAACTAAGGTTTTGTGTTGTATGGTTATATCTTGCTAGAATGACAAAATCGTCTCCGACATTAATCTTGTGCTTTTTCGCCCAATTTACGACATTGTTATAACAGTTTTTATTTTGTTTCATTATTGGACAACTAATTTGTAAAGGTATATCATTTTCAATAAGTTTCAAGATGGCATTTATTGTTTTTTCAAAACTTCCTTTTACTTGGGTTATTTCATCGTGAATACTTGGCTCCATTGAGTATAAGGAGGTCTGAACGCCCAACAGGTAGTTTTCTTTCATTTCTGCGATAATTTCATCATTAAGTAAGGTCAAATTACTTAAAACATTTACCGAAAAATCGTACTCCTTGCATTTTCTTAAGAAATCGCAGAAGTGTCTGTGCAACAGTGGTTCACCACCACTTAACGTTAAATGCAGCACCCTCATCTCCTTGCATTGTTTTAAAATATCATAAAATGCACCAGGTTCGATATCACAAACTTTATCTTCGTGTGGAATATAGCAATGCAAGCATCTTTCATTGCATTTGCTTGTAATTTCAATGTGTAAATTTGTAAGCTGGGGTTTGCCTTTAAAATATTCCTCAAAATAATCTTGGGTGGGTTTTTCAGTATGTAAATTTGTCGAGAAGTAATCTATTTCTGCCTCTGCGGCTTCTATTAGTTTATACGATAACCGTTTATCTTTCTCGTTGCACTCCTGCAATGTGTTGCCAGAAACAATGAAACCATCTCTTTCGAGCATGCAATAAAAATCTCTGGCATCGCTCTTTATCGTTTCAATGTCAACCCCTGAAAATTGATTGCTTATTTTTTGAGCAAGTTCATCAATGGTTTGTGGTTTTCGACCCAATACAGATAAAAATATTGCTCCACTTTGTGAAACAATTTTATCTCCGATTTTGTTTTCGAAATTTTTTGTATGTCTGTATCCGAAATTTCTGTTGTCTGTTATTAAGCCAAATTCCCCATAATCTCTAAATAAACAAATTGATTTTTGCTTGTAATACATAATAATGTCTCCGACGTAATCAGGCGACGAAAGCGTGTTTAATAGGATCGTCGCCTGATTATTTTATTCATTTACCTCCGCGTGGTCCTTTATTTCCCTCACAAGGTCTTCCACTCGGTTTTGAGTTTGGACGGCAATCAGCCATCTGCACAGTACTTTGTGCCAAGACTTCGGGTTTTGTGTAAATCATTTTTATCACCTCCTTTCTATAATTTTATTGCCTTTGCAATAATAAGCATCAGCATCCTATAGCCCTGCTTTCTTACTTTCCATTAACAATATATAACTTAAGAAATGCAATCCAACCATTAATTATTCAGACTTTTTATATTGAAACTTCGCCGTGTACCCAAATAATAAAAGTATGTTTACTTCAATGTACTTGGTTAATGGAAATAATTAACTGCACCCAAACCTTAAATTATTGTATATCCTAACTTTTTGAAATACAACAATTTTAAATGGCCAAGAAAAATTGGACACAAAAAAAGGCAAAAATAGGGTGTAATTTGATCTCATTCTAACGTTTGGGTAGTTGGCATCCCCTTCCGGCAATTTCCTGGGGCAATGCAAATGATCAGATAGCAGGCATATCGCTAGCGTTTCAAAAGAATTTCTTTGTTTTGCGTCCAGCCAAGCAGAATTTAAGACATTTCGCGCGTCTACCCCGGTCAAGATTGACAACCGGTCGTACGCGACAACCTTGAAGAAATAGATGCCGCTTCTCTCTCTGGAATCTCAATAATTTGGCAGCGCTAATTTTACAAAGTGTCCTTACATCGTGATCCTTGTGGGCAAAATTGGTGCACTACGGTGCACCTTACCTGTTATTGTCCTTGAACTTGACGCACGCCCTCATTGCCGTTAGAATTCGGTTGCAACTAAGGATCTTTTTACTATGCCAGTCTACGAATATGTTTGTGAAGATTGTGGGCACAAATTCGACGCCCTGCGCAGTATGAAAGAGGCTGATTCGCCCATCCATTGTGAGAACTGCCAGAGCGAGCAAACCCACCGGGCACTGTCGGTATGCTTCTGCCATAGTACATCGGACAGTGAAGCCACTTCTTACTCAGGTGGCTGCAGCGGGTGCAGCGGCGGCGCGTGCAGTTCGTGCTCGCATTAATAAGACTGTCTCCAACCAATCAATCCCGCCTACGCGGGGAAAGTTTTTCCGCAAAACAATCGATCATTTCCGCTGACCCAAAAACGCCGATGTGTTATACTTCTTTCGGCGTTTTTTATTTCCAATTCCTATGGAGTTGCTATGAAAAAAGACTTTATTGCCATTTCGGATTACTCCCCCAAAGAACTGCAAGATATGCTCGACCTGGCAGTCAAACTGAAGAAAGAGTACATGGCGGGTGGTAATAAACCAATTTTCAAAGGCAAAGTGTTGGGCATGATCTTCCAGAAACCCAGCCTGCGCACGCGCGTCAGCTTCGACATGGCTATGCGCCACCTGGGCGGTGATGCGCTCTACCTCTCGCCCAGCGAGATCAGCATGGGCCAGCGCGAAACGATTGCAGACGTCGCCCGCGTGCTTTCGGGCTATGTGCAAGCTCTGATGGCACGTGTTTTCGAACACCAACACGTCCTGGAGCTGGCCAAGTGGTCCAGTGTGCCGGTCATCAACGGCCTGAGCGACTACAACCACCCCTGCCAGGTCATGGCCGATGCCCTGACCATCTTCGAAAAATTCGGCCCGCTGAAAGGTCTGAATGTCACCTTTGTGGGAGATGGCAATAACGTCGCTGTATCACTGATGCACGTCTGCTCCAAGCTGGGCGCCAATTTTACCCTCGCCAGCCCGGAAGGCTACGACCTCAACCCCAAAGCCGTTGAAACAGCGAAGCAATTTGCCTTGGCGAGTGGCAGCAAATTGAGCTTCCTGCGCGACCCCCATCAAGCGGTCAAGGATGCCCACGTGATCTATACGGATACTTGGACCAGCATGGGACAGGAAGAAGAAACCAAGAAACGCGAAGCGGTCTTCCCGCCGTATCAAGTCAATGCCCGCCTGGTTTCGGAGGCGCGCAAGGACGTGATCGTCATGCACTGCCTGCCAGCGCATCGCAATCACGAGCTGACCGACGAAGTGGCCGATGGCCCGCATTCGGTGATCTTCCCGCAGGCTCACAACCGTCTGCACGCACAAAAAGCTATTTTGGTGACATTGTTAGGAGATTGACATGGATTCTCACAGCTACATCGACATCGAAGAAAAGTACGGCGCACACAATTATCATCCCCTGGACGTGGTCATCAGCCGCGGCGAGGGGGTATGGGTCTATGACGTGGAAGGCAACCGCTATCTGGATTGCCTCAGCGCCTATTCAGCTTTGAACCAGGGACACGTCCACCCGCGCATCTTGAAAGCCCTGATGGATCAGGCACAGAAACTCACCCTCACCTCACGTGCTTTTCGGAATGACCAGCTTCCCTTATTCTACAAAGAGCTTTCAGAGTTGACCGGTTACGGCATGTCGCTGCCAATGAACTCCGGTGCCGAAGCGGTCGAGACCGCCCTGAAACTGGCCCGCAAGTGGGCCTACCAGGTCAAGAAAGTGCCGCGCCACAAAGCCGAGATCATTGTGGCCGATGGCAACTTCCACGGCCGCACCATTTCGATCATTTCCTTCTCGTCCGAGCCGCTCTACAAGGATGATTTTGGCCCCTTCACCCCGGGTTTCATCAATGTTACCTATGGCGATGCCGGTGCAATCGAGAAAGCTATCACTCCCAATACTGCCGCAGTCATGTTGGAACCCATTCAAGGCGAAGGCGGTGTGCTGGTTCCCCCTGAAGGTTATCTCAAAAAAGTCAGCGATCTGTGCAAGAAGAACAATGTGCTGTTCATCGCCGATGAGATCCAGACCGGGTTGGGCCGCACGGGCAAGCTGTTTGCCTGCGACCATGAGAATGTTCGCCCCGATATCATGATCATCGGCAAGGCGCTGGGCGGCGGCTTCTACCCCGTCTCAGCCATCCTGGCCGATCAGCCCATTTTGGGATTGTTCACCCCAGGTGAGCACGGTTCCACGTTTGGCGGCAATCCTTTGGCCGCAGCCGTGGCACGTGAGGCACTAAAGGTGATCGTCGAGGAAAAGCTGATCGCCAATGCCGCCAAATTGGGTGAATATTTCATGGACCAATTGTCCGAGATCAACAGCCCTCACGTCAAAGAAGTGCGCGGTAAAGGGTTGCTCATCGGCGTCGAATTGAAGCACGAGGCCGGCGGAGCGCGTCGCTTCTGCGAGGCCATGCAAAACAAAGGCATCCTTGCCAAGGAAACGCACGAAGACGTGATCCGCTTTGCCCCCCCGCTGATCATCGACCAGAAAACCATCGATTGGGCCCTGCCCATCATCCGTTCGGTTCTGACCATGAAATAAATTCGGGATTCCACCATGGACTGGAAAGAGACCTGCAAGTCTCGCATCGTCAGTGCCGAAGAAGCGGTCCACGCCGTCAAGTCCGGCGACCGGATCTTCCTGACCGGCAACTGCTCCGTGCCGCGCGCACTGATGGCGGCTTTGGTGGCGTATGCCCCCAATCTGAAAGATGTGGAAATTTGCCAGTCGCTCACAGTGACCGGCTCAGAATACGTGGCACCCGAGCTGGAAGGCCACCTGCGCGTCAACTCACTTTTCATTAGCGGCAATGTGCGCCAAGCCATCCAGGAGGGTCGCGGCGATTTCACCCCAGTCCTGCTTTCGGAATTCCCGCTCTTATTCAAGAACCACATCCTGCCGATCGATGTGGCCTTCGTCCATCTCTCCCCTCCCGATGAGGAGGGAAATTGCACCTTTGGCACCGAAGTTGGCCTGACCAAAAGTGCGGCTGAATCGGCTCGGATGATCGTTGCCGAGATCAACCCCAACATGCCGCGCACGCTGGGTGACACCCAGATCCATCTCGACAAACTGGATTACATCGTCCCGGTGGATTATCCAATGGCGGAATTGTCCATGTCCTCGGAAGGCGATCCGACGATAACGGAGAAGATTGCACAGTTCATCGCCGAGCGCATCCCGGATGGCGCCACTTTGCAGACCGGCATTGGCGCCATACCCGACGCGGTGCTGAGATACCTGGGGCACAAGAAAGACCTCGGCATCCATTCGGAGCTTTTCTCTGACGGCGTCATTGACCTGGTCGAAGCAGGCATCATCAACGGGTGCCGTAAAACTATCCATAATGGCAAGATCACGGCCGGCTTCGTGCTTGGAACGCACCGCTTGTTCCAATGGGTCGATAACAACCCCATGATCGAGTTACACCGCACGGAATACGTGAACAATCCCTTCACCATTGCCAGGAACTTTCGCATGGTGGCCATCAATTCGGCCATCGAAGTCGACTTGACGGGCCAGGTGTGTGCGGACAGCATTGGGCACAAATTCTATAGTGGCGTCGGCGGACAAGCCGACTTCATCTACGGCGCCTCCCTTTCTGAAGGCGGCCTTCCCATCATTGCCATGCCCAGCAGCGCCACACAGCGCGACGGCACCAAGGTCAGCCGCATCGTTGCTGACCTTAAGCCAGGCGCCGGTGTGACTACGACTCGCAGCCATGTCCACTATATTGCCACCGAGTTCGGTATAGTAGACTTATATGGTAAATCCGTTCGCCAGCGCGTACAGTCGTTGGCCTCGATCGCTCATCCAGATTTTAGGGAGGACCTGCTTAGGCAGGCACATGAACTAAATTATGTTTGATAATGAATCTGACTCAACGCGTAGATGTGATATGAAGCGTCGCGCCAAGATCGTCGCGACGCTGGGACCTGCCAGCAACGATGAAGCAACCATCGAAAAACTCTTCGAAGCGGGAATGGACGTTGCCCGCTTGAATTTTTCCCATGGCGTCCATGAAGAGCATGCCGCCCGCATCGAACTCATTCGGAAAATCTCTGACAAGCTCAAAAAGCCTGTGACAATCCTGCAGGATTTGCAAGGGCCCAAAATGCGCGTCGGGGTACTGCCAACCAATGGCATCCAATTGACTCCCGGTCAAAGTGTAACCCTGGCTGAAGTCGCGGAAAAAGCTGAAGAGACCCCTTCGACAACTGTCATTCCCTTCAATGTACCCAACTTTAACAATGCCCTGTCCCGTAATAGCCGTATTCTGTTGGACGATGGACGCCTGGAACTGCAGGTGATCTCGGTCACCAAAGATTCTGTAGAAGCCAAAGTCATCCAGGGCGGCATCCTTACCTCGCACAAAGGGGTCAATTTACCGGGCGCCGCTTTGAACATCGCCTCTTTCACTGAAAAGGATCGTAGCGACCTCGAATTCGGCCTCAAGAACGGCGTGGATATGATCGCCGCCTCTTTCGTTTGCACGGCAGCCGATATCATCACGCTCCGTGACGCCGTTTGCCAACTCGACTCGGAGAAACAGGACATTCCCATCGTCGCCAAGCTGGAACGCCCCGAAGCCCTCGAGAACCTGGACGGTATCCTCAACGTCACCGATGGTGTGATGGTGGCACGTGGCGACCTGGCCGTCGAGACTTCGACCGCCGCCGTTCCGATCATGCAAAAGAAGATCATCCAGGAGGCCAGCCGGCGTTCCCGCTTTGTCATCACCGCCACACAGATGCTCGAATCAATGATGCAGAATCCGCGGCCCACGCGCGCCGAAGCGTCTGACGTGGCCAACGCCATCTTCGATGGCACTGATGCCGTCATGCTGTCCGGCGAATCCGCCAGCGGCAATTTCCCGGTCGAATCAGTCCAAACCATGGCCAGTATCGTCTGTGAATCGGAGAAGAATTATGCCGAATGGGGCCATTTTCGACCTATCACAAACGAGATGATTTCCGATGACGCCATCGCCATCACTCGCGCCGCCCATGAGCTTTCCCACGACCGCCAGGTTGCCGGCATCGCGGTGTTCACTCTCTCCGGCCACACCGCTCTGCTCATGTCGAAGACGCGTCCAGACGTCCCCATCATGGCTTTTACCCCCAATAAAAACACTTACCAGCGCCTGGGCATGTATTGGGGCGTCGATCCTTTCCTGATCTCTTTAGCTAATTCGGTTGAGGAGATGTTGTCGATGGTGGAAAAAGAGATCCTTAGCTCCACCAGCATACGTGCCGGACAGCAGATCGTGCTCATCTCTGGCCTGCCCATCCAGGAAATGAAAAAACCCAACTTTGCCCTCCTGCACACCATAGGTGGGACAATATAGCTTCGCCATTTATGAACCGTTCTGAGGTAAAAAAGAGACCGTCGGTAACATAACCGGCGGTCTACTTTATTCAATCAACTTAAGTTAGAACACTAACTTATTGAGTTTCTCGATTGATTCGCGTGGCGGGCGCAATTTCTCGACCGGCGTGCGGTTAAGCGCCGTCTCGGGCAGGTCGTACACATCGAACAGTGAGGGCGCAGTGGTGTCAACGTAGATCAGCCCCGTCACCAGCCAGTTATTCCGCTGGGCATCCTCCAGCATGTGCATGGCCTGCCAGCGGTCGGTCGGGTCGTAATCTTTATCCAACTTCTTCAATACCACCATGGAACCATCGAACAGCGTCACTTCCCGCGTGGTGCCTTCCTCGAAATCCTCCACGGTGATCTCGTCGCGTGGCGGCACGAAAGATAGCTCATGCAGCGGCGCTTCGTGTTCCTTCCCAAATGTATAGGAATGCAGGGACGCCTCCTGGTTGTTGAACGTTACGCAGGGGCTAATGATGTCCAGCACAGCAATACCGCGATGGCTCATGGCGGCCTTGATCAATTCCTTCACCTGCTTGGCATCCCCGGCAAAAGAGCGCGCCACAAACGTTGCATTGGCGATCAGCGCTTCCATGCAGATATCGACCGGCAGATAGGGGTTGGTGCCCTGTCTTTTAAGTTTCAACCCTTTTTCGGACGTGGCCGAGAATTGCCCTTTGGTCAGCCCATACACGCCGTTATTTTCGACGATGTAGGTCATCGGCAGATTCCGCCGCACCAGGTGTTTGAACTGGCCCATACCAATGCTGGCTGTGTCCCCATCGCCGCTGATGCCAATGACTTTCACCGAGGTATCGGCAAAAGCTGCACCCAGCGCCAGCGACGGCATGCGCCCGTGCAGCCCGTTGAAACCGAAAGAGCGGTTTAGAAAATAAGCCGGGCTTTTACTGGAGCAGCCGATGCCCGAGAATTTCATCAGCTGTTCCGGGACGACGTTCAACTCATAGCAGGCAGCAATGATCTGCGATGCGATGGAATTGTGCCCGCAGCCCATGCACAATGTGCTGGGCAGCCCCTTGTAATCCTGCCGGCTTAGACCGGCCAGGTTGACTGCTTGTTTGGCAGCAGATTGTTCAGTCATGGTTATTTCTCCTTGGCCCGTAGTTTGGGCCACCCCGTTCACCCACGGCTGAGTGGGTGGCCTCGCTTGTTGAGGCAAGGGGCTTGTTATCGCCGAGGGAGTCCCGTGATTGTTTCTTCCTCGCGGTCATTTCTTCTCTTCGGCCAGGATTGCTTCCTTGACCCAACGCGCCGTCAGCGGCAATCCATCGCTGTGGGCAACTTTTCGAAGTCGTAGCGCACAATCAGGAAGATTAAGCGTCAGTAATTGCCTCAATTGGCCGTCACGGTTCAACTCGACCACATAGTTCCGCTCGTGAGCCTGGATGAATTCATCCACTTCTTTATTGAACGGAATTGCTCGGATGCGCAGATAATCAGTCTCGATCCCTTGGGCTTTCAACAAATCACGCGCTTCCTGCACTGCCGGGTCGGCCGAGCCGCTGCTGACGATCCCAATGGCGGTCTTCTTGCTTGCCTTTTCGATGACCGGCCGGGGCACGCCGGTGTTCTCATCGTGCCCGGTGCCACGTGCAAAATACGCCGCGCGTGGGCTGCGATTCCCAACCACCGTGCGATAGGGGATGCCGTCGCCATCCACATCCTGGTAGCGCCCCCACTGCCCACCGTGTGCATCCAGGAACTTCTGCAGGTCGTCCTCCCAAAGGACTTTCCCGCGCCCGATGGGTTTGTCGGGGTACTCGAAATGCCGGGTCATCCATTGGTTCATGCCCAAGTCAAGGTCGCTCAGTACAATCACCGGCGTCTGTAATTTCTCGGCAATATCGAATGCCTGCCAACCCATCTCATAGCACTCGTAGACCGAACCGGGGATCAGGATGACATATTGCGTATCGCCGTGGCTGATAAAATTGGCAAAGGTCAGGTCGCCTTGTGCCGTACGGGTCGGCAGCCCCGTGCTGGGCCCCACCCGTTGGACATCCCACACCACCACCGGCACTTCCGCAAAATAGGCCAGGCCCAGATATTCCGCCATCAACGAAAACCCCGGCCCTGATGTGGAGGTCATGGAACGCAAACCTGCCCACCCGGCACCAATGGCCATGCCGATGGCCGCCAGCTCATCTTCCGACTGGACGACCGCATACGTGGCCTTGCCGGTGTCGGGGTCTTTGCGGAATAAAGGCAAATATTCGTTCAACGATTCAGCCAGGCTGGAAGCCGGCGTGATCGGGTACCAGGCAGCGAATTGCACCCCGCCGTAGATCGAACCCAGCGCTGCGGCAGCATTCCCATCCAGCAGGAAATAGCCATCCGTGGCGTTCATTTTCTCCACATAGTAAGGGTCACGCTTGGGCAGGTTTTGGGCTGCCCAATCCGCAGCCGCTTTGACCACGTTGAAGTTGGAATCGACCGCCTTTTGGCTGCCCTTGAACTGAAATTCCAGCGCTTCACGAATGTATTCCAGGTCGATGCCCAACAAGTTGGCCACCATACCTACGTAGACCATGTTGGCAATATATTCTCGCAAATGGGCAGGAACGTCGAACGTTTTGGAGATCGCCTTTACCGGCATGGGGTAAGCTACAATGTCTTCCCGTAGCTCTGACAGGCGGATGTCATCGTTATAGAACAGTACGCCCCCCGGCACGATGAATTTGCTCTCCTGGGCAATGGTCGACGCGTTCATGGCGATCACAATGTCATCTTCTTGCTTTCTAGCCAGGTAGCCGTCCTTGCTCAACCGGATGGTGTACCAGGTGGGCAACCCTTGGATGTTAGATGGAAAGATGTTTTTGCCGGAGACCGGTATTCCCATCCTGAACAGTGCCCTGAGGATGGTCGTGTTGGCGGTCGCACTCCCGGAGCCGTTGACCGTGCTGAACGTAATGCAAAAATCGTTGATGATCTTTTCTTTCCGGCCGGTTTGATCCTTCGGCATAGCTCCTCCAGAAACCAATATATTTGGATTGGTTTTACTCAAAAGAAAGGTTTTTGGTGCTTGGTTTATTGCGTTGGTTGATCAGATTCATGTGCTCTACCAGTGCCTGGTATCCCAAGTCCACATCGCCAGATGCGAGCGCCTGCACCATCTTCTGATGGTATTGCCAGACGCTCTCGTGATAAGCCAGGTCGGCATAGACTGCCAGGCCAATGGCTTCGTAAAGTTCCCAATAGGATTCAAGGATACCCATCACAAACGGATTATTCAATCGACAGTAGATGGTCAGATGTAACTCGCGGTGTTCGTCGTTGGGCAATTGGATCGGATCGCTGTGCAATTTCGCTTGGGCACGTTGGATTAGATATTGCAATTTGGCGATGTCATCCTGCTTCAACAAACAAGTTGCCTCGTGCCAGTAACAAGCTTCGATGTGCTTCCGCAGGTCGGCAAATGCATCAAAAAGCTGGGGATCGACCGTCACAGCATATTTCAAGCTGCTGCTTACCGCAGGCCGGAAGGTATAAGGCAGACGGCGGATGCCCGTCTTGGGGCGGACTTCCACCAATCCCATCGAGCGCGCCACTTCCATTTGCTCGCGCAGGCTGGCAATGCTGACGCCAAGTTGTTGGCTTAAATCGGAAAGCGAGGGCAAGCGATCACCCTCGGAGTCTTTCATTTCTGCCAAATAAATCAGAAATTCAGACAAACTGGCTGTATTATGCTTTTCGCGTGGCATGGATATCTAATTGATTGTATTAATCAGATTATTCAGATGATTAGAGTATACCATACCAGGAAATGAAAGTCAAGTTCAGGGGCCTCTGGGTAACTCTAGTACCCATCAACTGATTTCCCCCATTAATAATTTCGCCCCGATCAAGGATCAGGGCGTTTTCTTCAATAATTCCGCAACGGTCGAGACCATCAATGTCACCGCACGAGGCAAGACGGCTTCATCGAAATCGAATTTGGGGTGATGGTGACCCGCATTCAGCCCTTTTTCATTATTGGCCGAGCCAATCAGCATAAAGCAACCGGGAATTTCGTTAAGGATGAAAGCCATATCCTCAGAGCCCATCGACTGGTAGGTCGTATCGACCTCTTCGGGTGAAAACAACTTGCGTGCCACGTCGACGACGATCGCCGTCACACCTTTGTCATTGATCACAGCCGGCGTATAAGGCAGGTAATTGATGGTTGCCTCGCACCCCAACGCCCGGCAGGTGCCGATGACCACTTCCTCAAGCCGTGCGACGACCTGCTCCCGCACGGAGCGTTCGAATGCCCGGATGGTGCCCTTGAGCAATGCCTTCTCCGGGATCACGTTGTAGGTCTCGCCGCTGACAATTTGCGTCACACTGACCACGGCCGATTCGAAAGGCGAGACGTTGCGTGAGACGATGCTTTGCAGTGCCAAAATCACCGCCGCGGCTGCCATAATAGGGTCGTGTGCCGTTTGGGGCATGGCACCATGCCCACCCTTGCCGGTGATCTGGATGTCAAAGAAATCCGCCCCGGCCATCACCGGGCCGGAGGCCAACCCCACCCACCCCAAGGGGCGCTCATTCCACACGTGCATCGCCAACGCCACATCCGGCTTCGGGTCTTTCAGCACGCCTTCCTTGACCATCCGCTCGGCGCCGCCCAGCACCTCTTCCGCAGGCTGAAAGACGAACTTGATCTGCCCGCAAAGCTCAGGGCTCAACTCTTTCAACATGCGCGCCACCGTCAGTCCAATGGCCATGTGGCTATCGTGCCCGCAGGCGTGCATCACGCCCGGAACCGTCGAAGCATACTCGGCGCCGGTCGCTTCGGTGATCGGCAGCGCATCCATATCGAAGCGCAGCAAAATGGTGGGGCCAGGCGCCGCATTCTCCAGCAGTCCCACCACACCTGTTTCCGCAATACCGGCGTGCACTTCAAGCCCCAGCTTGCCCAGTTCGTTGGCAACGATGCCCGCCGAGCGCACCTCGTGAAAGCCCAGCTCCGGGTGCCGGTGAAAATCCCGGCGCATAGATTGGGTATAGGGGAACAGTTCCTGAGCTTGGGAGGCGATGGACTGCTTCATAAAAACCTAGAATATCAGGCGGCGGAATGCTTCTTCATACTTCGGATTCTTCACCGAACTGCGAGGGGTTTTCCAATCTTTCATGTGTTTCTCAAACTCAGCCGGGTCGCCGATCTGGCTTTTATGCTCCTTGAGTGCCGCGACCTTTGTTGCCCACTGGTCGCTCACGTCGATGACTATATTGGGATCCGTCGTCAAAGAAATCCAAATTTCTTCGAGCGAGACAGGCTCCAGCTTTTCCTTCTTCAATAGTTCAGGAAAGAAAAGCGGGTTCCCCGCCGCAGGGAATGCAGCTTCCAGGGCGATCTGCCCGGCAGCCAAATGGTCGGGATGGTTCAAATAATTATCCCGATGAAGTCGGCTGGTGGGATCGCAGGTTACCAAAATATTGGGCCGCACGGTCCGGATCGCCCGCGTGGCTGCCTTTCGGGCCTCCAAATCCGGCATCAAATAACCATCCGGGAAGTCCAGGAATTGCACACTCTTCACGCCCAGCACTACCGCAGCCGCCAGCTCTTCTTTTTCGCGGGTCTTGGCTAATGTTGCGGGATTGGTGTTGGGGTCATCGGCACCTTTATCACCGCGTGTGAATAGACAATAATGGATTTCGTGACCGGCTTGCGCCCAGCGAGCAATGGTTGCCCCGCAAAAGAATTCGGGGTCGTCTGGGTGAGCTAACATGACCAATATCTTTTTGGGTTCAGTCCATTTCTCCGGTTTTAGCATCGTTGTTCAGCTTTCCTGATTGATTTTCCACACAGTTCGGATTGTTGGGGTCAGGGCATGGGCTTTGAGCTTTGGCCTGCAGCGCTTCCAATTCGTCCGCCGGTTGAATTTCTTCCTTCGTGAATTCACGTGCCCCCAATTCGGGCAGCTCCACCAATACGCCGCCACGCAGCGGATACACGTCCAACACTCTCCCCACTCCTTGCGGCGTGATCACTCGCTTGTTCCGCTTGGGCAATTGTTTTCGGGCCTCCACATACTGCTCGAACTCATAGATCAGGCAGCACCGCAATCGGCCGCACATGCCTGTGATCTCTGTAGGAGTTAAAGAAATGCCCTGCTCTTTTGCCATCTTGATCGAGATGGAGCTGAACTCGGTGATGAACTGCGAACAGCAGCGCATCTCGAGTCCGCAGGCGCCCATGCCGCACATGAACTTGGCCACGTCGCGCGGCCCTACCTGGCGCATCTCGACTTGAGTTGGGGTGAACATCCGCTGCATGTCTTGCCGCAGGGATTTCAGGTCGATCTTATCTTCGCTATCACTGTTGAACAAGATCGTCAGACGGCTGCCTTCGAAGCTGTATTCGGCCGTCACGATCTTGACATCGTTCAGCCTTAATTCTTTTGCCCTTTGCCGGCAGGCGCTGACCACGTCAGGCTCTTTTTTCTGCCAGGATTGTTTTTGGACCAAATCCAGGGGTGTGGCACGCCGGTCGATGGCTTTCCAGCTCCCATCCGGAGGAGGGGGCGGGGTTTGGATAATGCGCGCCACCTCGCCCAACTGCCAGCCGCGGCTCGTCTCCACCACCACGGTGTCTCCGACGCGCAACCCGTCCAATTTGCTGGCATCGAAATGATAGATCTTGCCAATCCTGGAAAAGCGAACCCCTACAATGAAGGGGGTATTAGGAGTACTGGTTTCAGTCATAAATGGAATGTCCAATCGTGGCGATCACTTCACCTTCAAATAGCTGCTCACCTCGCGGCAAGATTGCTGGTAGAGGGCGAGCAGTTCGCTATCCGAGCCTTTATAGCGCCGGATACTTTGTTTTGCACATTGGGTACAACCCCGCATAGCGCGGAAAGAATCGGCATTGCAGGCAGTGCACCCGTCCAACCGCACCATCATCAACGCGAAGCCCAGGTGGTTCACAGTAACGGCATCGTCCGCTGCCAAACTGTCGACCAGGGTGCTCCACTCGCCGCCGCGCGCCGTGCGCAGGGTGGGGATGACCCGCAAGGGGAACAAGAGCTCTGTGTCCGAATTGTACATGCCGTTTCCTTAGCTTATTCGCCTACCGTGCGCCAGCAATCTGGTCAACTTTGAGATCGTACCAGTTGCCGGAGACGATATCGTTCATGAATATCTTGCGATCCTCTTCGTTCTTGATCGCCTCACCGGCTTTCTGCGCCAGCTCATAATAATGCTTGGCAAAGCCCGTCTCGCCGGCCAACGCGTGAGCGCGTGCCAGGCTCTCGTAGGCGTAGGCCCGGTCGAAATCTTCCATTTCTTTGTCGAACTGTTCGGTCAATTCAAAACATCGCCTGGCGCGCTGCAGTGCCATCTCTTTCCGACCCAGCACAGTATACACCCGGGCGATCAACCATTCGCCGCGCTGCTGGTTCACAGCCGTACCCACCTGTATCCAGTGATAGCAGGAAGCGTAAGCAGTCAGCAACATGATCTCGTCTTCGCGGGGCGTTCGTTCCGGTTTTTCCAGCAGGTCCCACACCCGGCCGTTGAGCGATTTGGCAAAATGGAGATGGGCCTCGGTGAGCGTATATGTTTTTTCTTCAGCCATAACACCTTTCAAAACATTAAACCACTGGCTGCCACCAGTACGACTTGGAAATAACCTTTTTTACTTCTTGAATTATATCAGGGAAATGAGGGGAACCTTGAGTGTGGTTTACCCTGCCTGCTGCGGACGAATATCCCGAAAAACGACCCCCACTCCACAAAAACAACCCTTACACAAAATCTTCTTCGTTTCAATCGACTGCATCGGATTAGTCTTGTTGCAATCTCACTGCCGGTTCTACCGCCGCCTGAAATCGCTTTCTATCAAAGTTTTCAAGTCGTCTAGAGCATTATCTTCATCTTTTCCGTCGGTGTGAATGCAGATTAGCGCATCTTTGATGGCGTTTAAATTTAGCATTTCTAATAAATCTTTCCCATTCGCAGTTTTATTACCATAAGATACTTTTACATTCGATTTATATTTTTGAGCCGTTTGAACAAATAAAACGACTGGGAGAGCATGAAGACCAATGGCATTCCGAATCGTAATTTCAAGCGATTTCATGTATACGTCTTCCCTTTTTTCAATTGTGTTCATCTCCATCCACTATATTTTATCAACCCAATGTCTTTGTAGATAGGTTTTATTAAAAAAGTCCTTATCAGTTTGAAAATCAAATACCTTTCGACCTTCTACAAACGTAGCAATGGCATTGTATGCAGCGTCAATAACGACAAAATCTGCATCTTTATTGATCTCTATGGAACCCTTATGATCTCCAAAACCATAAAACCGGGCAGCATTCAAAGAAGACAACCGAATAACTTTTTCAAGCGGGATACATAATTCATTAACCAAAACCGAAAGCCCGTAAAGAACCGACTTCGTTGAACCCATCAACCGTCCTGTTTCAGACTTGCAAAAACCCTGCTCATCAACGTGAACAACAAAATCCCAAAACCGATAATCACCCACTGGCGCTCCAGCAACCTCGCTTGAATCTGAGATCATCATCCAGTGGTCCGGACTCTTCAAACGAAACATCAAGTCGATCATGACCGGATTAATATGCAAGCCATCGCAAATGATCTCGCATTGGATTTTTTCATTCAACAAACATGCTCCAAGTCCCCCCATATTACGGTGGTGAATCCCGCTCATGACATTTCCCGTGTGCGTTGAGACGCTTAGCCCGTTTTCGAATGCCTTCATCGCCTCATCGTAATCGCAATTGCTATGAGCAAAAGAAAGTTTGACTCCTTTTTCTCGTAAATAATCAATCACCTTCTGGCTATTCGGAATTTCAGGTGCGATCGCCATCAGCTTGAGCAGACCTTCAGAATCCTCATAAATCTTTTTTACCAATTCCAAATCCACTGTGGGAGGTTCGACGTAAATGCCTCCCTCGCCCACCCGATTCAAATAGGGTCCTTCTGAATGAATACCTAGAATTTTCGCCCCACCCAGTTGTTCGCGGGAGACTTTTTCGATGTATTTGCACATTGCAGGGGCAGCTGTGGGAAATACACCGGTAATCCCATTGGCAGCACACCCTTTGAGGAATCCCCTTACTTCTTCTTCTGGTTCATTGCAATCCGCATTGATGACTCCATATCCTCTGGTACCGTGATTATGAGTATCGATAATGCCAGGAATTATCCGGTATCCCGTGTAGTCTAAAAAAGATTTTACGCCTGCATCAGCTCTATGGAACGCAACAATTCGGCTATTTTCAATTTCCAAGTAACCATCCCGAATACCCTGCTTGAAATAGATTTGATCGGATTTGATATACATGGATTTATGCCTTTAATAAATCCTCATAGGTGATCAGAGAAATATTATGGGAATCGAGATAGTGAATCAATGTCGGCGAACACGCCATATAGAGATCCTTTTCTCGAATGATAGTGTAGGAAGAGTAGTGGAATATTTCTTCGTCCACAAAACCTGCGTGACAAATAAAAATCGAATATTCATGCTCTAACGCTTCAGGGATCACTTCCAGGACATGTTTCTCTACATCCGTCTTTAGTTGCACTTCGACCGGGAACGGTTTTGGATTCCAAGTGTTAGTGATTTGATGGATTTTATATTTTTCCCATTGTCCAAAAGAAGTTGGAACACCATACTTCTCTGAAACGCTCATCATTGCTTTGCCAATATTCGGGGTAACAAAGGAATGAGGATGAATGTACTTGGGTTTTTCACCTACGAGGTCAATAAATCTCAAATATTGGTTTTCCACTTCGAGCAAAGTTTGCTCCCAGGGATAAGGATCACTTTCCATTTCAGTGACGATCGTGTTGGAAGGTTTCGTACCAGACTTTTCACGCATCTCAGATGAAGTGAAAAAATCACCGGAAGGTTTTACGAGATCAGGCACTTGTTTGGACGGAGAAACTGGCTTTCCTGCGACTAGGTTAACATCTATACCCAAACAACACTGCGGGTACAGCTTGATCTGCTTTGCCGCGAAAGCGGAACTGGGCATATTGACGAATAATCCGGTGTTGCGGATCAGACCCTCTCGAATCCCTTTCAGAATTCCACAGGTTACCGCTTCAGTAATTCCATAATCATCCGATTCAAATAACAGTTTCATGATTATCCTCCAAAAATTTTAATAATCCATCACGAATTTTCTCCAACCTCGGAATATCGACTTGAAAATCTTTCTTCGAGCGTGTATTCAGAACCACAAATTTCTTTTTCTCAATCGTTCCTACACACAAATGAACCATCTTTGGGAAAAACTGCAGGTTTGTATCCTTTACTCGCTCACCATCAATCACTTTGTCAAGCAAATTCAGATCCTGTAGGCACTCTACAAGTTTCCTGGCTTCCGGGTTTGTCTCCTGTTTATGAACACACGTTATCTTCTCTCCAAATGCAAGGCAATCCAGGTAAATCAAAAACTTATTTTTTAACCTTTCTTCCGTCGCCAACAGTTTAAATCCAGCAGAACTGTTTGCGTTTTTATCTAAAAGAATAAAACAATAATTGTTATCATAAGCTTTTTTTTCAGCCAGTGATGCCAGCAACGCGACGCTTGCAGAATTCTTATTGAAATTTATCGGATTGGGAAGCCCTTCGATCAGCGAATAACTGAATAATAGTAAGAGTGCTAAAAGAATAGTACCAATAACTTTCAATACAGGACTAAAACCTGAAACATAATATATAAAATAAAATAACAAACCTCCACACAAAGCATAGATGAGAGAATTCAGCGCGAGGTTGATATATTCCTGACGAAGATTACTTTCCAAGTTGAAAGGAAAATACTTAAAAGGTAAAAGGGATGTTGTGGGAGTGTCATAAGGGCAAAGTACAACTGTATGTGCTTTTGCAAGATTTCCAATGAATATATTGGAGATTTGATTAAATCTGCTTTGAGACTCTTGGTATTCAATTTTATATCCCAATTTTTGGAAAAAAGGGGTAGCTTGAGAATAGAATATCCTTTTTTGTCTTTTATTACAGCGTTTTGCTAAAGTAACACCAAAAAGCATCAATAGATCTTTCATCGCGCACCTAAATGGAAAAAGGTTATGGAGTATTTCATCCATAACCTTTTTCTAAAAACCATTCTAGAAGATATGGATCAAGGCGCCCAATAGTCCAAGAATCAGAATCCCAAATACCAAGTACAGCGGCCTCCAACCTTTCTTGATCATGGCAACCAATCCAAACACAAGGCCAATACTTAGCATACCTGGGAAGATATTATTGAGGACGTCCTGGATGACAAGCTTCGCACCGCTGATAGTAATCGTCCAGTTTAGAGGTACATTCACCATCTGGGCGACCAAAGCTCCGACCATCATTAAGCCCAAAATTGATGTGGCTCTGGTCAAAGCTTTCATCAAGCCTGAACTGAAGACCTGGTCAATTGCGGTTGTACCAGCCGAGTAACCCCAGTTCAGGAGGAAATACTTTGCAATGGACTGGGTAAACCCGTACAGGAGAATGAACAAGAGTGTGCCTAAGAAATTTCCCTGGGAGTTGAACCCAATACCAATGCCTGCAGCAATGATGCGCAAGCCGTTGAAGAATAAGGAATCGAACATGCCGGCTGTTGGACCCATCAAGCCGACTTTGATACTGTTGATGGTCGCGCCATCAATGACACCTTTTTCTTTTTTCTCCTTTTCCAATGCATAGGAAAGCCCGGCGATGAAAGCGAAAGGAACCGCATTGGTATTGAAGAAGTTTTGATGGCGCAAGTACGCTTCTTTCTTACCCTCAGGATCATCCTTGTAGATCGATTCGATCGCTGGCTGCATGGTAGTGGTGAAACCGTTGGCTTCCATCTTCACCATATTGAAAGCGATGAAAGTAAGGTGAGAGCGCCAAAACATTGATCTGAGAATTTTCTTCTCTTCTTGGGTAATCGCATTTGTGCTCATTTGAAAAACTCCTCTTCACCGGATTCGGTCGCTGCTTTCGACCTCTTTGCCAACGAGTTCTTGAGGTCGATTCGATCTTTATCCAAGATGAAAATCGTGATTGCGATGACGATCCCAATTACAGCTATTGGTATAACTGAAAGGTTTGCATATTTAACCAGGACATAACCCAGGAAGAAAAAGGCGCCTACCTCCCCTGACCAAATCATTGAAGTCAGGATTGCAAACCCAACAGCCAACATCATACCCGATGCTGCTCCAAGACCTGTCATAACCCAAGAGGGTAATGAAGCCAGGAAGCTGTTCAAACCTGCAACGCCATACGCGATTGCCAGGAATAAGACAACTGCGCTCGCCAGGTTCATGAGAATGGAAAATATAATTGATTGGATGGCGAGTTGATTATTCTTTCCTTTGACCGCCACTCTCTCCCAATAGGGTGCCAATGGGTTAGAGAGCAAGCTCATGACGATCATGCTAATACTTGCCATGACGGTCCCAATTGGCAAAGCAAGTGCCAGGCCAGAATCCGTGGTCGCACCTGTCAGTACGGCGTAGGCAACTGCTATAAGGCTGGCTGATGTCGGGTCAGCTGGGATAGATCCGCCAATTGCAGATATCCCCATGAAGATGGATTCCAGGCCAGCCCCCATAATAATGCCTGTCCGGAAATCACCAAGGACGAGCCCGGCGATTGGTGCGATAACAATTGGCCTGTTCAAGCATTGCCATCCAATGATGAAGGGATCTAAGGTTTGGACGACCAAAAAAACAAGGCACATCTCCAAAGCTGCTGTTACCATTCTTCTACTCCTTTCGTTTTTTACGTTGAATTATTTAATAATGTTCTTAAGTGGTTCGGGTGTTTCTTCTGGCGTGGTCTGATAAATGCATTCAGCGCCAGTATCCATAATTTCTTTGAGAATCACCACCTCCTTATCATATAGAAATAGGTTATTACGATAAGTTTTCCGAAATTCAGTTCCTTCCTTCGGTGCAACCCTTCCGTAATTTCCAATATTAACTTTTTGAATCCCTTTCACAGCATTTAAAAGCTTCAGTACTTCCTGGGGAGAACCCACAAGCACTAAAATACTCATTTCCGCGGCTCTTGGATCATTTAAAAGCTGGATCCCATCATTCATTCCTTTTATGGCAACTTTTACAGTCGATGGCGCTGCCATCAGCAATGATTCTTTAATGATTTCATTGTGCGCTGCCTCATCATTGATCACCACAATGTGGCTAACACTGAGATGACGGGACCACTTTATAGCAATCTGCCCGTGGATTAATCGTTCATCGAGTCTGAGTAGTTTTATCATTTGGCGCCTCGAAAAAATCATTCTCCTTCGTTTCAGGTTGGGTAAGTTCCACAAACTGCAAAGCTTCCTTATATCGCAGAACAATATCCTTTAATTGAGCCGAATCGACCGGCCCACTGAGCATGGACAATTCGACGACCAATGGCAAATTAATCCCTGCGATCAGAAAAGTATTGGCCCTCTTAAGATATAAATACATTATTTGGTTTACGCTGCCTCCAAACAAATCAGATAACATGATCACCTGATCGTCTTCAGAAATGGATTGAAAATATTTATCAAGCTCATCTTTTAAATTACGTTCGTCAAGATAAGCATCAAATACGGTCACATTTTCAGACTTGCCCAGCAAAATATTTAGGGCGCTTTTAATTCCACTCGCAATTGAGCCATGAGAAGCTATGAATAGTCTTAACACTGGTACCTCATTCGCAGATTACATCGCTGACAGAGAATTTGAATTGATTTGTTTGAAGATGTTTTTTACATTTCCAATTGCATAATCATTAGGTAAAATTGCCAATACGGTTCTTTCGCAATGACTTCAACGTCAAGTCCCTGTTCTTTGACGTATTCTTCCATTTTCTTCACTAATATATTCGTTGAAATACCACTCGCACATACAAGCAGGATTTTCAATTTCTTTACTTCCTTTTTATAGTTTCTTGAAGTTCAATGATTTCTAAAATCAACTCTCTTGCCAGTTCTGCACACATCAAGTGATCTTGCGCGTGCGCTATAAGGAGATCACTTTGGTCGAGTTCTCCGTTTGCATAGAACGCCAGGAGTTCACTGTGTTTTGCATGGGCTGCATGCGCAAATTCTTCCGAACTTTTCAACAATTCTTTTGCTTTTGCGAAGTCTCCTTTTTTTGTCTCTGCTAATGCATCGAATGCAGCACCTCGTGATGCCCCTGCATTCGCAATGATTTCCATCGCAATATCTTTAAATCGTTGTTCCAATGCCATAATGTTGATAATCCTCCCTTCACAGCTTTTTGATGATCATAATGATGTTGGCCATTTCATCATTGGTAAACAAAATTTCAAATGAGCGCTCTAATGGCTTCAAAATCTTTAATAATTTCTTGTAACAAGCATCATTGTTTTCGAGTATTTGATCTTTGTGTAGATTTTGTGGAATTGGTTCTTTTCCATTGACTCTATTGAGATAACATGCGATATGCATCAACAAGCCGACCTCAGTATCGAGCGACATATGTGTAATCTCATCATTTATCTGGTCGATGATCTGAGGCAGCATTTTGCGTAATTTTTTTATTTCAACATGCTCGAGTTGCTCGCCAAGGTACGTAAACACTTCATCAAAATTTATTCGGCTCTTATCGCGGTTTTTAAAACGCAATACTTCCGGCAACTCAGACGGATCAACTCCGAGCACGTCGCTAATAGGAATAAATGGGATGCTGAATAACTTGGGATCGTTTGTCCCAACAATGCAATAAACAATTGCTTGTTCTTGCAACATCCGAAGATTTTCACGCAGCTGCTCAAAATCCGCGATCGATAAAGGAATTACTTTCATATCACGAATATCGCCATGCTTTTCGATATACTTTTTTAATTCTTGTGCACCCCCCTCACCAGTCGTACACAGTGTAACGATCACCCGATCCATCGGTTTTCCGTATTGCTGCAGACTGTTGACAATGCTCTGATACAAATTGTCAACATTATCGGCAACTGCTGCTTTTCTTGCACACTCGATACCAACCATGCTCATCGGTAGTTGCACGGTGCGAATTTCAATACCCGTCTCCGCTTCAATCGTCTCAAAGAAGGCGCACAAGAACTCCATATCATATAGTGCGACGATTCCTTTGCCCTGATCGATCTTTTTGACATAGTCATACAGTGACTTGTATGTTTCTGCCGGCTGGTGTTCAAAAGGGACTTCGAAAGAAAAAGTATTGTTCTGTTTGACGATCTGATTGACCGTGCCAGCAATGGAAGTGGCCACATTGTCGCCGAGCAAAGCAATAAGGATCACCGGTTTTGCGGTGGTCTCGGCTGTTGGATCTTCAAAACACAGGAACAAGGTGATGATGAACGCTTCCTCAACCGGCAGTGTGATCGAAAATGCCTTTTCGATCTCCGTTGCAAACTGTAGCGCTAAAGCATATTTGGTCTGATGCTTTTCGACGATCTCAGACATCTGACGTTTGGTCAAAATCTGATGCGAGGATTTCCCCTTGGCGATACTATCCACATGCAGGCATAGCCCATAGAATACAGAAGGTGGAAAAATCACCCGAAGCTTTTCGCTGACATCATTCACAAATGTTTCTACCAGGTTGATCGTACGGGCATCCACCAGGTTGGCAAGCTGCTCTTTGTTGACCACATGCTGAGATACTTCCTTCCAATACTGGCGGAAAAACGCTTCATATTCTGCCGTGAGGAGAATGCCAACCTCTTCATTGGTCATTCCCCGTTCGAGCAGCGCGTCTGCTCTGCGGTCAACTTCAGCATACATATTCGATGACTTCAGCTTGGCGCGGTCGATGGCGCTCATCTCCATGGCAAACTCGGAAAAAGCGTAACTGTAATCTGCCGGGATGATCTGCTCGATCTCTTCACGATGATCTTGATAATTCAGGAAACCCTTGCGCACGTAAGGCTCGAAATCGCTCATGAATACTTCCAGGCATTCATCGGTCGAGTCATGCTCTCTGAAATATGCCAGAGCACAGGCGCGCTTGATATCCCCTTTGAGCTGCTTGATATTGAGAACACAATCGTAGAGCAACAAACAGCGCAACAGCTCGGCGCTGATGGTCATGGTCCGCTTGGCACGCGCCGCTTCCAATGTGAAAAAGCTCTGGATCAATGCCAGGCGTTCCTCCATCGGCCGATCGGCCAATGACGGCAGCTCGATCACGATGGGGAGGTTCTTGGCATAGTCATCGCAAGCAGCCTTATTGGAGCTGTCACAGGCTACGATCACAATGGGAGAGATTTTGGTTAACGGCTCGCCATCGTGATGCTGGTATTCTTCCACAATTGAACAGAACTTGTTGCGCATGCAAGTGCTCAACAACTGGGCATTATCGATGTGCAACACGCCCTGCCCCGTCTCGGCGAAACAGCCCCCATCCCCCGTTTCACCGAAAAGTTCGGCCATCAGCTTGGCTTCATCGTTCTGATGATCTTTACAATCAAACACAATGAAGGGTGAATCTTCGGGGATGACGCCGGCCGCGATGGCGTAGCGGTGCATGATCATCGCCAGAAAGGTTTTGCCCGTGCCTGGGGCACCGATAATCAAAGTGTTCAAACTTTTTTCAGGGTAGATAATGGCTGCTTTGGCAATTTGGATCGGCCGCCGGAGACTGCCGTTCACGCCCACGAGATTTTCGAAGCACTGGTCTTCGTTGATCTCTTCCTGAGCTTTGATCTTGTAAAGAACCGGCCGGCTGCTGGATTTGGTCACCCGGTCTTCTTCTACCAATTCGTTCAACTGACTGCTAACGTTGGTGCGGATGATTCCAAGTGCCTCTGCCAGATATTGTGTGGTGACACCGCCGCTTTCCTGTGTGGCGGCGTGCAGCTTCAAAAAATCGTATATTTTTTCTTTGTTGGTCTTCATAAAAGGATCCTCTAAAGAAAATATACACTAAATACACTAAAACTACTATACCGGGTTTTTCGAACCGGTTCAAACAGCATTCTTTCTGTCTTTAAGAATAAAAATATATACACTGTTACACTATCAGGCGGCCTTGCAGTGATTCGGACGCTAATTAGATTGCCAAAGAGAGAAATGATTCAAAAAAAGCCGCTATAGTGTATAGCGGCGCCTGATGATTTTCATTTTGTGTATACCCCCTGCGTTATTTTCACAAAATATATTTCGAATGGATAATTCTTAAATCACGCCCCCTACGAACCCATCTCACGAAGCCATATACAATCCCCCGGTCGATTCCAGCCAGTCGGCGACGCGTTCCACCGCACCGGGCACGTCATCGTCCGAGAGGTCGAGGCGCAAGACCGGCAGCCTTGATTTATCGACCAACTCACTCATGCGCTGTTGCTCGTCGATGAAGATGTTCAAATCGTCATATTGGGAAGGATTACCGGAAACTTTCAACCGCTCAATGCGTGCTGCTTCGAAGGATTCGGGGGAGCGCCAACAAAACACCAGGCGGAAGCCCAGCGGCAGCAAGCGTTCTTCCAGCCAGCCAAAATCGTACGCCTTGCCGTATTGATGCTGCTGATAGGCTATGGTGGAAATGTGAAAGCGGTCCACGATCCAGGAATAGTAGCGTAGCAGCTCGAACAGGTGCACCCAGGTGCGGTAAGTTTCCAGCGCCAGTGCTTCCTCGTCCGGCTGGAAGTTGATCAGCCCGCGCCCCCAGGGGAAATTGGTGAAACCGCACCACTCCCCCGAGACCAGCGGCGAATGGTAGCGGTACTTGCGCGGCCCCACCACGCGCGGGTGCTCGTTCAACGCAAAGGCGATGTCGGTCTTATGAGTCAGGCGCGTGCCTTCCAGGATGACTTTCGGGCAAAGTTTGGGCATAGAGTAATTTTACCCGGATTTACCAACACCATCTTCAATAAAGTGAATTATATCAATACTTGACAAATGCCAAACACAATGTTATTGTTGTGTTGTGATTCCTCCATTAATTGAAATCGGCTCTCCATGGAAAGTATTACCTCCCGGTGTTCATGATGCGACCTTGGAAGAAGTGAAAAGATTCTATGCAGATAATTCAGATAGTTTAAGAAGAAGGACTTTATTTAAAGGGTTAAGGGATGGTTGCAAAGCATTAAAAATAGCTGGTTGTGCGGTTGTTTATTTAGACGGTAGCTATGTAACTAGCAAACCAATTCCCGGTGATTTTGACGTTTGTTGGGATCCGACAAACGTTAATCCAGAAAAACTTGATCCAGTATTTTTGGATTTTAGTGACAAAAGAGCAAAACAGAAATCTAAATACGGAGGTGAATTTTTCCCTTCAAGTGTAAAGGCGGATAGCATCAATACGTTCGTTGATTTTTTTCAGATTGATAAAGAAACTGGGCAGAGAAAGGGCATTATTCGCATTCACTTATAAGAGTGAAAGAAAAGGCAGTGAAATGATTACCAACGAGCGTCAGTTTAAAATTACGAATAGCCAATTAAAACGGTTAGAAACGGCAATTAAAGAATTCAATTTAGAGGAAGTCACTAAACGTGTAGGATCAGAAATAATAGCCAAAGCGGAGTTCAATGCTTTGGAAAGCGAAATCAATGCTCTAAAAGCTCAACTAGATGAGTATAAAGAATTGCAATCAGGAGCAATCTCAATACTTGAAGCTCCAAGTCTAGAGGAGTTACCTAAAATATTGATACGCGCCAGAATTGCTCAAAAACTATCTCAAAAAGAATTGGCTGATCTTGTAGGATTAAAAGAGCAACAGATTCAACGGTATGAATCAGAAGACTATGTAAGTGCAAGCCTTCACAGACTAAAGCAAATTGCCGATGCACTTAAATTAACGATCAACGAAAGCGCCGAGATTACATTAAAGCGGATTATTAAGCGCGATGAAATGGAGTTCCTTGATTGGGATAAATTTCCTATCGATGAAATGTATAAAAGGGGGTGGTTTGAAGAATATTCCGGATCGCTTGATTCTTCCAGCGCTAATGCCAAATCACTGGTCCGGGATTACATATTATCGATATTCAAAAGTGAACCAGTCATGGTTTTGAATCGTAGATCAATTCGCTCGAATTCACAGTTAAATCAATATGCCTTATTGGCATGGGAATCCAGAGTGCTAAAACTAGCGATGAAGAATCCGCCCAAAAATATATATATTTCAAAAACTATTAACGATACTTGGATTTCCGATCTAGTTAGCATCAGTAGTAAAGTAGACGGGCCACGTCTTGCTAGAGAAATGCTTAAAAATATTGGCATTGCATTAGTAATAGAGCCCCATCTAAGAAATACCTATCTTGATGGAGCCGCACTATTAAATGGGACATTCCCAGTGATTGGAATGACTTTGAGGCATGATCGATTGGATAATTTTTGGTTTGTACTGCTTCATGAACTTTTTCATGTAATCAAACATCTTAATAAAGATAAGCTTGTTACAATCTATGACGACTTAGATGCAACCGGGAAAAATCAGCTTGAATGCGAAGCCGATCGATTGGCTCAAAACGCTTTAATCTCAGAAGAAAAATGGGAAACTGCTTTACCACGATATGTGCAATCCGAACAATCAGTAAAAGACTTTGCTTCTGAACTCGGCATAAGCCCTGCAATCGTTGCTGGCCGAATTAGAAATGAGACTAATAACTACAGCATCCTGAGCGATTTTGTAGGCCAGGGATGCGTTAGAAAACTTTTCCCAGAAGCAACCTTTGGAATTTAAGTATGGGAAGGATCAAATGACTTTGGATAATCAAATTTACATTCCTTGTTTAAGGTGGAAATTAGGTGAATATAAAGCATTAGAATTACTATCAACACCAGTAAGAGAATTAATTACCCCGATCATTGATGTTGCAGAGATTGGCTTTGATTTCGAAACACATGAAGAAATCAAAACAATAGATAAACATTTAGCTCCATTTGCGAAGCGTGTGCGGAAGAAATGGGGTACAAAAGAATGTTTTATTGATATGCATCATATTGATGAAAATCAACGTTTGGCAAACGGAATGCATCCAATAACATTTGTATTCAATTCCTTACGACAAGAGCATATAAACGCGATTCCGGTCACTGGGTTATTCCATGATCCCCAATGGCAAAATGCAATAAAGCAAGTAATTGAACAGAATGGAAATGGATTATGTTTTAGAATAGATCTCGAGACTGCTTTGAAACCTGACTTAGAGATCATGATAAATGGCCTACTTCAAAAACTTCATAGTCAGGTAACACAATGTGATCTTATCATTGATGAAAAAGCACCAAATTTTGAACCGATTGAAGGTTTTGTAAGCTTTTTAGTAAAAGTTATAAAGAAAATACCCTATTTAAATCAATGGCGTTCATTGGGATTAATTGGCACATCCTTACCCGCTTCGCTCAGTAAATATGGGACAGGTACTACCTACATTGCTAGAAATGAATGGCGAGCTTACAAACTTCTTCAGGGTCGTCTTAAGTTATCTGGCCTTCGCATTCCAATTTTTGGCGACTATGGTATTGATAGCCCAGAAACGCTAAGAGTTGATCCAAGATATTTGAGAACAACAGCAAATATTAGATACACAATTGATGATGGTTGGTTCATTGTAAGAGGTCAAAACATTAAAGACTATGGATTAGAACAACATCGAGATTTATGTTTAGAAATCATCAACTCCGAAATCTATAAAGGTCCGAATTTTTCAATTGGCGATAAATACCTATATGATTGTGCACAAGGATTAGCCTCTACTGGAAATTTAACGACATGGCGTTGGGTCGGCACAAACCATCATTTAGAGATGGTCGGACGAGAGGTCGCCAATTTTGTCGCTTCTTAAGATATTCTCGTACAATACAGCGTAGTCCTACCGAATCAATCATTTCGATAATGTCGCTATACAAGATTGAACGTTTTTGTCTAAGTCGTGACCCTCTTATTCCTAAATTGAACAAAATTTCTTGCGCTTCTTCTCGCCAAAGCAGCTGAGCAACTGCGTAATTATTAACAATAGGATTCATAAGAGGAGGCTTAATCGTCTCAAACATTAATTCCTCGTGCATATTTTCTGAAACCAGAATTATTCCCCACCATACTGGCAACTTCCGAGATGCGTCAGCTAGATGCTTCTCTTCTAAAATTATGGAAGAATGATCAAAAACTGCATTATAGCTAATCACTTGTTGGTTTAGTCTTGTTAATGAATCTGCACCACTCTTTATCTCATATCCATCAAGATTACCATTAACAACAGCAATATCAGCTCTGCATTTACCCTCTTCAAGCCCTAATTCATCGACTACAAGAGCGTCAGAATCCTCATGATAATTCCGGAGAACGATGTTATGAAATGCTTGACGAATTTCCGGATCATTCATAATCTTTATTCGCTTTTTAATCCACTATTCGTTTTTTATGTGAAGAGAAAACATTTTTCTCCTCACCAATACCCTAATTTCCCAACCATAATTCGCTTATGAGTATATCTTGATTGTATACGTTTTTCAATAGAGAGCTTTAAAATTCAATTTAGTCTCCATATGTAAAATAATATACTTCTGATTGGGTAAAAGAGCTCAATTTACTCCACCGTTACTGACATAACCTGATTGCGGGGCTGATCCACGTCCAAGCCGACCAATGTTATCCTAATACCTAAACCTTGTACTTTGAACCATCTAGCTCAATACCTTTCTCTATAATACAGAAGTTCATCCATTCTGTTTTCGGGAAGGTAAAAATATGTTATCTTGTATTCCATTTCTCTTATTCGATGGGAACTGTGCCGAGGCCATGACCTTTTACCAAAGCTGCCTGGGTGGTAAGCTGATGCTCACAAAGCTGGGCGATACCCCCATGAAAGATCAGTTTCCGAAAGAAAAGCATAACCGGATGATCAATGCTCATCTCAAAAGCGGGGCGATTGAGATATCCGCTACCGATTGGATGGCCTCTCCCGACTTTGAACCTAAACAAGGCAATACCTACGCCCTGTTTGTCATGGGCGGCTCATTTGGTGAATTGAAAGAAGTGTTCGACAAGCTCGCCGTGGGAGCCAACAAAGACAGATTCCAGGACTTGCACGACATGCCCTTTGGCACCTATGGGCAGTTTTACGATAGATTTGGCGTCCAATGGATTTTCAGGGGAGATAAGAAATAAAAAAATAAGGGTGCGCCCTTGACAGGGCAGGCCGGCAGCGCACCCTGATTGATAGCATTATTCCACCGTCACTGACTTCGCTAAATTCCTCGGTTGGTCCACGTCCAGGCCGCGCAGCGAAGCGATGTGATACGCCAGCAACTGCAGCGGGATGACGTTGATCACCGGCGAGAGCATCCAGGGCGCTTCCGGTACCCACAGCACGTGGTCGGCCAGCTCGTCGGCAAGCGCGTCGCCTTCCGTGGCCACCGCCACCACCACTCCGCCGCGCGCCTTGGCCTGCTCCACCTGGCTGACCATCTTCTCGTACCAGGGGTCACGCGTCATCAGAGCCAACACGGGCATGTCCTTGTCGATCAGGGCAATGGGACCGTGCTTCATCTCGCCCGCTGGGTAAGCCTCAGCATGGATATACGAAATCTCTTTTAATTTCAGCGCGCCTTCGTAGGCGATGGGCATGTTGATGCCACGCCCCAAATATAGCATATCGCGCACGTTCTTGAGCTCGGCTGCCAGCGCCGCCACCTCGCTCTCACGGT
>JBEKEX010000059.1:0-12209 GCA_050013615.1 Anaerolineaceae bacterium
ATCGCACGGAACGTGCTGAAGGCCCCTTGCCGATGACGATGTCCAACGCAAAATCTTCCATCGCCGGGTAAAGGACTTCCTCGACCACCTTCCCCAGCCTATGGATCTCGTCGATGAAAAGGATATCCCCGCCGCGGAGATTGGTCAAAATGGCAGCCAAATCACCGGGGCGCTCGATGGCCGGCCCGGCTGTGACTTTGATGCTGACACCCATTTCCTGGGCCAGCACATGGGCGAGCGTGGTCTTACCCAGTCCCGGAGGGCCATAGAATAACACGTGATCCAGCGGTTCGCCGCGCTTCAAGGCTGCTGCGATCAGGATGGAGAGATTCTCCTTCACCTGGTCCTGGCCGATCACGTCGGCTAGTTTTTTTGGCCGCATCGCCAGGTCCATCCGGTCATCTGGCCGGGCTTCGGGGTCAACCATGCGGGCATGAACGTCACTCATGGCATTTATTATACTAGTACCCCGTCAAACATGAACATATTATTTTATATAGGTTTATTCTCACTTTACCTTAAGAGGATGTATTTACAAAACGAGGTTTGAAGGGGCACACGCGACGCCCCGGATTTATTACACATTGAGCTATAATATCTCCAACCTAACCTAAGGAGTTTGCCGTGCCCGCTCTTTTCGTTTCCAGCCACCCTCTAGTTGCCCATAAGTTATCCATTTTACGCAGTGCAGATACCGAGCCCAAGAAATTTCGCGAGTTGGTGCACGAGATTGCCGGGCTTTTAGCCTATGAAGCCACCAGTGACCTGCTCACAGTGCCCATCCCGGTGAAGACACCCCTGGCGACCCTGCAAGGTGCCGAGTTGAAAGAAAAGATCGGCCTGGTGCCCATCCTGCGGGCCGGCCTGGGGATGGTCGAAGGTGTTTGGGAGCTCATCCCCAATGCCGAGGTCTGGCACATCGGCTTGTATCGTGATGAACACACCCTGAAACCGGTGCAATATTACAACAAGCTGCCTTTGGAACCGACCGTTTCAGTCTGTCTGATCCTCGATCCCATGCTGGCCACTGGCGGTTCAGCCGTGGCTACTATCGACCTGTTGAAAAAATGGGGAGTGAAAAAGATCAAATTCGTGGGGCTGATCGGCGCACCAGAAGGGGTGAAACTGGTGCAGGAAAAGCATCCGGATGTCCCCATCCACCTCGCTGCTATCGATGATCATTTGAACGAGCGGGGCTACATCATCCCCGGTCTGGGTGACGCGGGCGACCGCCAGTTCGGCACTGCTTAACCCCCAATTTGCATCATACAGCGCCCCACAGGAGCGTGTTGCTGGTTAAGCTCATGTCCTGATGGCTTAGCAGTCACGGCCTGACGGATGAGCGGGAGAATGTCTTCTCCGGCCCGCAGAGCGGGCAGCAATGAAATTTCGCCGTCGCTCAGCAAACACGGCCGCAGGTTACCGTCTGCGGTCAACCGCAGGCGGTTGCAGCGCTGACAAAACGATTGGCTTAAGGGGTTGATGAAACCGATGGTCCCCCTGGTTCCGGGGATCTGGAAATCTTCCGCAGGCCCACTGCCGATAGCAGGCATTGTCGGTTGCAGCCCCATTACTTCCAGACGCTTGCGCACTTCACTGATTGGGAAGAACATACTTTCAGGCGCTGGGAACCCCGCCCCCCACGGCGCTTGATTCTTGATCGGCATCAATTCGATGAAACGTATCTGCCAGGCGTGATCATTGGTCAGGCTGGCCATGCGCTCGATCTCATCATCATTCACGCCACGCAGTACAACCATATTGAGCTTGATGGGTGCAATCCCGTGTGCTTCTGCAGCGGCGATCCCCTCCCAAACTTTCTCCAGCTCGCCCCCACGCGTGATCTTTCTGAACTTATCAGCATCCAATGTATCCAGGCTGATGTTGATGCGCTTCAGCCCTGCGTCAGCAAGCTGTTCGATCTGACCTGCCAGCAGGATGCCGTTCGTCGTCAGGCTGACATCTTCGATCCCCGGGACGGCCACGATCATACGCACCAGTTCGTGCAGGTCCTTGCGCACCAGCGGCTCGCCCCCCGTGAGTCTCACCTCGCGGATGCCTTCTGCGGCTGCCACCTTCACCACTTGCGTAATTTCCTCGTAGCGCATGATCGATTCATGCGTCTGCCACGGCACACCTTCAACTGGCATGCAATAAACACACCGCAGGTTGCAGCGATCCGTAACCGAGATACGCAGATAAGTGATTTGGCGTCCAAAGGGATCGATCAACATCCAGGCTCCTTAAACCGATAAATCGTACCTTTCTCCTCCATTATAACCTTCAAATGCAGGAAAATCATTGGACGCGATCTTGTGATGTGACACAACAGCTTCCGCAAATCCCATCAGTAATGACTGGCTTTATGCATTACCACACCGGTAAGGAATATCAACGAAAACAGGCCGCCCTTGGCGGATGGCCTGTTTATCAAGATCAATAAGAGACGTGAGCTTCCGATGCAGCCAACACTGCACCAAGATGAAGGCAGCAGGCGAGCCAGCAGCTACCCCAACCCATCGAATACTGAAAATGTCACTTCTTCGCGGCTTGGACGATTTGGATGAAATCAGGCTTCAAGCTGGCGCCGCCTACCAAGGCGCCATCGATCTCGGACTGGCCGAAGAACTCGGCTGCATTGGCACCGGTCACCGAGCCGCCGTAAAGTACCCGAACCGCTTCGGCCACTTCGGCGCCAAAGTCTTTCTTCAAGGTGCCGCGGATATACTCGCCGATCACTTTGTTGGCACCTTCACCGCTGGCAGCTTTGCCGGTGCCGATTGCCCATATTGGCTCATATGCGATAACAACGGCTCCACTTTGTTCAGCCGTTAATCCCAATAAATCAACATGCACCTGTCGCGTCACAACATCAGAAGTCTTGCCATCTTCATTCTCTTCCAACGTTTCACCCACACATACGATAGGCGTCAGACCATTCGCAAATGCAGCCTTTACCTTTTTATTGACTGTCTGATCAGTTTCACCAAAATAAGTGCGCCGTTCCGAGTGGCCCAGGATCACATACTGGCAGAATTCCTTCACCATTGCCGGTGAAACCTCGCCTGTGAAAGCGCCGGAAGCTTCCCAGTGCATGTCTTGTGCACCCAGACCGATTTCAGTCCCTTTGAGTATCTCCGCAACACTCATCAAGGAGGTAAAAGGTGGGCACACCACTCGGTCAACACCATGGACGGCTTCCAACCCAGGAAGCAACTCACTGACCAGGCCGCGTGCCTGTTCAGCAGTCTTGTTCATTTTCCAGTTACCCGCAATCATTGGTTTACGCATTTGATTCACTCCATAAATTAATGTATTTGTTCACTCACTTGCACGGCAATCTTTTGGATCCACGCCGGCAAGCTTTGAAGGTTAAGTTGATCATACTTGATCTTGGCATCATTGAGGTCGCCTTGCTTGACGTATAGCTCGACTTCCAACAGTTTCAGTTCCGGAAACCGCTGGACGACAGTCGCATCTGCCAGCAATTTTTCAAGCATTTTTTCCATCTGATTGACATCATTAAAATAAAGCTGATGCCGTAATGTAGCCGCTGTAAATGGCGTTTCACCACCATACGAGTTAAAGAAACTATCTCCCAGCGGATCCATGGCTGCGAGGTATAGAACCTCACGGACATTTTCGGGGAATCCCAGCCGAATCTCGCCACCAAGGGGATGGAGGGAGTTGAAAATGGTCATCGCAGCCACCAACCAGGCTTTCTGATCCTGAAGATATTGAAATGCAGCTCGATAGTCCGCCGCGTTGCTGCCGGCGTTTTTTTCGAATGCATTGATGTCAATTTGGGTTTGGGCAATATTGCTTTGCTTCCATGCAGCAACTGCACTGACAATATCCGGCAATGGTGCCACATTTGCTGTGCCAGTCGGCGCCACTGTCATGGCCAACGGCGTCACCACAACCGATGGACTTACGATGGAAGTGGCGTTTGTTGTTGCCAGGATCACACTTGTAGCTGTTACAGTTGCTTTGGCATTATTCTTTCGATTGACCAGAAATGCAATTGGTCCACCTACGCAGCACAACACCAATACGATGATGATGGCGACCAGGCACGCAGTTTCATTTGATTTACTTTTTGCTACCGTCTTTTGCCCGATGTTTTTAACCTTCTGCGCAATAGGAAGGCTTTTTCCGACAGCCGTGATTGTTGAACCGGCAAAAGGCTGTGGAACAGTAGCATTTTGTGAACCAATTACAACAGATGATGGTTCCGGTTGCTTTTGCGTTGCGTAATCCGTACCAGCGGATTGAGCAGAGGGTTTGGCAGCCGAAGTGCCGGTTTGAACAGCCTCCTTGAAAGCCTCCACGAATGAAGTCACGTCAGCATATCGATCGTCAGGATTCTTAGCCAGCGCCTTAATAAGCACGGCTTCCACCGCTTCCGGGACATCCGGGTTCACCTGGCGCGGCAGTGGCAAGGGAGTATAGATGTGGTCATGCACGATAGAGAACGGTGTGTCCGCGTCGTATGGGACGCGCCCCACCACCATCTCATAGACTACGACTGCAAACGAATAGATATCCGACCTGTAATCAAGGTCGGGCTTCGACATGGCTTGTTCGGGAGAAATATATTGCGGCGTACCCACCAACTGGTCTGCTGTCAGTGACGTACTGGTCTGTGCCATGCGTGCCAGGCCAAAATCGGTCAGATAGATCTTCCCATCCTTGGAGATCAAAATATTGGAAGGCTTGACGTCGCGATGCACGACGTTCTGTTGGTGAGCATATGCAAGTGCCGCACCAACCGCTTCGACAATGGGAACTATTTGCTGAAGAGACAGGCGTCCCCTGGCAAGCAACGCTTTCAGGGTTTCGCCCTCGATGAATTTCATCACCAAATACGGTCGACCTTCGTACTCGGCGAAGTCATAGATGGGCACAATGTTGGGATGATCCAGCCGGGCGACGACACGCGCCTCGCGCTGAAAACGCGTCATAAACGTGGCATCATCGGTAAAAGCCGGGTGCAGCACTTTTAGGGCAACGTAGCGATCCAATGCCTCGTGGTAGGCTTTGTAAACGGTGGCCATTCCACCCTGGCCAAGTTGCGCTAAGATTTGATAAGGGCCAACAGTCTCGCCTTCTTTGAACGGCACAGCCTTGCTCCTCGTTTACCCATCCTACAAAACCCGGCATCCCTCAGAAAGGGATGTCTTCTTTCGATTTTTTTCCCGGAAAAATACGTCTCACAATTCCCTGCTTGACATTTTGGTACAAGCTGGTACCTGCAACAAACAAGAACCCGATGGCGCTTGTCCCCAACCAAGGCGATAACAATTTGCCAACTGTATGCCAGAGCGTCAACAAAGATGCGATGAGGTACACCCCCATCGCCACTTCGCCCACCGTGAACAGGTTGAGAATGCGCTTCTTCTGGCCATCGTACTCTCGCCCGATCCGTGGGTCAGCACGCGTGGTGCGGATGAACACCCCCCCTTTTTGAAAAAGACCCGAGATCACACTCAGCCCACAGACCAGTGAGATACCTACGCCCACCAGCAGCAGGAAAGGCAGAACGACCAGTCGATCGGTCAAATGGGGGGTATGCTCCGTCCTGGGCATACCATACACCAACAGCGGACCAATTGTTACGATCGAACCCCACCAAAACAAGGCGATGAAGCCGCCGGCCCACAAGCTGACCGGCAGCACCAGCAAAAATAACAAATCCATCAACGGAAAAGTCAAATAACTCAGCAGATGCAGCATGCCCATGAATTTGACTTTGAGGGGAAGTTTGGAAGGCAGCAATCGCTTCATTAACTTGAAAGCTACTTGTGCCGTTCCCCGGCACCAGCGATATTGTTGGATCTTGAAATCGTCCATCTCCTGGGGCAACTCTGCCATAGCGCACACTTTTGGCAGGTAATACCCCTTCCAGCCAGCAATCTGCGAACGGAAGGTCATGTCCGCGTCTTCCGTCATGGTGTCCCATTCCCAACCGCCCACCGATTCAATACATTGTTTACGCCATATTCCGGCCGAGCCAGGAAAGCTGATAATCAAATCGGCGTAAAATCGCGCATTTTGCTCGATGATGAAACTGCCATCCAGGATTTGACCCGCCATGCGGGTGATCAAGTTATGCTTGAAATTGATGTGATCCCACCGGGTCTGCACAAAGCCAATTTTTGGGTCCTGGAAGCATGGGACAGTCTTTTTCAGCCAATCACTCCCTGGGACAAAGTCGGCATCGAAAATTGCCAGAAAGTCACCTGCCGCGTGTTTCAGGCCAAAAGCCAGGTTCCCTGCCTTGTAACCCACACGATCTTCGCGATGCAAATATTTGATGTCAATCCCCTCTTGCTGGTGCTTCTGAATGGTGGCCTTCAAAATATCGATGGTCTGCAAATCCGTCGAATCATCAAGTACCTGAATTTCGAGCTTGTCTTTTGGATAATCGAAACCGGCAACCGCATCTATGACTCGCTCACCCAAGAATTTCTCATTATAGATGGGCAGTTGAACAGTGACGCGCGGCCATTCCGCGGGTTGCGGCGGGTCGGGACGATTCCAAATCTTTTTATAGTTGGCAATATAAATAACGCAATTGATTATCTGGCTCAGGCCCACCAAAAACAAACTGACAACACAAATTGCGTATAAAATTTTAACCACCAGCATCAGCATGGTCGCTAAAACGACATCCATGAGTGATCACCTAGGTTTTTAAAAAATGTCCTGCTGTCTGATAACCCAACGTTAAGATATAGAACCAATTGTACCAAAATCTTTACGTTTTGACTGACGCAACAAGAACGCATAGACGCTGCCCCCTAAAATCGTCAAATCGAACCAATGCTTATTTGGAAGATCATCTGGCATGCCATTCTTGGCTATTATTGACTTGCAGCTTCAATCCGGTTATCATGAAAACATCCCAGGTTGGTCAGGGGACCGCAGTGTGCCATGTGCACATTGAGGAAAGTCCGCACTCCACAGAGCACAATGCCGGATAACGTCCGGGATGGAGTAATCCATCGGATAGGGCCACAGAAACAGTCCGCCCCTTACGGGACAAGCCCTGCATAAGGGTGAGCCCTGTAAAGGGCAAGGGTGAAAAGGCGGTGTAAGAGACCACCGGAGTCTGCAGAGATGCAGCTGCCAGGTAACCCCCATTGGGAGCAAGGCCAAACAGATGCGAAGCCCACTTTCGGGTGGGCAAGTGACTGCTCGTCGCTTTCGAGTTTCGGGTAGGCTGCTGGAGCGTTTGGGTGACCAAACGCCAAGAGAGATGGTCCCCCCTGCCGGAGCCGTCCTTCGTGGATACCCTCTGGCGGGACAGAATGCGGCTTATCGACCAGCCTGGGACAAATTTCCCTCTGAAGATCTCAGTATGAATCAACACTTCGGCATGCTCCTCAGAGCACGCCGGATGATGATCCTCTTTATGAAAAATGACTATGCTTCCCGCTCAACAGAAAAGCAATTCAAAAATGCCCGCACCACCGCCGGATCAAAGCTTGTTCCAGAGCAACGTTCCAGTTCTTTCAGGGCTTTTTTGTGGGGCCATGCCTTACGGTAGACACGCCCATCTGTGATGGCGCAATAGGCATCGACCACTGCCAAGATCCTGGCTCCTAGCGGGATTTCCTCCCCCTTCAAACGATATGGATAACCCGTTCCATCATATTTTTCGTGATGCGCCAGAATGAGGTCGGCAACAGCCGTAAGATTCGACACTTTTAATACAATCTCTGACCCAATTTCTGGATGGCGCTGCATGACCTTCCATTCTTCCATGGTCAATGGTCCAGGCTTAAGCAAAATACCGTCCGGAATACCAATCTTGCCAATATCATGCAACAAAGCCGCCCAGCGGATGATCTGTATGTCATCCAGATTACATTGCAACTCAATTGCCAACTTTTCCACCAGGTCGGCCATTTTTTTACTATGACCGCCGGTGTACCAATCGCGCGTCTCGATTGTCTTCGATAATGCCAGGACTGTCTCGAACTGGCTCAATGTATTTTCGCTGGAAAGCATGGAACGATAAATGGCACCTGCGGCTTGATCGGCAATCATGAGCGGCAGATGACTACCGCCATTTTCAAAAGCTTCCGAAAGATTTTTCTCTCTGTCACCTAAAATGAACAACCCAATGGGTTTGTTATTGACACGCATGGGAATAATGATCACTGCCGGCGTGCCCACCCAATCGAGTACAAGAAGTTCTCCCTGGGTAATACGCTTGTGGTTCTGAAAAATATGTGTGGGCGATTCACGCATTGCTGCCCGCTGAAATACTTTGAACACTTTCAGCCGACTTTCCGATTTTTCCCACGGCTGGTCAACCCGCTTAACATTCGGATATTGCGAACGGAACACAAAAGAGCCATCGGTGCCAAGGACGATCACCTGGCAAAACCCCAGGCCCAAGATATGAGCCGCATACCTAACAACAATATCAAGCAGATCATCGATCGCATTCGTCGCTACCAACTGACGGCCGAAATCAAAGAAGGCGTCCATTTTCTCGTTTTGTCCCTCCCCCTTCTTCGAGAAGACGCCGGGGAATTTTCGATAAGTAGGTTGCGATGAAGTCATCAATTTAATTTGAGTCATAAATAACTACACTTATAATAAAGCTCCGCCAATAACCCAAGTTTACCGGCTACTACAGCTTAGAAAGGCTTTTTGTTCATCCGATCGGTGGGGTTAAGCGCAGAAGCAAATTCCGGAAGTGAACGTGCCCGGATCGATTTAAGCCGCATTTTCTCTTCGCTCTCCAAGTGGAAGACCTCACCGGCGTAACCTGCGGTGATTGCCTTCTCCGGATTCGACAGCAATTTCTTTCGGAATTGTGAGCTGATGACAGCGGCAGTTAAAATACGGCTATATTCTCGTTGGTCAGACGGTCGAATGACCGATTTATATGTGGTAGTGCTTGTCATATTCATTTTACGATCTCCTCTCCTTTTATCGCCCCAGGGCCACCCAGCGACCATAAAAGCCAGATGATCCCAATTGCGATAAAGACATCTCCAATGCTGAAAGCCACTCGATACGGAAACCATTGTGGGAAAAGGAACCGGTCCGAAAGGAAAGGTAACCTCGTCTGTGCCTCTGTTAGCACAATATCTTTCCCATTTCCAAGCCGTGCTCCCACGCTCCAACTTGTACTTGGAGCATCAGGTATCAATTGTGTGACAGTGTTCGGACTGATCGGCATCATCCCGCCGTTGAGCACAATGACCAGTGTATTGAGAAACAGGCCAAGCCCCAACGACGCCATTCCCGGCAATTTGAGATTTATCCAAACGCACAACAGCAGCAAGATTTGCGACACGACAAGGATGATGGGGATCCATTGATTCGAGATCAACGCCTGCATCCTCGAAGTCCAAGGCATCCAAAAGACCAATCCTTGAGGGATCACTGCCACCAGCACCAGCCAACCATATTTCAGGTCGATGGTCCGGTATTTTCGTTTGTTAAACCACGCCCTGCATAAGCCTGCAATCAGCCCGATTGCTACGGCGATGGCTAAGATCATAGATTAGCGAATAACAACACCACCACCTGCATCCGGAGCACCCGCACCGACCACCAGCAGGACCACGGTCAGCAGGAAGAAAGCAAAGCGGATCTTCTGTCCATCCATCTTGGAAAATAATACTGTAGCTTCACGTTTAATGGTATCCATGTTTCACCTCGATTAGATTTGTAATTAGAATACCATAGGGGAGGCTACCAAACAGGCTACAGGTGCTCACGTTTGTGAATTAAATAGATTGTTTTAGGCCAATTTTCAGCCTGTTTGAGTTTTTATCAAAAATGGAGATCAAAAAACGGTATTACGCTTGCGAAAACTGCTCGTACAATTTTCGCGTCTCTTCGGAGGGCTCGATCCCAAACTCGTCCAACAACGCCTGTCTACACGACATGTATTGGCGGGTGATCGCGGTGCGATTGCCTGTCCCGGCATAAGCACGCATTGCCAGGCGATGTGCCTCTTCCAGCCCTGGATCGTACTGGATGGCTCGTTGGCTGAGAGCCAGCGAAGCTGCGAAGTCTTTCCGGCTCAAATTCATATGGGAAAGTTTTAAAATGGCGCCAACATATAATTGCCGCAAGCTTTCCCGTCTGGCATACACCCAATCGTAATCGAGCTCCGGCAAATAATCCCCCTTGTAGAGTTTCAAAGCATTTTTGTAATGTGCCATCTGCGGTTCTTCTTCGTCGGTACGTTCCGCCACAGCAAGCTCTTTGATGAAGAGTTCGGCATCATCTTCATAATCCAGGCTACGGTTGAACTGGTATGTATCGTTATCAAAGAGCACTACATCTTTACCCACTGCAAGCCGCAGGCGATAGACCGCATTCTTGAATTTTAGCTTGAGCTCCTCCGGAGAGCTACCCGGCCAGAATGTTTCCCCAACCACATCCTTCCTGACTCCTGACGGCTTGGATACTAAATAATAGAATAAATCTCGTGCAGTTTGAATGCGCCAATCGCGCCCGGTTAGGGACCGATTGGAGACCTTGACCGACATTTTCCCTAGGCTGTGAATGATCACTTTGGGTTGGCCGACCGGCACTGCTGACACTTGCCGGCGTAATGTCTGCCGTAGAGCGATCCGGCGATATTCAAAGACCTGGATCTTCTGCCATACCTCGGATATGGGTTGTTTAGCCGGTTGGCGTTCAGCTAGGCCGGCAATATATTTTTTTACCTGAATGGCCGAGGTGGTAATGAGATTTTCAAACTCATTTTTGGACAACAATTCGTCCAGGAGGTCGATCTGTTCATCGAGTGCTGCCGAGGCTTTCATTTCCGATTGGCAGGCGATGAGCAGCAATAAAGCACGGATTCCTTCGGCCTGTTGCCCTTCTTCACTGAAATAAGCACGCACCTTCTCCAATATCTTGATCGCCCTGCGGTATTGCTTCTTCTCCAATAACACAGCCGCCATCGACATGTTCTGCAAAGCAGATTCCAGTTTCGAGCCGCTACTTTTCGACTCTGCCTGCGCCTGTTCCAATAATTGGCTCGCTTTAGCAAGATCGCCGGTAGAACGAGATAGGTCTGCCTCACCAATATCCAAAAGTGTCAACAGATGCCGGTCGAAGCTTTGTTGAGCCAGTTGGCGCGCCTGGTGATATACCGATGCGGCTTCCTCGGTGGCCCCCAAATCCTGGAAGACATCTCCCAAGCTGGCCAGCGAATACGATTCCAGCCGGGGAGATTTAAACGACCGGGAATACTCGACTGCCTTTTCCAAGTTCGCCGTGGCGGCTTCGTACTCGCCACGCAATTGTTGCAACACCCCCAAGCTGTTGAGCAAAGAAGTCTGCCATGCAATGTTGCCTGTTTTTTGGTAGGCTACCAGCGCTTGTTGATATTCTTCTTCTGCTTTTGCATACCGTCCCAGCGATTTATCCACCATCCCTAACAACATCAAAATCTTACCTTGAAGATCTCCGAATCCAGATTCTTGACTGGTTTTATAAGCTTCGGTAAATACATCATATGCCTGCTTAAGATGACCGAGAAAATATAAATCCGAACCTTTTTCGATCAAAGCTGCAGGACGGTATACTTCAAATGACGCATCTTGAGAAACTATTGCCAATGCTTGTTCTATATCGGACAGAGTTGCTTCATAATTGCCCATTAACCGATAGGCATACGAACGACGAACATAACTAAATAGCAGCCCTCTCAAGTCCCCTTGTTTTCCAAAATCCTCGATTGCTTCAGATAATAATTCTAGCGCACGCGAATGTTCGCCATTTGATGAGGCAATGACTCCTTGCACAGATATAAGGGTTGCGTTTGCTGACACTAACTCCTGAGGCAAATCTGCCGTCCACTTAGAAAGTGTCAACAGCCTGCCACGGTCAATCAGGTCGTTACTGGCTTGTGCAACGAACTCCACCAACTCGACCCGGCTGCTGAATTTGTGCACATATTCGTAGGCACGTTCCCATTCGCCGCGCCGGATATAAATGGCCGTCAGCCGTTTCTGAATGGCACGGAACTCATCAGGTCTCTCGATGAGTAGTCGCTTTTGCAAAAAGTCGCGGAAAAGGTGATGATAACGTAACCAGTTGCCTTCTTCACCCACCGGCAAAACAAACAAGTTACGTTGGAAAACGTCCTGCATGAGACCGTTCCAATCAGCCTGGACCTGCAGGGCATATCCAATCACTTCTTCGCAAAGTTGAGAGTCAAA
>JBEKEX010000060.1:0-12175 GCA_050013615.1 Anaerolineaceae bacterium
GTCCAGATCGCCGGTGGTCACAATGGGAGTGCGCACACCGGTCGTGCCTTCCATCAGCCAGGCATTGCCAGACGATAAATAGGCCAATTTGCCTGAAATCTGGATCGGCGAGAAGGGTGACTGGACCCCAACCATATAAATTTCTGGAACGGGATCCTTTATCGTTACAACCTTAAAGACGTCTTTTGATACTTCCACACCATCTTCCAGTACATGGCGATAGGTTGTTTGCTGGACGCCATTCTCACCGGCTTGCACCAGGAGCGACTGGCCTGCAGGGAGTGATTCGTTTTTAACGGTCTGTTGATCGAAGGGGATGCTGGCCTCGACAACATCATAAGTCTCTGTGACGCGGATCACGCGGATGGAAGTCCCCGCCGCGACCACTGTTAGCGAGGCCGGGTCGACGCGGTCGAGATTCCCCAGCTCGATGCCCGCTTGGTTCAAAGCCTGCTGAACGGTAGAACCCGCATCGATCGAATAACTTTTTTGCTTCCCATCCGCAGAGATGGTGACATCGATTTTGGAAGTGGCGGTTGGCAGGAGCGAGCAGGCCGACAGGACCATTCCAGCAATAAGGAATAATGACCCCATGCCAAGCCTGATTTTACCAATTCCGGTTCCGAAAATGCAAAGTTGAGACTTTTTCATTTTGATGTCAGGTATAATGGATGAAAACCAAGACCTCGAGGTTTTATTATAGCATGAGTGAAATATCACAAACTGACCTAAGTCTTGAAGTATGCCTGGAAGCATTATTATTCGTGGCGGCTGAACCGGTGTCGATCGGACAATTGGGCGAGGTTTCCGGTGCGAAGAATGCAGAGGTTGAAGAAGCTCTAAAGAAATTGGAGACCAGGCTGGCGGCCGAGAGCGGCTTGCGGCTTCAACGGCACGCCGGTAAAGTGCTGTTGACCACAGCTCCTGAAGTGGCGGGTACCATCGAGAAGTTTCTGGGGCTGGAAGCATCGGCTCGTTTAAGCCGTGCTGCCTTGGAAACCCTAGCGATTATCGCCTACCGGCAGCCGATCACGCGCCCCGGGATTGACGCGGTGCGCGGTGTCAACAGCGACGGCGTGATCAAAAGTTTGTTGGCCAAGAATTTGATCCAGGAGGTTGGCAGAACGGAAGGACCTGGGCGTCCTATTTTATATGGGACGACGAACGATTTCTTGCAACATTTTGGCTTATCATCACTCGATGAAATGCCGCCCTTCGAACGCGAATCCGAGGTGGCAGTCGAAGAGAACGATAACAGGTTACTAAAGGATTAAAATGCCCGAAGAACGGATACAGAAGTTGTTGGCAAGAACCGGTTATGGTTCCCGGCGCGCCAGCGAAGAATTGATCGCACAAGGAAGAGTAACCCTGAATGGGAAAGTTGCCATTCTGGGTAACAAAGCCGATTTATCGAAAGACGTTGTGAAGGTCGATGGACAACCCATCCGGAAACCCTCTGAGCGACGTATTTATATCGCCCTTAATAAACCCAAGCGAGTACTTTCAGATACCGATCCCAACGATCCACGGCCGACGGTACAAGACTATGTAGAGACATCCGAGCATTTGTTTTCTGTTGGAAGGTTGGATTACGACAGCGAAGGGCTTATTTTATTGACAAACGATGGTGATCTGGCCCACCGGTTGACCCATCCGCGCTATGGGCACGAAAAGGAATATCGTGTGCAGGTGGTCAAGAAACCGGACGAGGAACAATTGGCCATCTGGCGGCGCGGCGTTGTGCTGGCTGACGGTTATCGAACCGCACCGGCTTCTGTGAGGATCGAAAGCTCGGCAAAAAACGGAACCTGGCTGAACATTGTGATGAAGGAAGGAAAGAAACGCCAGATTCGCGAAATTGGGAAGACTATTGGGCTCCCCGTACAACGAATCATCAGGGTGCGCATTGGCACCCTGATGCTGGGAAGCCTCAAGCCAGGCGAATGGCGGTCTCTTAAACCTGAGGAAATAAAAACTCTAAAACAATCCGTCAAGCTTGAATAAGCAGTTATTTTTTGGCGATGTGTCTTTCCAATGCTGATTGCAATTGGTCGATTTTCTCCACCTGATCCGGCGCCAGTTGGGGCTTTTTACGGATGACGTCTTTTATTTTTTCTCCCGATACAGCTGGATAAGGAGTGTCTTGTGACGCCAACTTCAAATCGTTGTTCGCAAGAACGATAATGGGTTGTGGTTCCGGCAGACCTTCAATCTTGATATATTTGTCCGCAAAACCATTCCAGGCTTTTATCGCTTTTGCCGCTTCAGTTTTTGGATTAGCGAAAACTTCGTTCGAAAATAGCTGCGAAACGAAATTCTTTTTACTGTCGTAACCCCACTTATCCTTGGCTGCATCGTAGCTGATCGTTCCCTTGAGGTCATAGGGCAAGATCAACCAAAGACCATTCGGTCCCGTTAAAAGGTGGGTGGAACCGGCGATGTAATTGTATAAAGAATACCGATCTCCCAGGCCTTTTAACACGCGGGCAACAATGACCTCGAATCCCGGTTCACGCATCCAGGTGTCCATAAAATTGCGATTTATGAAATACAAAGTCGCTCCAATTAAGAGCGATGCGAGCATGATAACAGTGCTAAACGTTGAAGTGCCCGATTGAAATCCGATGAACAGACCCACCGCCAGAGTTGCCAGGCTGAGCCCCCAAACGATCATCGCCAAACGTTTCTTTCCCTTGATCAATTTCTCATCAGTTACGATTTTCATTACTTTTTCCCTTGTTTATATTAATTTGAGGATCTCAGCGCATCGAGCAATGTGATGCGTTCAAGGATACTGGCTTTCAAACTCTCGAGCAAATGGGCCTCGACAGCCTGGTGCGCCTGTTGCGTGGCTGAAACGAGCGCATGCGCATCAGACCTGCCATGACCGATGAAGGCATATCCTTCGACGCCCAACAGCATGGCGGCTCCCACCTCGGCAGGGTCCATCATCGTCTTTAGCTTGGCAAAGGCTGGTTTTGCCAATAGATATCCCAATTTAGCTGTTGTGGAAGCGCTGATTTCTTCTCGCAAGATGTCGGTGATGAATTTGGCTACCGCTTCACTGGTTTTGATGAAGATGTTCCCAGGGAAACCATCCGAGACGACCACATCCACTTCGCCGGCAAAGACTTCTTTTGGCTCCACATTTCCGACGAAGTTCAAATCCAATTTCTTTAACAGCGGATTGGCATCTTTGACCAGTTGGTTGCCTTTGATATCTTCTTCGCCGTTAGAAAGCAAACTGATGCGCGGGTTCTTGATCTTCAGCACTTTTTCCGCATAAACACTCGCCATGATCGCAAACTCGCCCAAATGTTCCGGCCGGCAGTCGACGTTGACCCCCGTGTCGATGAAAACGCATTTGCCCTTGCGGGTGGGGATGGCTGTAGCCAGGGCCGGCCTGGAAATACCCTTGATCCTGGTCAGAACGCGGATGGCGTTGAAAGCTGCCGCGCCGGTGTTGCCGGCCGTGACGAAGGCTTCACCTTTTCCCTCTTTGTGCAGACGCAAACCAACCGCCATCGAGTTGTCCGGCTTTTTCTTGGTGGCCTCAACCGGGTGGTCGGTCATCTCGAGCACATCCGGCGCGTGCACGATCTGGATATTGCTCCCGGCGGTGTCCATAGCTTCGAGCTTGGGCTCAAGGATGGTGGCGTTTCCGACCAGAATGATCTCTTCGCCGTAATCCCTGCTGGCTGTGATAGCTGCTTGCAGCTCAGGCCCCGGGTATTGGTCGCTTCCCATGGCGTCGAGGATAATTTTCATTTCTCTTTTCTCTCTTTCTTGACAATATAATCAAGCCGGATATAATAACACTGCTTTAGCGCTGGTGCTGGAACTGGCAGACAGGCATGGTTGAGGGCCATGTGCCGCAAGGCGTGGGGGTTCAAGTCCCCCCCAGCGCACTAGATACCGCCGATCGGCGGTATCTTAATTAAGTCTCACGCGAAACGATGTATTCAGCCAATTCGATCAATGGCTGTTTTTCTTTAACACCAACTGCTGAATTCAAACATTGAATGCCGTGATTAACAAAGCGCCTGGCTTCGTCACATGATTGGGCGATGGCCTCACTGTTGGTAATGGACTGGATGAATTGCTGCAATATTTCCTCATCCTGGATGCATTTACCCGTCAATAGTATTTGGACCATCGGATCTTGGGGGTTGGTTTCTATATAAAAGAGAGTCGGCAGGGTGATCAGCCCCTGGCGGATGTCATTCCCCACCGGTTTCCCGAGAACAGTTGTGTCACTTGTAAAATCAAAAACATCGTCGATGATCTGGAACGCCATGCCGATATCATGTCCAAACTGCCGCATGTTATTCAGGATTTCCGGGTCTTCTGTGCCTAGCATGACAGCCGCCAATGAACAGGTTTCGAACAATGAAGCGGTCTTGGCGTGGATCTTTTTGTAATAATCTTCACGATCGATGCGGCACGGACCAGAAAACATTTGCTTGACCTCGCCGTCAGCCAGGATCGATACGGTGTCGGCAAATTGCTTCATTACCGGGATGGAATTTGTGTCCGCAGCCAGCCTGGCCGAGCAGGCAAATAAAAAATCACCCGTCAGCACTGTTGCACTTGAGGACCATTTCGAATTCAACGTTGGGGTCCCGCGCCGCAGCAATGCGCCATCAATGAGATCATCGTGGACCAATGATGCCGTATGCACGAGTTCAATGGCGGAGGCCAGGATAACCAACTTATCGATGTCAGCGCCGACGGCTTTGCCAGCCAAGAGACTTAGGGCGGGGCGCAAACGCTTTCCACCGGAGCCAAGGAGGTGGAATACAGCATCACGCAGGTTGGGCTCCCTATCCTTCACCTGTGTTCGCATCAAAAGCTCCACTTGCTCAAGTTCGGGTTGTATAGTTCCTAGAAATGATAGCTCGGCGTTCAAACCAGTTCTCCCAAGTTAAATAATTGCTTTCCATTTTCTGTCGTGATTCGGGCGATCTCTTCCATCGAGATGTTGCTGAATTCGGCCATCTTTTCTGCAATAAAGTGCAAATACTTTGGTTCGTTCCTTTTCCCGCGAAATGGAACGGGCGGCAAATAGGGGGCATCCGTCTCCAGCAGGAAATGATCCATTTTCATGGTTTTGACGATCATCTCACGCTCGTCGGGATGCCGATAGGTGATCGGTCCCGAAATGCCAAGCAAAAAACTGCCACCCACGGCTGCCTGCGCCATTGCAAGAGTGCCTTCAAAAGAATGCAACACACCCCAATGCTTGCCTGGCGGCACCTTCTTACGCTGTTGGGTCCAAACCTGCAGCATGGGCCAAAGGTCTTCCCATGACGAGCGTTGGTGCACAATGACGGGGAGATCGAGTTCCGCTGCAAGTTCCAACTGCATTTGGAACACTCGCTTTTGCTGGTCGTGCGGCACTTCTTCGTGATAGTAATCCAGGCCAATTTCGCCGATTGCTACCACCTTGGGGTTCTGCGCCAGCGTTTTCAAATTGCGTAGGATCGCAGGGTCATCTTCTCCTGAAGTGGTGGGGTGAATGCCAATGGCAGCGTACAAGTTGGGATGGGCGTTGGCCAATTGGACGGCCAAAAGACTGGTGGCCCAATCGATCCCCGGCACCACCATTATACCGACGTCATTCTCCCGGGCATCCAGCAAGACCTGCTTGAGGTCATCCTGAAAGTTGTTAAGGTTCAGATGGCAATGCGTATCGAACAGCAACTTGACTCAGTCCAATCCAGCGATCTTCAATCCATCTTTCAAAATGGCTTGCACTTTATCCTGATGAGTCGTTTCACAATAGACCCGCATGATGGGTTCTGTCCCGGAGAACCTGATCAGCATCCAGCCGCCGTCCTCGAGGCAAAACTTATAGCCGTCAACAGTGACCAAGCCGGTGACCTTCAAACCGCCGACAGTTTCCGGCTTGGCGTTCAAGATTTTTTGTTCACGGCTAGCACGATCACCAGAGAACGATTTATCGATGCGATCATAATAATGCGGGCCAACTTTGCTAAAGAGCAGGGCCAGCAATTCGGACGGCTCTTTTTTCAGGCGAACCATCATATCGAGGAAATATAGTCCGGCCAGAATGCCGTCGCGTTCAGGCACATTGCCCCTAAAGGCATAGCCACCTGATTCCTCACCGCCGATGAGCGCGTTGGTTTCCAACATTTTAGGCGCCACATACTTAAATCCAACGCCTGTCTCATAGACGGGCACATCGTATAGCTTTCCCAGTTTATCCAGCATGCTAGTGGTGGAAAGGGTTTTCACGATGGCGCCACGTTCTTTGCGTACTTCCAGGAAATAGTAAGCCAGCAGACCGAATACTTGCAATTGATTGACGAAAGTGCCATGTTCATCGCCAATACCCAGGCGGTCCGCATCACCGTCGGTGACCAGCAAAACGTCTGCACCGAGCTCGGTCGTCTTTTGGAGACCGACATTGATGTTGGGAGGGATAGGCTCTGGGCGTTTCATCTCAGGAAAAGATGGATTGCGCGTGTTATGGATCTCGGTGATCTGTAAGTTCTTGCCACTCAACAGACGCGTAAACCAGCCAGCGCCGTTACCCCACATGGTATCGGCAACAACTTTGAGGTTGGAATTGCGGATCGGCTCGAGGTCGATCAAATCCTTCAAATGTTCGATGTATTCCGGGGCCGGGTCGAAACGGACGAGCTTCCCATCTGTTTCGGCTTGCTGCGCCGGAAGCCGTTTTACATCATTTATCAAATCGGGGATCAATGATTCGATCTGTTTAAGCCCGTTGGGATCGATGGCGCCCCCATGCTCATCGCGTACCTTGAAGCCGTTATCTGTGGGTGGGTTATGGGACGCAGTAATATTCACCGCACCCGAGGCCTTCTTGGCAAGCACGGAGTAGGCAATGACTGGGGTGGGTGTGGCTGTGTCGGTCAGATAGACTCTCAACCCGTTGCCAACAAGAACTTCTGCTGCGGCCAATGCAAAGAATTCAGAATCGAAACGCTTATCATATCCAACGATAAACCAATGATCAACTCTGCCCTTGTTGAGCATGTAAGAAGCATAACCTTGCGCACAGCGGCGGACGTTGTCGAATGTATAATCTTCTGCAATCGTTCCTCTCCAGCCATCGGTGCCAAAAACGATTTTCTGTGACATTTAACCTCCCACAACAGGGTAATAACTAAAACTTTATGATGCGAATGTATTATATCAATTGTTGAATGTTGCTGCCAGTTTATCACGGCGCTCTCGTGTCTAACCAACCGTGGATTTAACACTTCACCAGAATTTCTCTACCTTGTCAGTAAAGTAAAAGTTTCATAGGATGAAGTTTGACCGGGCACTCGTGCTATAATCGAGATTTGATAGATAAAAGAGGTCTAATTGAGCCACAAACGAGTATATCTCGACTACGCGGCAACGACCCCGCTCGATCCGGGTGTGCTGCAAAAAATGTTGCCGTTCTTCAGTGAAGATTTTGGCAACCCGTCTTCCATCCATTCGTGGGGACAAAGGGCGGAAGGGGCCATTGAAGCAGCGCGGGTCAAGATTGCTGGCCGCCTTAATGCCAAGCCGGGCGAAATCATCTTTACCGGTTGTGGCACTGAAAGCGACAACCTGGCCATCCGCGGTACAGCATTTGCCGAACAGGCCAGCCGCGGTGCGAATCACATTTTGACCACCCAGGTGGAACATCATGCGGTGTTACACACGGTTCAACAGTTGAAAGAATATTTCGGCTTCAACGTGGAATATCTGCCGGTGGATCGATTTGGGATGGTGGACCCTGTGGAGGTGAAAAAGCGCATCACCCCTCAAACTGCGCTGGTGTCGGTTATCTATGCCAATAATGAAATTGGCACCATCAACCCGGTGGCCGAGATTGGCAGAGTCTGTCGGGAAGCAGGGGTCGCATTCCATACCGATGCTGTGCAGGCAGCGGCTCATTTGGTGATCGATGTCCAAAAGGATGCTATCGATCTTTTAACGATCGGCGCGCACAAATTCTATGGGCCAAAGGGCGTGGGTGCCCTTTACGTACGCAGCGGCCATCGCTTGATACCGACGCAAACGGGTGGCAGCCAGGAATCTGGGCTGCGAGCAGGCACTCAAAACGTTCCTTATATCGTGGGCATGGCCGAGGCATTTGCAGCTTCGCAAGACAGCATCCCTGACGACGAGAAAGCGCTTCTGCCGTTGCGCGATCAGATTATCAACAGCGTTTTAGCAAATATCCCACGAGCACAGCTCACTGGTCATCCTACGGAGCGTTCAGCCAATCACGCCAGTTTTGTCTTCGAGGACGCCGACGGCAACCGGTTATTGATGCTTCTGGACCAGAACGGCTTTGCGTGCTCATCTGGGTCGGCCTGCAAGGTTGGCGATCCCAAACCTTCCGAAGTGCTGACATCGATTAGTTTATCCGATAATTGGGCTTTAGGCTCTTTGCGTGTCACGTTGGGCAAGTTCACAACTCAGGAAGAAGTCGATAGCTTCCTGGCTGTTTTACCCCCGCTAGTAGAAAAGGCGCGCCGCAGGGCTTAAAGTAGATTGGTTTGTATAGCTCATGACAATCAATAAAAAAGTGGTCGTCGCCATGAGTGGCGGCGTCGATAGCTCGGTGGCAGCCGCGTTACTTTTGGATCAGGGCTACGACGTAACCGGTGTCATGCTGAGGCTGTGGACGGCCAGTGGTGACGATACCCGCAATCGATGTTGCACACCCGAGGCGCAGGAAATGGCCAGCCGCGTAGCTTATCAGTTGGGGATTCCATTCTACGTGGTGGATGCCCGCAAGGTTTTTCATGAGCACGTGGTCACTTATTATTTGACCACGTTGAAGAATGGCGAGACTCCAAACCCATGTTGGATTTGCAACCAGGATGTGCGGTGGGGCTTTTTGATGGAAACTGCCGTCGACATGGGAGCCGATTACATGGCCACCGGGCATTATGCGCGAATAGTCACTGACAAAACAGGCGAAGTCAGGTTGTTAGCCGGGCTGGACAGCCAAAAGGATCAATCCTACATATTGAGCGGATTGACGCAATCACAATTGCGGCATTCTTTGTTCCCTCTCGGCGAGTATCGGAAGCCCGAAATACGCCAAATTGCTGCCCAAAAGAATTTACCCGTGGCAGATCGGCCGGACAGCCAGGATTTGTGCTTTTTGGGCGACATGACGCAGGCGCATTTCATCCATGAAGTGGCGTCGGTGTTGGAGAATCCCGGCCCAATCCAGCTCAAGAGTGGCGAGCAGGTTGGCGTCCATACCGGGTTGGCAAACTACACGATTGGACAGAGAAAAGGATTGGGTTTTTCATCATCGAAGCCCATGTATGTATTGGATAAGGATACGACTCACAATGTTCTGGTGGTCGGAACCTTGGAGGAATTGGGACGATCGCATTTCTTTGCTGGAAATATGCATTGGATCAGCGGGAAACCGCTTCAAGCCTCTGCCCAATTAAATGTGAAGATCCGCTATAAGGCAGAACCCGTCGAGGCGGCGGTAAAACCGGTTGACGCACAGCGAGTGGAAGTCACCTCCGAACATTCCTGGCGCGATTTGACCCCGGGGCAGATTGCCGTCTTCTATGACGGTGAGGCAGTCATCGGAAGCGGCGTTATTTCTATTTCTCCCCAATCGACTGTATAATCAGGAACGATTATGAATTTACCCTCGATCATCCTAGGTTGCTTGTTTGCGACACTATACGGCGCCCTGTTTCACTTGTGGCGCGGCGGCGGTTTTTTCAGGTTGTTGCTCTATATCCTCCTGGGTTGGATTGGGTTTTGGCTCTTCAACTTTCTGGCCGGTTTTTGGGGATGGACTTTCTTGAGCATGGGCAGCCTGCGGCTGGGGGCGGCAAGCATCGGAAGCTTCATCGTCATTGGTTTTGGCGGTTGGTTGAGCATGGTAAAAGCGCCTAAAAAAGAAACAAAACGGTAGGGAGAACTTACATGGGATGGAATCTTCACGGCACGACTGCGAGCGACGGAGACCTGGTAGAACTGGTTGGAACGAGTTACAAACATTTTATTTTCAAGCTTAAGGTGGGTGGTGAATTACATACACACAGGGGAGTGGTGAAACACGATGACATCATCGGCAAGCCATGGGGCAGCCAGATCCATAGCCACATGGGGTCGCCGTTTTTTATATTTCAACCGGCATTGGGTGACCTGCTCCGCGAGACCCCGCGGAATACCCAAATCCTTTATCCAAAAGAGATCGGTTTTATCCTGGTAACCATGGGGATCGGCCCCGGGCAGCATGTATTGGAAGCCGGCACTGGCTCGGGGGCGCTGACCACGGCTTTCGCTTATGCCGTTGGAAATGAAGGCCACGTGATAACGTATGAGGCCCGCCCGGAGATGCAGGCGGTGGCTATTTCGAATTTAGAGCGACTCGAGTTGAGCGAACGGGTCACCTTCAAGCTCAGGAACATTGAAGAAGGTTTCGATGAAACTGGGGAGGATGCGTTATTCCTGGACGTGCCAAACCCGTATGATTATATTCCCCAGGTGCGCAAGGCGCTCAAGCCGGGAGGCTTTTTTGGCTCGATCCTTCCGACTACCAATCAAGTTTCACGCTTGTTGGTCGAGCTTCGCAGGAATAACTTCGCTTTCATCGAAGTGCTTGAGATCATGTTGCGCTATTACAAAGCTGAACCGGAACGCTTGCGCCCGACCGACCGAATGGTGGCACACACGGGTTACCTGATCTTTGCAAGGCCGTTATTCGAAGAACACCGTGAAGGCGAACCGGAGTTGGAATTGACGCAGTCGATCGATGCTGATGACAGGAGATAATCAGCTTCTTTCGTGACTGGCCAGATTACAGGTGCTGGGATGAGCGTTGAGGGTATTCTTAGTGAGGATTACATCCGCGAGCGGCTGAGAAAAACCCGGTGGGTGGGCAATCAACCGAGCCAGGATGGTGCGAAAAACGCTGCTGTTTTGGTTCCTTTTTTCCGCATGGACGGCGAATGGAAACTGCTGCTGACGCACCGGACGCAGTCGGTCGAAACGCACAAAGATCAAGTGTCTTTCCCCGGTGGGGCAGTGGAAGCGGGTGATGGCAGTCCGGAACAGACGGCACTCCGCGAGACCTCGGAAGAAATTGGAATAGGCGAAAGCCTGGTGGCAATTTTGGGCCGGCTCGATGAATTGCCAACGGTGGGGTACATGGTGACACCTGTCGTGGGCGTCATTCAATGGCCGGCAGCATTAACGGTTTCGAAAACTGAGGTCAGCCGGGTCTTTTCAGTGCCTTATGATTGGCTTGCCGATCAGCAGAATTGGGAAGAGAAGCCTTACCGGCTTCCCAATGGTGGTTATGGTCCCGTCACCTTTTATCATGAATATGATGGCGAAAGGATTTGGGGAATCACTGCCAGAATCATCCGCGACCTTGTTCAAACACTGAGTTAAAAAATTCGAGCGGCAAATTGTTTTGCCGCTCGAAACTGATTCTTCGAAGAGATTATTCTTTCTTCTCTTTCTTCTCTTCCTCGCCTTCTTCGCCTTCCTCTTCCTTCTTGCCGCGCTCGATCACTTCGGGCTCTTCGGCAGCAACCTCTTCAACCACTGGAGCTTCTTCTTCGACCGCCGCAGGCGCAGTGATCAGCACTACCATTTCTTCCATATCATCCAGGACCGCGACTTTCTCAGGGATGGCCAAGTCACGGACATAAATGGCATCTCCCACTTTCAGTAGATTCGAGATGTCCACCACAATTCTTTCGGGCAAATCGCTTGGCAAACATTCCACTTCAAGCTCGTCGAGTCCCGTTACCACAACGCCGTTGAAATCCTTGACGGCGGGAGCGGTACCTGTCAATTCGATGATTACCTGGGTGCGTAATTTTTCGGTGAGCGACACAGCTTGAAAATCGACGTGCAAGAGCGTCCTTTTGATAACATCACGCTGCTTTTCACGCACCAATGTTGCAAGCTCTTTGTCATCCAGGCTGATCGTCACGATGCTTGATTCGGTCAGCGGAGCGAAGAACTTGGTCGCTTCCCGCAAATCAAGCGTGATGGGGGTAGGTTCCATGTGCGTGCCATAGATGATGGCCGGCAATTTACCTTCCCGACGCAGTGCGCCGACGTGTTTTCCAATCACAGTGCGATGGGTGGCTTTTAATACTGCTTTTTCCATTTTTCCTTCTCTCGAGCGCCTCTTCAATCCTCC
>JBEKEX010000061.1:0-12102 GCA_050013615.1 Anaerolineaceae bacterium
CTCGGTCCCGTTGACGATCAAAAAAGCATTCATCGGTTGGGTGTTTTCGCCTGAGACATCATCTGTTCCGGATGCAGCAAGTAAAACAGCAGTCTCGCCGGAATGATCTTGTTGGAAATTGGTATAGACTTGCAGTTCATCTGCTTGAATGGTCTCGTCGGCCACGAACTGGATTTGGGGAGTCGCTCTGAATTGTACGTTAACTTCGTGAGCTGATTCTTGCAACACTTTGACAAAGTCAGTCATGACTTCCGTGTGTAGCGACCATTCGTCCAGAAATGCCGGGCTGGCATGGATCGTGTATAAGTCTGGCGCCACTATCTCAGCATTGCTTGCGGTCAACAGGTTGGCTTGCATTGCCCTGACCAATTTTCCAGGAAGCAAGTTGAGTGAATTCTTTCCTTGAAAAAGATTGGAGCTGCTTTCGATCATCTTCTGCAGACGAATCTCTATTTGATCGAGTTGCGATATCATAACGGATAATTATAACGAACTCTGCTAAAAAATAGGGCCTGAGGTTATTTAAGAGATTGTTAAGTATTTGGTGGATAAATGAGATTAGTGAAAACCACGGATTATATGAACAGTGCAAGATTGGCGTCAAGATGTTTGAGGCTGGGATATCTTCGCCAGCTGCGCTCGCGTCAGTTCGACCAGGGCTGCGACCGGTAAGCAAATGTTCAGCCCGCGCTGCCCGCCCGAAATGTGGATCTGTGGGTGAGTTTGCGCCGAATCGTCCAACACCACCTGGAACCCTTTGTTGAGCAACGCCAATGGTGAAATGCCCCCAGCTTGCAACCCGGTCAACTGCTCGGCTGTGCGCTCGGTTGGCAGGCGCAATTTCTTTTCACCCACTACGGCTGCCAGCAATTTCAGGTCGACTTCGGCGGTGCCGGGCACAACTGCCAGGATGGTTTTGCCGGGTTTTTCGCGCTGCACAACGATGGTCTTATAAACCAGATCAGGATCGATTTTCAACAACGCGGCCGTCTCGAGAGCGCCGAGCTTTTCAGGCGGCAGCTCGAATGCCGTGTAGCTCACTTTTCGATTGTCCAACATGCGGGTGACGTTGTTGGTGATCATTGCCTGGCTTTTCTGATATAAATGGGGTTACTGAAGATCCAACCTCGCCGTTTGCCAAGGAATTCGATGTAAGCCTCCAACCGGAAGACTCCCGGTTCCCTGGTGATATAGGTTCCGGCTTCTTTGCCTACCCATTCCTGAACGGCGACCCCATCTTTGATCAGCCGGCACTCTGCCTGACGCGGCAAGAGGAACTGCAAGGTGACACCATTTTTGTATTCCAACTCGTCGCCCATGATGGCGATTTTGTCTTCTGTTGTCGCTGAAAATCGGAAACCTTTAGTTGGGGCGGGTAGGTCATAGCCCACAAAAGCGTGTCCTAATTGTAGCGCTTGAAGCACCATCCGCCGGTCGGCTGGCAGATCACCTGAAAGCAATGTGGGGGTCAACAAGTGGGTATTGATACACTGGAAATGATACTCATAGGGAAAGATCGTGCGGTGAAGCGGCCCAAGTCTCATTTGTGCGGCATGCGCATCTGAGCCGCCGACGGCCACCACTTTGTCACCCTTCGCCAGGAGTTTATCCCATAATCGCAGCGCTTCAGGGAAAGGCCCATGGGCAATCAATTCTGGAAAAAATGCATACCAGATGCCCTGCGGATAAGAGTGGATGACACTTTTGAATTCGCTGGAGCCATTCCATAGCTCGATACCGGTGAAATTGGTGACATCCCAGCTTATCCACGAAAGATCGACTTCTTTGAAAAGCGGCAGGGCGGGGTCAATGGGGTGGGCGAGGAATGATAACCCCCCGGACTGTTTGACCTGATTTATCAGGTTTTGTGGATTAGAAGCAAAGGTGGCAAGTTCGCGGTTTGCCCCGATAACCAGCATATGATTTTTTTGGGGCTGGCGCGCCTGGTCGTGAATTTCTTCGCCGACCAACATCAGCACCTTACGTTGCCCGTCCTGATAATAACCCTCGAAACCATTGACAAGGACATTATGATCGGTGGTGATGACCACATCCAGGCCTGATTTAAGCGCCGACAAGGCTATGGCGTGATGCAGCCCATGGCCATCGGAATAGAGGGTATGCATGTGCAAATTTGCGATTAGTTCTTCCATGAGAATTGGTTGACTATTTTAGGATAAGAACGGTATAATCGGTTTGTTTGATTACCTAGGAGGAAGCACGTGGCTACCTATTTGGACATTGCACTGATTATAACGTCAATTGCTTTGATCGCCAGCGTTGTGCTGCAGAACAAAGGCGTCGGCTTGGGTGGTTTAACCGGGGCTGATTCAGGAAGTGTTTTCACCGCGCGACGCGGCATAGAAAAGGTATTATTTTACGTCACCATTGGTTTGAGTCTTGCCTTTTTCCTTCTGACCATCCTGGCTGTGATCTTTGGGCAGACGGTATAGACGGCTTACACACGACCTTTGAAAATCGATCTGCAACAGTTTCGACTGTTCGATTATTCTAGGGCGATTCGCCTTGATCGGGGCAGATCGCCCATTTTCTTTTTTCAAATGCTATGAAAAGATTACGCTGGCAATTACTCATTATATTCCTGACAGGGTTGGTGATCGGTGTATTGCTGATCACCGAGCAACCTGGCAAACTCTCTTCTGTTGTGCAACCGCAACAGGGTGGGGTCTATACTGAAGCGTTGACAGGTTCCTTGGAACGCCTCAATCCTGTGTTGGATTTCTACAATCAACCGGATAAAGATGTAGACAGACTGATCTATAGCGGATTGTTGAAGTTCGACGACCGCGGTCTGCCTGTAGGCGATCTGGCACAAAGTTGGGGTGTTTCGCAGGACGGCACTATTTACAACGTTGTCCTGCGCAGTGATGCAAGATGGCAAGACGGCCAGCCGGTGACAGCTCTTGACGTTACTTTCACCATAGACCTGCTACGGAATGGGGGCACGATCGTGCCAGCCGATTTGCAAGCATTCTGGCAGAAGGTGAAAGTGACCGCATTGAGCCCTACGGCCATGCAATTCATCTTGCCAGAAGCGTATGCCCCATTTTTGGACTACTTGACTTTTGGAGTATTGCCCAAGCATTTACTGGATGGCAAGAAAATTGACGACCTGGTGAACGATTCTTTCAACTTAGCACCCGTTGGTTCAGGGCCTTATCAGTTCGACCATTTAATTATTGAAAATGGCCAGATTGCGGGTGTTTCTTTGAAGGCTTCCACATACAATAGTACCGACGGCAAGGGACCGTATATTTCTCAAATTGTATTCCGCTATTATCCTGACGCGGCTGCGGCATTCGCCGCATACCAACAAGGCGAAGTGCAGGGTATCGGTAATGTGACATCGGGTATTTTGCCGGATGTCCTTAAAACATCCAGCCTATCCATTTATACGGCACGGCAACCGGAAATAACGATGGTGTTGTTCAATTTGAACAGCAGTGACGTGTCCTTTTTCCAGGATAAAGACGTGCGCCGTGCTTTGCTGATGGGTTTGGATCGCCAAGCAATGATCGATCATTTATTGCAGGGGCAGGCAATCATCGCTGATGGACCGATACTCCCTGGTACGTGGGCTTATTACGACGGTCTACAAAGCGTGGCTTATGATCCGGATGCTGCCAAAGCTTTATTGGTCACTGCCGGTTACTTGCTTCCTCAAGACGGGACAGTGCGCACGAACAAAGATGGCCTGGCATTGCATTTTTCTCTGGCCTATCCGGATGACGATCTACACAAGGTGTTAGCTGAAAAAATTCAATCCTATTGGCAAGCTCTCAATGTCACTATTGACCTGGAAGCTTTGCCTTATGACCAACTGATCTCCGACAGGTTGGCCGCACATAATTATCAGGCTGCGTTGGTAGACCTGAATTTGTCCAACTCACCGGACCCGGATCCTTATCCCTTCTGGGATGAGGCACAAATAACCGGCGGCCAGAACTACTCACAATGGGATAATCGTTTGGCAAGCGAATATCTGGAAGAGGCACGTACAACCACTGACCTGGACACGCGCATTCGCATGTATGATAATTTCCAAGTGGTTTTCAGTCAGGAGCTTCCGGCATTGCCACTCTATTATCCGGTCTACACTTATGCTGTTGATCAGCAAGTCAATGGAGTGAGCACAGGACCACTTTATGATCCTAGTGACCGCTTCTCATCGGTGACGAGTTGGTACCTGATTGCCCGGCAGTCTTCTACAACTGAAACTACTCCTTCCAAGTGATTTTTTGTGTGCCCGGGCGTGCGCTTGGACACTTTGCCTTTGCCAAGGAGTGTGGAAATGACGCCTCTCTATTCTCGCGCCGGTGATAGTGGTATGACGGATTTGTTGGGGGAAGGACGCGTGGCTAAAAGTGATTTGCGCCTGGAAGTGTTGGGGACTATCGATGAGGCCAGCGCTGCTTTGGGATTGGCACGTTCACTCAGTAAAGTCGATGATGTTAAAGCAGCTGTGGTCGAATTGCAGCGTGGTCTTTATCATTTGATGGCTGAAATTGCTGCCACTGCTGAAAACGCGACTGCTTTCGAATCGATCGGACTTGACCAGGTGAAAATGCTCGAAGATCAGATCGAGAAGTTCAACTTCCTGGTTTCCATGCCGGGTGGGTTCATCCTTCCGGGTGATACGCCAGCTGCGGCAGCTATGGATCTGGCGCGTGCCGTAGTGCGGCGTGCAGAGCGCCGGGTGGTGGAATTATATAACCGGGGAGAACTAAAGAACAAACAGATCTTGAGTTATTTGAACCGATTTTCCACCCTGTGTTTTGTGTTGGAAATCCGGGAAGGACAAAGTGCGGAGGGCGCTTCTCCCATTTTAGCCAAGAACTCGATTGGCAATAATCCGAAGCGAAGAAATAAAACGATTTAAAAAAACAAAGGCAGACATTTCGATTGTCTGCTTTTGTTTTTAATACTTGGGTGAATTGCTAATTACTTGCCTTGTAAGGCAGCATCAATTGCCTGCGTGAGTTCATTGTAGGAAGACTGCAGTTGGATTTTCTTATCATTCACGAAGAATGATGGCGTGCTATCGATCCCAAGGTTAACCCCTTGTTGATAGTCATCCACTACCTGCTGCTTATATTTGCCATTGTTGTAGCAATCGTTGAATTGCGTCATGTTCAAGCCAATTTTATCGGCAAAGGCTGCCAGTCGCCGGTCAGTGAATGCACCGGTGTTCTCTCCACTTGAGCTCTGGTTATTGTAGAGCATATCGTGATACTGCCAGAATTTCCCTTGATCCATGGCACAATAGGCCGCTTGTGCTGCAGCATGCGATTCATTCCCGCCGCTCACAGCTTGATCGATGAAGGAGAAGGGATGAAATACCAGGTAGACTTTGCCTGTATTTACGTAGGTGTTCACAATATCAGGCTCAATATTCAGGGTGAAATTTTGACAAGCTGGACACTGGAAGTCTTCCCAAATATCCAAACGGACAGGTGCATTGGGATCTCCGGCGGCGGCAGTGCCGGCGGGAACTTTATCGGTCGGCATTGGCAAGAAAGTGGGGACAGTAATTGCACCGACGGGTTGGATACTTGGCCATACCAGAAAAAAGGTAATGACCAACGCAGCAATGACAACGCCTGCGATAACAATAATGCGTTGCTGTCTTTCTCGACGGCGGTGCTGCTCACGGATCATATCACGGTGGCTCATTGTTTCACCTCAGTTTTCTAGCCACAATTCTGCCAGATTTACTCCGGTTTGTCCAGAGCATTCTAGCCTATAGGCTGGACAAACACCGGAAAACGATCGCCGGTTTCGACAAAACCCAAGGAATGGTAGAGCGCCAATGAAGCCCAATTATCGCTTTGGGTGTTGACGGTAACTTCTCCATAGTTCTGTAGCCAAAAATGAGTTTGAAGATCTTGCACTAGCAGACGACCGATCCGTTTTCCTTGCCATTCAGGTGTCACAGCCAGTCGCGCCAGGTGTGCTGAAGAAAAACCGATTGTACTTATCTGATAAGCAACGATGTTATTGCCCGATTTGACTACCGTAGCATAACCGGATTGGCGCAGCGCCAGTTGTAACGATGGTAACGGGTTTTGCCATAAGCCGTCGAAGGCTTGTTCATCGATCTTGGCAATGGCTGGTAGATCTTCAGGTTGTAAGTGGTGAAGTGTCAACCCTTCTATTGGATGTAGGGCTTCCGTGGCTATGCTCGACCACGAAAGCACCACAATATCTTGTTTGTGCTGCCATGCGGAGTTTAATAAACGTCGATACCAGTCGAAAACGGCTAAGGTCGCCAGCACTTTGATGTTTGAATGGCGCAAGACGTCCAGGTTTTTCTCCAGAAGAGAATCCCATGCATCCTGAAGCTCATTCTCTCTGGTGGCAGTGAACAGCCTGACCCAACTTACCTCAGACACCTCAGCAGAGCAGGCCATAGCAGCGATTAGGGTCGATCCTTCTTCGATCACCCAAAAAGGTTGGCTGTTCAGCCATTGATAGGGTGTATGCCAATCTAAATGCCGCTGTGTATGAGTACTGACACCTAGTAGTGCTGATAGTTGCTTATAATCCGCTTCGGTTGCCGGGCGCAATGTGGGAGTAGTGGACATATATGGAAATCAAAAGGGCATGGGTGGGCGATTCAACAATTTAAACAAGATGTCGAAAAGAAACTTCGTAAAACTCTCTTTGAGAGTGAGTTTGGGCTTCGTGTGCAGTGCCGCATCCATGGTTGCCATCGATTCCAGGCGCTTGCCCAGGTGGAGTTGCAACGCCGATATACGCTTAAGAACATAAGATCGCAGCTCGCCATCACCTAATTCTTTAAGAAGGTCGGAACTTTGTTGATAAAGCCCCAACGCCTTTTGATACTCTTTCATCTCTTCCAATGCGGCTGCCTGGTTGCCAAGTGCCATGGCCTGGCGCCGCAGATCGTTTGCCTGAGCAAAAACTTGTTCTGTGCCGCTGGCAGCTTTCAACGCACCAGATGGATCGCCTGCGCGCAGCAATGCCACACTGCGATTATTATCGCATTCGGCCGCATTCTCGGTATCGTTGTTGATGCGGAAGCCATCAGCAGCTTCTAAAAAAAGCTGAGCTGCATCCAGAAAATTCTCAGCATCGTAGTCCAACTGTGCTTGTTTCAACAAGTCTTGGGGTGAAGAGGATGATGGTGTCATGGCGTCAATAAGTGATTTCCAATAGGCCCTCGGCAACTGTGCGCAGCCGGTCGACGGGAAGGGCACTCAGGCGCATGGCCAGTTCCAAGTAAGGGCGGTTGATGGGTTTACAGACGAATTGTTGTAACTCAGGAGGCAATTCCGAGAATTTTTGCATGATCTCTTGCTGTAATCGCCAATCACCCACTTTGCCACGCTCAACCATCAAATCTTCGACGGAAAGTTCGAGCGCGACTGCGATCTGTTCAAGCGCCGGCAATGGAATGGGGGTGTCTCCACCTTCGTATCGCTTGATTTGGGATTCTGTGATGCCGGTTTTTTCGGCCAGGGAATGTAATGAGACTTCCGTTTTCTGCCGTGCCAGGCGCAGTACAGTGGCGATGATGCGCTGGCGCAATTCAATGTATTGTGCCGTCCGTGGTAATGCTTTGGCGGCGGTTTCCACTGATTTCACCTTGTTTCCCCAAAAGTGTTCCAATGGCATGCCCAAGATGAAAGCTAATGCTTCCAATTCCGGCAGGGAGATCGCTTTTTTCCCACTCTCGATTTCTCCCAAAGTTCGGGTCGAAACGCCAACAGCCTCGGCTACTTCGTTTAGATTTTTGTTGGCTGTCAGGCGCGCATCGAGGATCAGCAAGCCTAATTTTTTTGTACGGAGCTGAATCGTTTGAGAAGTCGTTCTCATAGAAATCCTTAATTCAAAGATAAAGTGACGCGTTCCAATGGATTATACACCGGCAAGATTCACAATTCGCGTAGAGGACAAAGTTTAGAACTTGGACGAATAGACCATTTTGTGAATATCTGAGTCTGGCTCTTCGGAGTCCGGGGATACCCAGATGATCTGGCTTTTTTGAATGGCGATGAAGTCGCGATTTTCGATCAAATTCTTGCCAAGGACATCACGGATTTCGACATTGGTCACTGGCAAAAACGGGTCGGATTTGTTCAATTCATCGCTTAAACGGCCATCCTGGCGGATATAGATATCACCAATGATGTGATTGGATGCTGTTTGGATCTTAGCTCTTATTGTTTTCTTGCTCACCACATTAGTGAATATTTTGCCATGTTCATCGAACTGAGTGGCCATTGTGAAAGCTCCTTTCTGATGCTATTCTTTCTCCGAAGGGGGCATGAGATATCCCAAACCGGAACGCGTGACGATGTGCTGTGGCTCATGGGGATTATCTTCCAGCTTTTGACGCAACCTGGCGATACTCACCCAGAGAATTTCTTTATCGTCTCGATATTGCGCTCCCCAAACGGCCACCAGCAATTCTTCGGCAGTCAGGACTCTGCCGATATTATGTGCAAACTGGATCAGCAGGCGATATTCGGTCGCCGAAAGATAGACGGGTTTTTCATCCTTCCATACTTCGGCACGGGCAAAATCGATTTTCAAATTCCCGTGCACAAAGAATCGGCTTTGCGTTTCTTCTTCGATCGATTTGGTGCGCCGCAATACGGCGTGAACACGTGCCACCAGTTCCGTAACCGAAAAAGGCTTGACTACGTAATCGTCTGCACCAACGTTAAGCCCGCGCACACGGTCAGTTTCTTCCCCGCGTGCCGTCAACATGATAATGGGCACATTGGAAAACTGGCGGATACGCTCGCAGGTGGTAATGCCATCCAGTTTGGGCATCATCACATCCAGGATGACCAATTCCGGTTTATGCGTTGAGACCAGCTCCAACGCTTCTTCGCCGTTGGTGGCAGTGATGACCTCATAGCCCTCGGGATCAAGGTTGACCTTCAACAGGCGCAAATAAAGCGGCTCATCATCAACGACAAGTATCCGTGTACCCATATGTTACGTTAACTCCTCAGGCTTCACCGGGTTTTTAAGAGCCAATGGCAACGTAATGATAAACGTTGTGCCTTTCCCAACTTCCGATTCGACCGATATCTTCCCGTTATGATGATCGATGATCTGCTTGCAGATGAACAACCCCAGCCCAGATCCATGGACTTCCATGGCATGGTCGGGGTTACGGAAGAAGCGTTCGAAAACCTTGCTCAAATATTGTTCCGGGATGCCGGGACCATGGTCTTTGACCAATAGAATAGCACAATCGACGTCTTTTTTCACTTCAATATAGACTTCCGAACCCGGTGCATATTTGACTGCATTACTGAGCAAATTTTCAAATACTTGCGCCAACCGGCGAGGGTCGCCCACGATGGGTGGGAGCTGCGGCTCGATGTTCAATTTAACCACCAGGTCTTTATGGTAGGCCTGCATGCGCTGGAACACATCTTTAATGAGTGCGTCCAGGCGCACGAGCTGGAAATCCATTTTCATTTGGCCGGATTGCAACCGCGCGGAATCCAGTAGATTCTCGATCAATTCCTGAAGGTTGTCGGTCTCTTGATCGATAATGCGTAAAAATTCCTGTTGGGCACTTTTGTTCCATTTGGCATCTGACCGCAGGAGGGTGGTGGTGTACCCCTTGATGAAGCCGAGCGGACTGCGCAATTCATGGGTGATGTTGTGGATGAAATCTTCCTGCAGCTTCATCGCTTTGCTTTGAATTTCCACCATGTCGTTTATTTTCTGCCAGTGCATTCGCTCGACCAGACAGGTCACTTGCTGGGCGAGATATTCCGCCAGAGAGATTTCTTCTTCGGTGAAGTGTGGTCCGCCAAATCGGATCAGGATCAAGGCTCCCAGGGGTACCTTGGATGACATCAGTGGCAGGCCCAGCAAATAGGGCATCCTTAAGCGATCCTGGCTTTTATCCTGCGATTGTTCCAGGCAGATGGTTTTGCTCGTCGAGATGACTTGCGAAGCGAGGTTTCCACCCCAGGCAACGTCGGCTTCTGCTGTTTTTCCTCGCCCGATAGCGCGCGCATAAATGGCGTCTATACTTTTCGTATCGGGATCAAAGCGATAGGTAACAAGATTGTCAAAAATGAGATGGGGCCGCACGAGGCGAACGATCTTATCCAGCGCCGGTTTCCATTCCTGTGATTGTGCAATGACCTGGCTGATGGCAAAAAGGTCTTCCAACGACACTTGTTGAGTGATCGGTGCGCTACACATTTTAAATTATTATACATCAAGTGCTATTGCGTACTACCTTGAGCAGAAAGGCAAACTCGCTGCCTTTTCCTTCCTCTGAAATTACTTCGATGGCAGAACCATGTGCTTCGATGATCCGCTGTGCCAGGGTCAGCCCCAACCCGATCCCGCCATACTTGCGGGTGGATGAACCATCCAATTGGTGGAAGGGCGTGAAGATATTCTCCTGGTTTTCGTGTGAGATGCCGATGCCGTCATCTTTCACATAGACATATGCCAGGTCACTTTGCAACTCAAAGCCGATCTTGACATGGCCGCCGGGGGGAGTGAATTTGACCCCATTTTCGATCAGCTCCGTTAATACCCATGCAACCTGTTGTTCATCCATAAAGACTTGCAGTTTTTCGGCCGGCGGCGCCAGTTGCAATTCCACTTTTTGCTCGCGGGCCTGGTTCAAGGTTTGAAGATAAACTCGTTCCAGCAGTTTTTGCAGGTCGACGGCCTTGATGGCCAGTGTCACCTGGCCGCGTTCCATATCCGTGAAACGGATCAGATCGTTGATCAACTTTTCGAGGCGTTCTGTCGATCCGGACATTATCTCCAACGCCTTGCGTTGTTCGGCTGTACTGTGCCCCAAATCGCCATTGATCAACAGTTCCAAATATCCCTTGACATGGGTCAGCGGTGTGCGCAATTCGTGGGAGATGTTTGCAACGAAATTAGCTTTCATTTGGTTGAGCTCTGAAAGCTTGTTCAGCGCTTTTTCCAACTCGGCCGTGCGCAGTTGCACCCGGCGTTCGAGCAAGCGGTTGGACTCTTCCAATGCATTTCTCAGGGAGAGGATCTGCTCGGTAATAGCGGTGTTCAATGCCTGGCGGTCCACAAACCCCATTTCGATCAGGAGCTCGCCCAGCAAAGGTGATTTGCCTTTTTTGCGGACTTCTTGCTGGTGCAGCAAGGCGATCTCAAGCTGCTCTATGGTGATCAGCTTCTTTTCGACCAAAAAATCTCCCAGGCGGGGGATCAGTACTTCAGGAGATAAGGGAGGAAGTTCACTCATCGCATTACCTACAACCGTAAATCTGAGGCGTTCCAAACCCAGGAACCGGCGACCATGGTCGCTTCTGGCTTAATTATATAGAAATCCTGCTTTTGGGTATCCTTCGGATCATAAGAAAACATAACCAAATCGGCAGCATAGCCGGGTGACAAACGCCCCAGCCAGGCTTCGCAGCCGGCACTATACGCCGCACCCACGGTATAGGCGTGCAGCGCCTCATCGAATGTCAGGCATTGCTGTGACTGCCAGGATTTGTCAAGCGGCTCGCCCTGGCGTACGCGGGTCATGGCGGCATGCATGCCCCAAAATGGGTTGGGGCTTTCTACAGGGGCATCGGAGCCAAAGGCCAATGTAGTGCCGCAATCCAGAAGCGATCTCCAGGCATAGGCCAATTTGGTACGGTCACCCCAATATTGGTCGGCCATTTCCCGATCAGAAGAAGCATGGATGGGCTGCATGGAGGCAACCAGTCCGAGCTTGGCTAACCGGTATACATCATCCGGGTGCAAGAGCTGCACGTGTTCGATGCGGTGCCGGAGGTGGGGCAAATGCTGTTGTTCTTCATAGGCTCTGAGGCGCTGGTAGCCGTCTAAAACTTCGCGGTTTGCCCGGTCACCGATGGCATGGATTGCCAGGTTGATGCTGTTCTGTATCGCCTGAACTCCGGTCGAAAAGATCTCTTCGGCAGTCAAGGTCAAAAGGCCGATGTTGGCAGGCTCAGCTTCATAAGGCTCGAGCATGGCGGCGGTCCTTGGTCCCAAAGCGCCATCGGCGAACAATTTGAGGGGCCCCATTCGCAGCATGGCGCTGCCCGAACCGGAGTGGATGCCTGCGGCGAT
>JBEKEX010000062.1:0-12097 GCA_050013615.1 Anaerolineaceae bacterium
CGGCCTTATGTGTATGGCTCCGTTTTCCGTTTCGAGGGACAGGTCAGTGTGTTCGATTCCCGCGTTGGCCCCTGCTATCGATGCCTCTTCCCGGAGCCGCCACCGCCAGGAAGTGTGCCTTCCTGCGCGGATGGGGGAGTCTTTGGTGTGCTGCCGGGGATCGTTGGTACCATCCAGGCGGCGGAAACGATCAAATTGATCCTGGGGATGAAAGAGTCGCTGGTCGGCCGCTTGCTGCTGATCGACGGGCAGGAAATGCGCTTCCAGGAAATCCACTTGAAGAAAGCACCTGATTGCAAACTATGCGGCCCGCACGCGGTGATCAAGGAACTCGTGGATTACGAACAATTTTGCGGCGTCCCTTATCGTGAGCACAAACCGGCGATGAAGTCGGATCATTTGATCACCCCGGTGGCGCTGGCTGAAAAGCTAAAAACCGGCGAGGCGCTCCAATTGATCGATGTACGTGCGCCGGTCGAGCAGCAGATTTCCACGCTGCCGGGGGCTGTGCTCATCCCCATAGACCAACTCGAACAGCACCTGGACCGGCTGGATCGGGAGAAACCGATCGTGTGCTATTGCCGGACGGGCGTGCGCTCAGGTCGCGCCGTGCGACTGTTGATCGAAAATGGATTTCAGGATGTGTGCAGCCTGGAAGGTGGGATCAATGCCTGGGCGCAGCAGATCGACCCGGACATGTTGCAATATTGATCGTTCTTTTCGAGAATGGCTTTACGTTCAATATGGCGGGTGTTGTACAGTGCGAAAAGGCACTAGCGGTTTTCGATTACAATAATGAAGCTATTGTCTCTTGACAGCGCAAGGAGAATCCATGAGCGATAAAGTTTTATTGGCCGTGATGGCCCATCCGGATGATGAGACCTTCGGTACGGGCGGGACGTTGGCATTGTATGCCAAGCGCGGCGTTAAAGTGTACCTGATCTGTGCCACACGCGGTGAAGTGGGCGATGTGGACGAGAACTTCATGAACGGGTTTCATTCCGTTGCCGAGGTGCGGGAGAACGAGCTGCGCTGTGCGGCCGGCATTTTGGGTTTGACAGAAGTTTATTTCTTGGGATATCGCGATTCCGGCATGCCGGGCTCGATCGACAACAGCCATCCGCAGGCATTGGCCGCCCAGCCGGTAGAAAAGGTGGCGCGTGAGATCGCCCATTATATCCGCCAGCTCAAGCCCCAGGTGGTCGTTACCTTCGACCCCATTGGCGGGTATCGCCATCCCGACCACATTGCGGTGCACAAGGCGACTGTGCTGGCTTGTAACATTTCCTCTAACCCGGCCATGGTGGATGACGGCTTACCGCCTTACCAACCTGAAAAGCTGTACTTCAATACGTTCCCAAGAAAGTTCATGCGGCTTGCCCTGAGCATCAGCCGTTTGTTCGGGAACGATCCGCACCATTTTGGGCGTAACAAAGATATCGATTTGGCTTCGATTGCTGAAGTCGATTTTCCCATCGATGCCCGTGTCGATTACCGGCCGGTGTCGCAGATACGCGACCAGGCAGCGGCTTGCCACGCCAGCCAGGGTGGCGGATCCATGAACACCGGCCTGATGGGCTGGTGGCGGCGCATGTTTGCGGCTGAGGAGACCTTCATGCGCGGCTATCCGGTGGTCAAGAACCATCACGTCGAGCATGATCTCTTCGAGGGGTTATAGATCGAGAAAGTAGCTAGGCAAATCGAATAAATCCAGATTACAATCGTGGCATGGAAGAGCATCGGCATTTGCCCGAAGTGAGCAGGCTGAGCGTGGTGGCCGCGTGCATCATGCTGGCCTATTCGCTCATCCCTTTTGTGCGCGTGCCGCAAAACCAGTTCAGTTATCAATTACCCGGCATCCTGTTGGAATTTAATCTGAGCTATGCCACACTGGTTTCGTTCCTGGTGGCGGCCATGGCCGCCGCCGGAACGGATTGGCTGGTGCGGGCTCATCCACACTTGGGCAGCCAGCGGACGTTGGTGCATTGGTTCACGCCCGCTCTCACGGCCTGGGCATTGAGTGTGCCGCTCGGTACGCTGCAGATGGGTCTGGGCTGGTGGGCGGTCTTCGCTTTTGGCAGCTTGCTGCTGGTAATGGTGTTGATCGCCGAATATATTGCAGTGGATGCTTTCGACATCCGCTATGCGCTGGCTTCAGTGGGATTAACGGCGGTTACACTGGCGTTATACCTGATCCTGGCCATCGCCGTGCGCGCCGCCGGCCTGCGGCTTTACGTGATCTTGCTGACGCTGGCTCCCACGGTTGGCTTGCTCTCATTAAGGACGCTGCATCTGCGGTTGGGAGGAAAGTGGTACATCGAGTGGGCCATTGGCATTGGCCTGGTCGTTGCCCAGTTGGCCGTGGGATTGCATTATTGGCCGCTAACGCCGTTGAAATATGGGCTGTTCGTGACCGGCGCGGCTTATGGCTTGACCAGCCTGGCGGGGGCAATCGAAGAAAAACAGATTGGCCGTTCCCTTTGGTTTGAACCCGTGACAATGACGGCCGTTTTTTGGTTGTTGGCGCTGCTGATGCGAGGTTAGCTGTCCCATGTCTACCCTGACATTGGATCGGGTGCATTATCAAACCATGCTGGAGCACGTGCTCCAGTGTTTGCCAGAGGAAGCCTGTGGGCTGGTAGGGGGAACAGGCAGCCAGGCACGGATCGTATTTCCGATTATGAACCAGCTACATAGCCGGGAGCGGTTCGAAATGGAACCCCGGGAACAGATCAAAGCTTTAGGTTGGTTGGAAGAGCATGGATTGGAAGTGGTGGCGATTTTCCACTCCCATCCTCGCGGCCCACAGACCCCGTCACCGACGGATATCGATAATTTCAATTATCCCCCCGCGGTCACGCTCATTTGGGCGCCCAAGGAAACGGAATGGCAGGTGCAAGGCTTTTCGATCATTGAGAAACAGGCATCGCCACTACAGTTGATTTGGCAGAGTTATGAGTAACCGTGATATGATTCCAGGGTTATTACACATGAAGACAGGTATAGGCAATGGTGATTAACATCGTTTCTGCATTGATCTTGGCTTACCTCGTGGGATCGATTCCCTCGGGCTTGATTGTCGTTCGGATAGCTAACGGCAAGGATGTTCGTCAGGTTGGCAGCGGTCGAACCGGCGGGACGAACGCCATGCGGGCTGCGGGCTGGCTTGCCGGCGCCCTCACGGGATTGTTGGATGTTCTTAAGGGTGTGGCAAGCGGCTGGCTGGCCGGTAGCTTGGTGCCGGGCACTGAGTGGATCAAAGTGGCGGCTGCGTTGCTTGCAGTGTTGGGCCATAACTATTCCCTGTTCTTGGCGAAGAAAAATGCTGACGGGCGCTGGCGCTTGCAGGGCGGTGCCGGGGGAGCTACTGCCTTGGGGGGTGCCATTGCGCTCTGGGCACCGAGTTGGCATTATCTGCTGCCCCTGGGAGTGTTGATCTACCTGTTCATTGGTTATGCTTCGCTAACCACCATCAGCATGGGCTTTTTCTCCATTGTGATCTTTGGTTACCGTTGGCTTTCAGGGCAGGGTAATTGGATCGATATCGCCTATGGGGTCTTTGTATTGGGCGTGGTATTGTGGGCCTTACGTCCGAATCTGGAACGGCTGCGGCAGGGCACCGAACGGGTTGTTGGCCTGCGGGCTTATTTCAAGAAACGTTTCAATTCTGGCTCTTAGGGAGACGCAATCATATAGAAAACAAGCCGGGCGCTTCGAGGCGCCCGGTTATTTATTCTTTTTCGATCTCCGGCTTTTCCGCCTTTTCTGCCATCATTTGCCGATAAAGAAAGCGCACGTTACGCCTGTGCAGTTCTTCAGCCAGGCCGCCTAGATAAACCCGACTCTTACCGCAGGATTCGATAGTGATCGTTTCCAGTAGTTCCTGCGCGTTCTTGCGATGGGAAGCCGTCCGCACGGCTTTTTTCAATGCGGCCAGATAGGCAATATTCTCCTTGACAGCTTCGTCGATCTCTCCACGCAGGATGATATCCCCGTGGCCCTGGATGATGTTTTCCAGGCTCATCTTGCCGATCTTTTTGGTGGTGGCAGCCAATTCGTCGAGATCGCCGAAGACGATGTAGGGCAGCGGCATGAATGCATCACCGGCGAACAGCACCCGGTCTTCTTCGACCAACACTGAAATGCCGTCTTCGCTTTGCCCGGGCGTGGGCATGAGAATCAGGTTTTTCTTCCCGACCCGCAACGAAAGCGTGCCGGAATCGAAAGTCATGTGGGGAGGGATGAGCTTGATGGGCTTGAAGACGGGATTCTGGTGGCGTGCCGCTTCCAGCGCCGCTGGTCCTTTTTCGACCATGGCTTTGCGGCACAAAGCGTGAGCGATCACGGTGGCGCCGGGAAAAAAATCATTCCCCCAGCAATGATCGGCTTGAGAATGGGTGTTGATCACGTATCGGACGGGGACTTTCAACTGATCTTCGATAAAGCTGCGCATGGCCAATGTCTCTTCGGGCATGGCCAATGTATCGATGACGACTGCCCACTGCGGCCCGGTGACGGCACCGGCGGTCACCTGTGCGTAGATCTCGCTTTGAAACCAATAGACATTTTCTGAAACGCGTTCGCGCTGCATTTATACCTTCTATACGAGTAATATGATGCTTTCCGCCACCTGCCGGGGAAATTTCATACTGTAGAATAGCATAAATGGAAGAAAAAGTCAAAAAAAGACCCATTTTGAGGGTGAAACAATTTCTATCAGCCAAAGTTTGTTAAAACTTTGGCATTACAGGACTGTTAATTCGTTCTGCTTGCATTAATGTATAATGGGGTGACATGAATGCTCAAGCTAACACTCCTCCGCAAACACGCCTGGGTTTTCGGCGCATCATTCCGGGTCTGATTCTGGGGTTTATGGTGGTGATAGGCCTGGCATTACTGGCTGACCTGCGCATGGTCAGCCTTACCATGCTCAATTTTTCCTGGTGGATTTTCCCCCTGGCGCTCCTGTGTGCAACGTTTAGTTTCTTCATCCGCTTTTTGAGATGGCACTATTATCTTCATCAAATCGGTGTGACCAAGATACGCTGGCCTCTCAGCTTGCGCCTCTTCATGGCCGGCTTTCCACTGGCAGTTACCCCGGTCAACGTGGGCGAGTTGATGAAAGGGGTGTGGCTCAACCAGAAGTCCGGCATGCCGGTCGGACGCGGCATTGCAGTCGTGGTCGCCGAGCGCATCACGGATGGTATTGCCATCTTGTTCTTGTCGTTGGTGGGGGTAGCGCTGTATCCACAGTTCTGGCCGGCTTTTGCGGCCATCCTCACCCTGGTTTTGGGGCTGGTGGTATTACTGCAAATCCGACCGGCAGCATTGGCCGTCCTCTCCTGGGTCGAGAAATTCCCTTCCATGCAAGACTTCGTCAACGGCTTGCGCGAGTTCTACGAGGGCAGCTATTCGTTGCTGCTCCCCGGGCCGTTGTTAGCGGCGGTTGGACTGGGGTTGCTGGCGTGGGGCGGAGTGGGCATGGCCTTTTATATGATTTTGTTCGGTCTCGGTTTTTCTCCGACCCTGTCTTTGGCGGCATTTGCCATTTTTCTGGCGTCGTTGGCGACGATGATCGGCGCAGCAACCACGCTGCCAGGCGGCCTGGGCGCCGAGGAAGCCAGTCTGGCAGGCCTGTTATGTATCTCGATCGGAGCGTCGCCGGCGATGGCTGCCGCTGCCACGCTGCTCTTCCGCCTGGTGACGCTTTGGTACAGCGTGGGGCTGGGCATCCTGGTATGGACCATGTCTAAAGATTTGCTTGGATTACAGGTAGAACATGAAATCATCGTTGCGGGTTGACTTCCATTGCCATTCCCAATTTTCCTCTGACAGCCTCAATAAAATTCCCGATCTCTTGAAAACCGCCCATAAAAAGGGCGTCGACCGGCTGGTGATCACCGATCACAACACCATCCGCGGCGCACTGGAAGCCAAGGCGCTGGACCCCGAGCTGGTGATCGTGGGCGAGGAGATCAAAACCACCAAGGGCGAATTGCTGGCTTCATTTGTGACCGAAGAAGTCCCCTACGGGCTGGAACCGATGGACGCCATCGACCGCCTACACAAGCAGGGCGCTTTCATCAGTGTGTCACATCCCTTCGATTTGCAACGTTCCGGCTGGCCGATAACCGATTTGATGTTCATTTTGCCCCTGGTGGATGCCATCGAAGTGTTCAACTCGCGCTGCATCAACCCGGCCCTCAACGATCAGGCGCTTCAATTGGCGCAGGAGCAGCACGTTGCCGGCACAGTTGGCTCTGATTCGCACACCTTGTTTGAAGTAGGACGTTCGACGCTGGAAGTACCCTATTTCGAGACCGCCGTGGAGTTGCGCAGCGTGATCCGCCAGGGTATCCCGCATACCCGGCTTTCATCGCCGTTCGTCCATTTGGCCTCGCGCTGGGCTTATATCGTTAACCGCATGACCCTACCGCGCAGCGCCGCATAGGAGTGGGCGCAGAATTGCTCGAAACCGGGCGTTCCAAAATCCGAAAACTGCGTTAGAATATTGCTGTTGGGACGGTGGCGGAATTGGCAGACGCAACGGACTTAAAATCCGTCGGGAGAGATCCCTTGTGGGTTCAAGTCCCACCCGTCCTACTTGTACTGAAATGGCTAATTCAAGCTAGTCAACCTAATCCGGCAACCGAATATATAAATTTCTAACACACTTTATACGAAATTCTCGTATATAAATGTGTTACAGTATGACCGTTGTCATTTCATAAATAACACGAGGAGAATGTCACCATGTACACTCAAGCTGGTAAGAATACGATCAATTTGAACAGAAGGGGAATGGGGGCGGTGGTTATTGGTTTTATTGTAGTCTTGGTTTTGATCATCCTGGCCCTTGCCTCCGTTTATACGGTTCCTGCTGGATACGTGGGCGTGATCACCCGCTTTGATGCCGTGATCGGCGTGGCGAATCCGGGGTTGGGGTTCAAGATCCCATTCGTCGACCAGATTGTCGATATGAGCGTCCAGACTCAAAAAGACGAAGTGGACGCTTCGGCCATGTCCGAGAATTTGCAGGTGGTCACCTCCAAGATCGCCATCAACTATCACCTGGATGGGACAAAAGCAGCTTCTGTTTATCAGAATATTGGGACAGAATATCCGGATGTGATCGTCGCGCCGGCTGTTCAGAATACGTTCAAAGCGGTCACCGCGCAATACACCGCCGAACAACTGATCACCAACCGGGAAGAGGTGCGCGCCAAGGCTGAAGAGGAGTTAACCTCCCGGCTTGCGCCTTATAACATCATCGTCGAGAATTTCAATATCGTGAACTTCGATTTCTCGTCCGAATATCAGGCAGCCATCGAGGCTAAGCAGGTGGCCGAGCAGCAAGTCCAGACCAGCCAGCAAAAACTAGACCAGGCCAAGATCGATGCGGAGACGGTCGTCGCCCAGGCCCAAGGCCAGGCCGATGCCCAGGCGGCGCTGAAGAACACCGGCTCGTTGACCCCCGAATACCTCGAGTATTTGTTCCTGACCAAGTGGGATGGCAAGCTGCCCAGTGTGATGGGTGGGGCGACTCCGGTATTCAGTCTCAATAACTTTTTGAGTAATAGCGCAACTCCCGCACAGTAAGTCGTGGAAAATATAACAGCTTAGGAGAGAAATCTCCTAAGCTGTGGTTTTAAGAGAAATGAAGCAAGACAGGATCATTTTCCATTCCACTGATTGATAATCCTTTTTGTCAATTCAATGTTGTTTTGGTAGCTATAGTTATTCTTTATCTCTGCCAGATCATCAGTATTTGGTTTTATTAATCCTTTAATTTCCTCAATGTTTGTAGTAAGTAAGTCTTTTTTATCCTTCTTGATGAGCGCATATTTCTTATTCTTTAAATCTAAACCAAAATCACCAATACATTCTAATAAAATCAGACAATTTTGTGTCCCAAGATATTCAGGAATTTTCACGGGAGATGAGAAATAGCTCACGAGGTTATCGCTTCTGACCGCAATGCCAATATCAGCAGCGCTATATAAGCCGGTTAACGTTTGACCACTAGCACTTTCAATGATCAAGTCCTTTATGTTGTACTTGAGCATATATTGGCGGGCTTTCTCTTGATTAAGGGTAAGTATCATAAATCGTAATTCTTGGTGATTATCTTGTATTTGAAGATTTTTTATGAAAGAAAATAATAAATCAGGTTCCTGCCATTTTAGCAGCGTACCACTATAAAAAATCAGTTTTTGATGATCCGCGATATGATATTTATTACGGAACTTCAATCTCAATGTCTCATCGAAATAAAATTGATTTTGATCAAAGAAACAGGGTATCGTAACAACTTTTTGTGATATCAAATTGTATTTCTTTACAATATATTCTTTAAACCGTCTTGATACGACTGAAATTGAATCGGCATTTTTTATATTTATTCTACCCATTATCCGGAGTATCATAAATTTAACTAATCTAAACAATATATTCGACTTAGAATAGAATAATTCTTCTTCAGGGACTAATCCCCTTATGTCAAAATGGAGATGTGTTTCCTGATTTTGTTTCTTTATGAGAACACCAATAAAGCAATTGAAGTAGTTCATCGCCCAAATGAACCGATCATCATAATTTGTAGCAATCCGGTTGATGTCTTTTGAAGCGTTTATTACATCTTTTATGGTTCTACTTTTAATATGATAGAACTGTATTTCAATTCCATTGTTTTGTGCTAATTTCCTTAAATTATCTTCTTTTTCAGTTATTTCCCTATATTTTTCCTCTGGTATTCGCTTTGGAAATATAGAAGTTACAAGGATATCTGAATGATCCACTAGCCGATATTCGAATAGATTTCTGATAAAAGTAATATCGACCGTCTCATAAAGAGCGCTACGAAAAGTGTGACTGCCCATGAATATAAAAATTGCTCTTTTTCTTGTTGATTTATTTGTTGAGGAGTGATTAGTAGAAAAGGTATGCATGAAATCTCTGTCTGGATTTAGTTATCATCCATAAATAATATATAAGTGATGGGTGGCACTGGATCGATTAAAAAAATTATTCAGTGCTAATTCTTACAATTGATCATCTCGATAAGAAGTGCAGAAGCCACTGGATGCTCTAGATATTTCTGTTTCATATTCAATCCATAAAATAATTATAGCTATAAATCAATTTCGCCTATCCTCCTTAAAGCGGAACATCAAACTGTGAATATATGTACGCCAGCGATTGGTAAATTGGTCATCCACGTCCATTTTGGAACCGCAAGAATTTGAATTTCGCTCTTTTGGATAACGCAACCCTGTTATAGGACAGGTGTGATCGATCCGAACCGAAAGATTTGGAACCAACAACAACAAGCGTTGCACAGTGCACTCAGCTCTCCGGTCGACCACGCAAAAGCCGTCGAATTATTCCTTGAGCAACACGCCATAGTGGACGCGTCCAGCATGAGCCAGGCCAAGTTGTACTCGTTAAATGATAAACGCCGGGAATGCCTGAGCGACGCGGCTACCCATTGGCCTTCGTGGTCTTTGGATTCAACAAGGAGAAAGACTTTTTCGGGAACTATGGCGTATGCTTAGACCGCAGACTTGATCCAGGAGCGGACCAAATAGAATCCTTCGGCGATTGCTCGCTTTTCGCAAGCACGGTTTATGATTCAAGGCATTTATTCACCGATAATAGGAACTCGCGTTGAAGCTGGTTATTGGTTTGTAGATTGGCACGAATGATCGGTGATATTTCAGAGCTCCAAATCTTTTTTACTGAATCGCAAGTGGATATAAATTGATCTATGTCGAACTCATCCGCATAAGTGTCCTGGTACAGAGAGCTTTCCACATTGAAACTCTCGAGCAAACTGAATACTTTGCTATTCAATAATGTTTTAGGCTGAAATGGTTCAAACGCCACGAAGGGAGTTCCTTCGCGCAGACAAATCACCGATACATGGAAGCGGTCTGTGATGCAAAAATCAAGGTGTTTGATCAATGTAACCCATTCGTCTACATCCACGCGGTGACCGATATTTAGATCGGCGCAAGGGTTGAACATGTTGAAATTGATGATCTGGTAGCCCAGAGCATGATAATGGCTACAGATGCTTGCTGATATCTGGCTTTTCCCATAATAGAGCATACCCAAAATGGGGCGTTCTTTAGAGATTTTATACTTTTCGATGAGCACGGAAAAGTCGATCGGTTTTTCCTGGTAAAAGAATGCCGGGTCTGTAATTCGTTGAACCGGGACGACCTTATCAATCCCAGCCTCTTCCATCATGATCTGGGTGATCTTGTCTCTTACCCCAATCAACTGGTAATCGCGCAGGGTGTCATAAACCTGTTTTTTGAGACTGCGAAACATTTCAAGATCTGTGCGGTGTCCTGAAATTGCATAGGCGATTTTCTTGGCTTTGATTTTCTTGGGCAGCCAGTAGATGTTCAGAAAAGTGGTCTCGGGCAAAATGTTCCAAACGACTTTTGCAGTGATAAGTGCGTCATATTGCCTGGCATTCACATCGTTTATCAGTTCATCAGTGCGGTGGAAGTTGACGATCTTATCGATCGATAAATTTTGTTTTGTTACCTTATTCAATGTTAGGTATCTCTGAAAGTTGTAGAACGGGATCTTATTGTTAATTTTTAGTGAGCGCAATGTTTCTTTGGCCCTAAAAGCGGCATCCAGGAATTCTAAAAAATGAACATCGTATTGCTCATTTAAACCGGAGATCATCGTATTGAGGGACGAATTGAATAAACAGGAGCCATGGTTGGCATCGATTATTGTAAGGATTCCAATTTTTGTCATATGGTTCCGTCCTGAAAGTTGGCCAACAGCAAAGGAGACGCTTTGTAGATCACGACTTTTACATTGGTTTTATTCGTTTGTAATTTGACCAACTTGTCTAATGCGTCTTGCCAGTTCATAACAACTTGCCCTTTGGGTAACACTGTTTTTAATTCACTTTCTGAAATATTAGGTGAAACTACAATCACATGTAAACTACGGCGCCAGAGTATGTTTCGAATCGATTGGAGTCTACTGCCAATTTGAGTCAGGTCTTTCAGTTGGAAGTTTACGATCCTTCTCGTTATTCTTGATTGGATCGGATTTGACACCGGAAATAGATCGTGGCCGCCGATCCCTCTAGCGCAATTGGCTAATAACACTTTTTGGGTAGCTTTTTTAGCGTGCTCAAAAGGCCAGATTCCGCGGTCAAACCCAAACTGTAGGTCCATATCGAATGGATAAATATCTGAAATGATCAAATCGGCATCTTTTCGCAAAGGCACGGAAAAAGCCGATTTAACAAAGTCAACGGCTTCGACGAATGCTTTTTCGGGATGGCCTGCAAACATATTACATATTTCTCTGTTTTGATTTAATACCAAGTTGACGCAAAAGTCGATCTCTATCCTTTCCGCGATTTTGTTGATCTCCCATCGAAAAGGATGTTCAATGCTCCTGTTTAGCGTACTTGTGCCACTCTTCAGGTCATGTAGAATGCGGATTGTTTCATATCCGCCTAATCCAACTACTGCCATTTTATTACCACCAGAGAAACCGGCGATGGGGTGGGGATAGACGCTCCCAACAGATATCTTTACGTCACTTTCCAAAAACTTTTTGTTTATTGTGATTGGTGTACCTTCATCCGTGTGCCCGATTAAAACACAGTCTTCTCGACAATTGTGCTGGATGACCTTTATCTCTTTAAAATCTAGCTTATCGATTTTTCTTAAAACATCTTCACTTGAAAGGGCCTTGTGAGTTCCGGTGGCTATTAGGAGGGTGATGTCTTTCTCGTCGATCCCGACTGATTTCAACTGGGCGATGACCTTTGTTAAGATCACCGTTACCGGTGTTGGGCGACTGAGGTCGTCAATTGCGATCGCTGCAGTCTTTTTGTTGTTCGCTAGAAATGGGATCGAGGCGCACCCAATTGGGTGATTGAACTTTTCCTCAATATCAATATCCGACAAAGCAGGCAGGGGTTGATCCCCGTAAATGGTTACATCCCAATTGTCTGGAAATTCTATTAAATACTCTTCATCTGAAAGCCAAACATTTCTCTTGAAGAAATACTTTTTCATGTTGATTCCATTTGCTTAAGAGTGCTCATTAT
>JBEKEX010000063.1:0-15102 GCA_050013615.1 Anaerolineaceae bacterium
ATCCTTTCCAGAGGATTATTTTACCCCGTTCTGATAAAGGCTCCGGGATTCGAACAAAATCGAACCCTCGATTCGACCGGATTGATATTACCTTGCAATGAAAGTTGGGCTGTTATTTTGCCTGGTCGGGGTCCACGGCGTACAGCCACCAGTTGTTGGCGATGCCGCCGGTTTCTTCGGTGACGTGCGGCAGGTGCAGCATCCACCAGCGGTGGTGGGCACGGATATCGCCGCCGCCCCATTCGGAACAGTTGACCATGCGGCCGTCGCCGCTCAGATCGGGGAAGTGGTACCAGGTGTCGCAGCGGCTTATCACGTAAGTGGGGCTGCCCCACTGGTAATCCTGCAAGCTGTTGGGCGCAAAGTGGACGCTGCCCACCTCGGCTTTGCCAGAGGCAATCTGGTCGTAAAGCTCGTAGCGCTGCCACAGGTTGGAATTGGTGGGAATGCTGCGGCAGACGTACTTCATGCTGAATTCGATGCGGTGGGCCATGCTCTCGAGCATTTCGCCCACGGCGCGCTGGTAGCTGAAACCCATGATAATGAAGCGGCGCGAAAGGGTATCCGAGACGGTCAGCGGCACGGCGTTGCAAAAGAAGGCGTCCGGGCCGGCCATTACCGATTCATTAAAGCCGGAGTAGGGCGGGCCGAACATCCAGATCTCGTCGATGGCGCCGCTGTTGATCTTGGCGGGGATGCTGAACTGCGAGAGGATGGGGGCATAGTCGACCGTATCCGGGACGTGGAATCCATTCTGTGCCTGCCAGCATTGCATGAACTCCGCGCAGGTGTAGGCGTAACCGTCGGTTTTGGCGGGGAAGCCGTCCACCACGTGGCGCTCTTCGATGTTGAAGCTGGCATAGCCGTAGCTGCATTCTCGTAAATCGTCGATGTATTGTGTGACCAGGCTATCGGGGTCGTTCCAGTCCATGGTCTCGCTCAGGCGCTTGCCGCCGGAATCGGGGACGATGGGGTTGAAGATGATCAGCATCACTTTGCGCTGCAGCGCCTCCGGCTGGGTGGGTGGCATCTGCGATGCAGGCGCCGAAGGTTGTTGAGCAGTCGGCACCTGCGGTGCAGGCGCCTGCTCAGTAGGAGCCTGCTCAGTAAGAGTGGCAACGGGTTGGTCTGTTGCGGTACTGGTCTGGTCTGTAGTGGTTGGGGATTGATCCGCTGAGGTAGAAGGAGGCGTGGTCGACGTGGGTTTAGTAGGCGAGAACCACTGATTGAATACTTTTATAAGCTGTAATAAGAAATCCAGTAATGCTCCCAAGGTGCACCTCTGAAGGATACGTTGCAATAATCGCACCGTTTGAGTACGTTAAACGTAGAACCACCTGCGCATGAGAGCAGGTGGTTCACGAAGAAGAGGGGTAGTATATGTACACAGGGTTGGGCTTGCAGCTCAACGCATGTGATTGGCAGAGGCAAAAATGGTCTTCGGCAGGGCGATGTTGACCGGTTTATCTTCCCAATCCCAGGCGTTGACCTCGGCCACCCAACGGTAGGCGGTGAGGTCGAGCTGGATGGGTGTGACCGAGACGTAGCCCGCGGCCAGGGCGCCGATGTCGGTGCCGGGCTCGGGGATGCCGGTGGGGAAGTCGCCGATGATCCAGTAATAGGAGCGGCCGCGCGGGTCAGCCCGCCGGTCGATGCGGTCGTGATAGACCCGCAGTCCCTGGCGCGTGACCTGGATGCCCTGGATCTTGTCTTCCGGGAGGAAGGGCACGTTGACGTTGAGCAGAACGTCAGGGGGCAGACCAAAGCGGGACAGGTTTTGTGCGACCAGTCGGCCATATTTGGCGGCCGGAGTAAAATCCGGCGTGCCGTGGAAATTCTCTGGTGAATCCAGTGAAACGGCGATAGCCGGTACGCCCCAAATGGCGGCCTCCATGGCGGCTGTGACGGTACCGGAGTAAGTGACATCGTGTCCCAGGTTGGCGTAGGGGTTGATGCCGCTCACCACCAGGTCGATCTTGTCGGGCAGAAATCCGCACACCGCCAGCGCCACACAATCGGAGGGGGCGCCATCGCAGGCGTAGGCGCTGCTGCCGTCGGCCAGGGTCACATCTTTGACACGCAGAGGGCGGTCGAGGGTTTTCACGTGGCCGGAAGCGGACCAGTTGCGGTCAGGTGCCACGATCGAAACTTTGCCAAGGGCGCGCATTTCCTGCGCCAGAGCCATCAAGCCTGGGGAAGTCACGCCATCGTCATTGGTCACTAATATATGCATTCTTGTTTCTCCTAAAAACTGTCGTTCGATTACTTCGAGCGATGATTTATCTTTTTATTTGTTTATAGTGTAACAGCCGTAGGTTAAGAACTGACGAAGATCAGTTTATGGTCTTGTCAATAAATCATAATCTTTTGTTAACATTGGCACGAATTATGCATCCGGCTTATACCAGTCGAAAACCCATGGTATAGTAATGTATCGTGTGGAGGTTACCGGATGAACTTAATGACTGTCAGGTAAAGGGGATTGTTGATGTCCACTGAAATCACACGCTGTGATTGGGCAAGAGACAATTCATTATTGCAGGAATACCACGATCGAGAATGGGGCTTGCCGACTCACGACGATAAGCAGCTTTTCAAAATGCTGTGCCTGGAGGGCCAGCAAGCCGGGTTGAGCTGGCTGCTCATCCTGAAAAAATGGGATGCCTTAAGTGAAGCTTATAACGATTTCGACCCGGCGACTCTGATCCACTTCGATGATCAGAAGGTGGAAAAACTTTTACACAATGACGGAATCATCAAGAACCGGCTCAAGATCAATTCGGCCATCCACAACGCCAACGTGTATTTCGAGATCTGCGAAAAATACGGCTCCTTGGACAATTTCCTGTGGTCCTACGTCGACTATCGGCCGATCGTCAACGCCTGGACGCGCATGGATCAGATCCCGGCCAGCATACCGCTTTCGGATACAATCAGCAAGGATTTGAAGACATTGGGGTTCAAGTTCGTCGGGACCACCACTATCTACGCCTTTATGCAGTCGGTGGGAATGGTGAACGACCATTTGACATCCTGTGCATTTTATAGTCGTTGTCTGCCAAACTATATTAGCTGATGGACTGCTTGCTTGGGTTGACTCCTGAGTTGCTACCGCTTGCATCATTTCGTGGCTCATGCTATAATCGTTTCGCAAGTTGAAGTTAGAGAAATGAGTTAGTGGGCGTCATCGCCAGCGTCAACGTTTGATCTTGTGAACCCAACCAATCCCAGCAACTTTCGTTGAATTCGAAAACCACCTGCTTGCCCGCTTCTAGCGGGCGCCCGTGCCTGACGGGCAGAGGCAGTGTGTGACTTAATCTCATTGACACAATTAAAATTTGAATAAGGCAGAAGCCGAGAAAGAGGGCATCGAGCTGCGCGGCGGAATCTTGGAGATCATGCCGGAAGGCATCGGTTTCCTGCGCACCAACTACCAGATCGGCCAGGACGACGTTTACGTCTCACAGGCGCAGCTCCGGCGCTATGACCTGCGCGATGGCGATTTGGTGCTGGGCGTCGTGCGCCCGCCACGCGAGTCAGAACGTCACTACGGGCTGTTGAAAGTGGAAAGTATCAACGGCGTCGATCCAGAGATCGCCCGCAACCGCCCGACGTTCGAGAGCCTTACCCCGATCTTCCCTGAAAAACGCTTCGATCTGGAAACCGATCCGCACGCCATTTCCACCCGTCTCATCAACCTCATTGCCCCCATCGGGCGCGGCCAGCGCGGCATGATCGTCTCACCGCCCAAGGCCGGCAAGACCACCATCCTCAAACAGATCGCCAATTCCATCTCGACCCAAAACCCGGAAGTCCATTTGATCATTGCTCTCATCGGCGAACGCCCTGAGGAAGTTACCGATATGGACCGCTCGGTGGATGCCGAAGTGGTAGCCTCGACTTTCGACGAGCCTGTCACCAGCCACGTCCGCACGGCGGAGATCGCGCTGGAGCGCGCCAAGCGCCTGGTGGAGATCGGCCGCGATGTGGTTATTTTGATGGACTCGCTCACCCGCCTGGCGCGTGCTTACAACCTGGTGGTCAACCCTTCAGGACGCACTCTTTCCGGCGGTATGGACCCCAGCGCTCTCTATCCGCCCAAGCACTTTTTTGGCGCGGCACGGAATATCGAGCAAGGCGGATCGCTCACCATCATCGCCACGGCCATGGTAGATACCGGCTCGCGTTTGGATGACGTTGTCTATGAAGAGTTCAAAGGCACCGGCAATATGGAGCTACATCTTTCCCGGCGCCTTCAGGAACGCCGTATCTTCCCCGCAATCGATATCGAACGTTCCAGTACGCGGCGCGAGGAATTACTGCTCGGCCCGGATATCTTGCAGCGGGTGTGGCTGCTGCGCCGCATGTATTTGCAGATGATCGGCACACCTCCGCAGGGCGCCGGCATGGACCAGTCAGTGGCAACCGAGGCTATTTTGCAGCGGATGATCAAGACCAAGAGCAACGAGGAATTCCTGGAGTCATTAACGGAGGATATGTGAGCCTTGAACCTTCTCCCAACACGGAGGGAGAAAAGCCGGTCGTGAGAAAAGATTGGCTTTCCACGTTAGCGTGGGTGGTGGCGGCAGTCACGGTGATTGTGGCTGTCGTGGTGGTGTTACAAACTTTTGGGGTGATTCCAACTTTTGCGGAGGCGTCGACCACAGATCAGCCTGCCGCAGTTTCGCTGCCGACGTACCAGTCATCGTCCAATAGCACAGCACTCACTCGCAGCGCCAACCCACAGACGAGTAAGGCCGATCTCAGCAGTATGGAAGTTACCAAGTATACGGTACAGGAAGGCGATTCGCTTTTTGGCATCGCCCGCGACCACAACTTGAAGCCTGATTCGGTGTTGTGGGCCAACCTGGCTACGTTGAACGGCAACCTGGAATCCCTCTCCATTGGGCAAGTGCTCAACATCCCGCCGGTGGATGGCGTTTATTACAAATGGCAAGCAGGGGATACGCTCCAGAGTGTTGCCGATAAATATCTGGTCGACCCATCGGTCATTTTGGATTGGCCTGGCAATCATTTGGATCTGACCGATCCGCAGGTCGAGTCTGGGCAATATGTCATGATTCCCGGTGGGACCGGCCAATATACTGATTGGGTGGTGGCAGTTCCTTGGGCTCCACATTCGGGCGCATCGAAAATCTCCAGTCAGTGCACCATTCCGGCAAGTCATGCTTATGGCACCGGCGGTTTTATTTGGCCGTCAGCTGCCCATTATCTCTCCGGCAATGACTATGGGCCAAGTCACTTGGGCATCGATATCGCCGGTGACCTGGGTGACCCGGTGTGGGCGTCTGATTCCGGTGTAGTGGTTTGGGCCGGCGCCATGAGCGGCGGTTATGGTAATGTGATCATCATCGAACACGATACGGCTGCCCATACCTACGAGACGGTCTATGCCCATTTGAGTGCCATATTGGTCCACTGCGGCCAATCGGTGTCGCAGGGTCAGTCCATCGGCCAAATTGGCAGCACCGGCAACTCGACCGGACCGCATTTGCATTTTGAGGTCCATATGGACGGTGGCTACGTCAATCCGCATTACGTGTTGCAATAGACATCCATTTTTCACAGTTTGAATTGAAAACCAAGCCACAGAGTCTACTGCACTCTGTGGCTTGTCTTTTAACTATATTCTTGTGTTTCGAATCTTATAATAATGAGACCGGATCCACCGTGATGCGCCAATCACCCAGCGGTTTCCCTTTCAGGATGCTTACCGGATCCGGTCCGCGCACGATAATCTGCCAGCGATAATATCCGTTCACCTGGGCGTAAAAACAAGGCACCGGTCCCACCAACTCGGTGGCAGTGTGATCGCCTTCTTCGATCCAGTGCTGCACCTGTTGTGCCATCGCGCGGGCTGTGCGTTCCGCCTGGTCGGGTTTCAGAGTGTGGTATTCCAGCTTTACCAGGCGGGCGAATGGCGGGTAGCGAAGTTTACGCCGGTAGTCCAGCTCCTGGCGGTAGAAGCCGGCGAAGTCATGAGCGGCCGCGGCCCGGATGGCATAATGGTCAGGGTTGAAAGTTTGCAGCACCACCTGGCCGCCCAATGGGCTGCGCCCGGCGCGCCCGGCCACCTGGGTGAGGAGCTGGAACGTGCGCTCGGCGGCGTGATAATCGGGTAAATTCAAGCCCACATCGGCCAGCACCACGCCCACCAGGGTCACTAGCGGCAGATCCAACCCCTTGGCCAGCATCTGCGTGCCGATGAGCACATTGGCGCGCTGGTTGACGAAGTGCGCCATGATGATCTCGTGAGCGCCTTTTTGGCGGGTGGTTTCGGCATCCCAGCGCAGGGTCTCGGCGTTGGGGAACAACGCTTTTACTTCCTGCTCCACCTTCTCGGTGCCGGCGCCGAACTGGCGGATGGCAGCGCTGCCGCAGTTGGGACATTTCAGAGGCATGCTGCGCCGGTAACCGCAGGAATGGCACAGCAGCATAGCTTCGCCGGCGTGATAGGTCAGCGGTAGATCGCAGTTCGGGCAGCGCAAGCTATAGCCGCACTCCCGGCAGAAAACGTATGTGGCACTGCCGCGGCGGTTGAGGAACAAGATCGCCTGTTGACCGGCGTCCAGAACCTGCCCCAGGGAGGTCTGCAAAGCGCGGCTGAACATGGAACGGTTGCCCTGCTTCAATTCCTCGCGCATATCCACCACGTGGACCGGCGGCAGCGGCAGCGAGGCGGTGACACCATCGGCCTGCACGGGTGGCATGGGGCAGTTGAGGCTGGCCATCTTTTCTTTCACGGCCTGGGTGTGCGCCAGGATGCGCACGGGCAATTCCAGCCGAGTCCAACCTTCTTTTTCAGCCTGGTAGATCATGCGGACGGATGGCGTGGCCGTGCCCAAAACCACTGCCGCCTGGCTCAAGCGTCCATAAGCGATCGCGGTGGTAACGGCATCATAAGCCGGAAGGAAATCGTCCTGGTAATAACTATCGTCGTGGCACTCGTCGACCACGATAAGCCCCAGGTTCGGCAGCGGGGTGAACAATGCGCTGCGCGGGCCGACGATCACCGGCAATTTGCCGTCGCGGGCACGCCGCCAGGTGTCATAACGTTCACCCGGCGAAAGTTTGGAATGCACCAGCCCTACCTGGCCGGGGAAACGCGACAGGAAACGCCGCACGGTTTGCGGGGTGAGGGCGATCTCGGGTACCAGGATGATCGCCTGCCGTCCCAGGCGCAGCGTTTCGGCCACGGCCTGCAAGTAGATTTCGGTCTTGCCGGAGCCGGTGACGCCATGCAGCATATAAGGCAAGGGGGCTTGTCCGGCAATGCATTCTTGTATTCCCTGGATCACTTTTTCCAATGCGCTTGTCTGATCGGTCGTCAACGGTGGCGGCTCCGAAGGCACCCAGTCCAGGTTCGCCAGCGGGTCACGCCAGACTTCCGTTTCACCCAGGATCAAAATGCCTTCTTCGGCCATGGTCTTCAAATCTTGCAGGTTGCAGCCGCTATCTGCATATACCCACGGGACGCTGACCGGAACCGATTCTTGGTGTAAGAAACGCACGGCTGCCAACCGGCGCTGGAGAGCAGCATCCGTGCCATGCTTTTTGCTTTGCAATGCTTCTTCTGCCTCGGCGGGTGGGATGGCAAGCTGGGCCGTGCGGATGGTCTTGGGGTGCACGGAGGGCGGCGGCAGCACTGCCCGGGTAAGCAAGTAGCCTTTTTTCCCCAGCGCCTGTGCCGCAGGCCTCCAGGTTTGGCGTGGCAAAGCGGTATCGATCTGCCGGCCGCGTAAGGGACCTCGCTCCTGTAGCAATTTCAATAATCGTTGTTGCAAAGGTGAGAGGGTAACGTCCGGCTTCGGATCGCCGTTCAGCGAGTAACGCGTATCGGCCAATTGGATGAGGCCAACGGGCAGCATCACGTCCAGGCAGGCGGCCAGCGGCGCCAGGAAAGCGTCCGCCATCCATTGCGCCAGCGCCAGTTGTGCCGGGGTGAGGGCGGGCCGTGGATCCAGCAGTGCTGTGACCGGCTTGGTTTCCTGTACTTGGGGCTCTGCCACCCAGCGCAGCACAATCCCGTGCACGGTTTGCTGGTTGAATGGCACCACCACCAGGCAGCCGGGTTTAACCTGCCCTTCGAGCTCGAGGGGAAGATGATAATCGAATACCCCTGTCACGAGGGGGACGTTCACGGCGACCTGGATGTATTCTGGCATTTCTTAGTTTTTACAACAATGGTTTAAGGACATAGGCACACGCGAGGTGAAGCAATGTCAGCAACATTGCGGTTCACGATTTTAGTACGACGGCTGCGCCATAACCGACCACCGAGCTGGTGTCACCGGTTTCGTCGGCCGAGGTGGCATGATGCAGCACTTCCACTTTGGTGGCGCCTAATTCTTTGGCTGCCCACAGCACGGCTGCCACAGCTGCCATGCCGCAGGCAAACCCTGTACCGCTGGCATCGGCCTTGAAGATCCCTTCAGGAGAGAATGAGGCGAACTGTCTCAACATTTCAGCGTCCAAGACATTGGCCTGTTCCTGGGTATAAAAATGTGAAAGGTCGCTGCTGGCGACCAGCAGGGCATTGCGCCCTTTGAGTGTTTCGGCCAGAGCCAAACCGACCTGATGGGCTGTCTCCGGCTGCTGGCTGCGCATCATGAGTGGCAGCAGCTTGAATTCTCCCTGCAGCGAACATTGCAAGAACGGCAGCTCGATCTCCAGGGAGTGTTCTTCGTCATATGCAACGGGCGTAAGGCGCATTGCACTTTGCTTTTCCAGGATTTCATCCACCTGGGCTACTGCCTCCCTGTCGATGGGGATGGTGCCCAATGGAGTTTGGTAAGCTTGGTGTGCCGAGGTCAGCAGGGGGGCAAAATGATAAGCGTGGAGCGGCGAGATGACTGCCACCAGATCGCGGGTTTGACCGCGCACACAGCGGAACGCATAACCGGCGGTGGCGCCGGAGTAGGTGTGCCCGGCGTGCGGCACGATCAGAGCCACCACTTCACCCTTAAGATCGGGGATGTCGGCTTCGTTGATGTATTGTTCCACTTGTCGACTGAGACGTTGGGGATTTCCCTCGTACCAGCGCCCTGCAATGGGAGAAGGACGGATCTCGGATACGGCAGGCATCTTTCACCTCCAAGCATATTACTAAATCAATTATACAACGGTGGTAGGCCTGCCTTGTGAGCGTGCGGACAAGGTTGGCTTTCAAGAAGCTAATGCAGATGAAAAGTCCGGCACTTTGTGAGAAGTGCCGGACAAGTTATTCGAAGACAGTTTCTTTATGGTGCGGGTAAGTACTGGTGCGGGTTGACCGTGCCATAGGAAGCATTGCGGATCTCGAAGTGCAGGTGCGGGCCGGTGGAGTTGCCGGTCACGCCGATGGCGCCGATCTTTGTGCCCTGGTTGACACTTTGACCGCAGCTCACGAACATTTGGCTGAGGTGGGCGTAAAGTGTTTGCCAACCGTTGCCGTGGTCGATGACGATCACGTTGCCATAACCGACATCGTTCCAGCCATCGTAGACGATGACACCGCCGTCGGATGCCACCACATCATCATACATTTGTGCACCGATATCGATAGCGGGATGGATGGGCGGGGTGTAGTCATAGCCGGAGATGGTGTGATTGGCTGTCGGCCAGATGAAGGTGCCGGTGCCGATTTCACCTGTGTAAACTTGACCGCAGTAGCCAGGGCCATAGATCTTGGCGGCCGCAGGGTCGGTGCGGCTCATTTGTGGCGCACTCCATGAGTAGATGGTTTGTGTGCCGCCGGGAATGACCAATTGTGTGCCGGCTTTGATGTCAGGATGCGAAAGGTCGCCTAGTGTGCCGACGTCCAGATGGTTGCCGGGCCAGTTGATAATGTCATCGGTTGTTACTCCGTAATAGCTGGCGACGCCGTTCAAGCCATCGCCGGCATTCCAGGTATATAACACGCCATCCACGGGCAAAATATTGAGCGTCTGACCCGGGGTCAGAAATTCCGGGTTGATCAATGTGCTGGTGTTGCCCCAGAGAATGGTCTCGGGTTTGAGTCCGAATTTCTCGGCAATCGAGTAGATCGAATCGCCTTGTTGCACTTGATACTGGGTGACATCGAAGCGCGGTCGTGACGGTAAAATGGTATGGATCTGCACCTGGCGACTGATGCCGTCAGTTGACGCTGCGGCAGCATAGTCGGGCATTGATGCGGCGAGTGTTGGGGTCGGCAAGGATGCAGCTTGAGCTGCTTCTTGTGTAAACGGCAGAACCTGGCCACCCAGGTAGAAATCGCTCATCACCCAGGCAACGATCAGGACCAGCACTACAGAAATTAAACCAGTGCCGATGCGGATGGTCGATTCCCCAAGGCCCATGCGCACTAAAATTTCCCAAATATGCCCCCAGCCTCTGGCAGGTCGCGAAAGCTGGTCTTGTTTATTTTGCTGGATTGGTTCACCGCCATCATCCCTTGAAGGATCTTGCGATGTCGGACGGATATTCATTCTAATTACCTCCTGGTCATCATAACACAGGGAAAAAAGGGGGTCAAGCAAGGGCGTCAAGGGGTTGAAGTCGCGTTGCGAGGTCATTCCTCGTAGAATCGGGGTGATTCTTCAATCTCTTCCCAACTTCTGTTTCGCCAGTGGTGCGTGGATTGCTGACGATCATTAGCATCAACGGACGAACTTAAAAATCGTTAATCAGACTATTAAGATAAATTAACTACAATATAATATATTTTAGTCATACTTATTATAGTTATCTTGGTCATAGGTAATCACTAACTTGGGAATAGAGGAACTATATGAAAAATAAATTTTTGATTTCCAGCCTTGCGGTTCTCGCCATCATCGTTTCTGCCTGTGCATCTGCTACCCCGATGAACCCAACTGAAACGGTAGCACCTGTTATGGCGGCGACTACTGCACCGACGAGTGCATCCACGGCGGCCATGCTCAGTGGATCGACTACAATCAACGTCGCTCAGAACGCTTCCCTGGGGTCCATCCTGGTTGACTCGAAGGGCATGACCCTGTATCTTTACACCAAGGACGCACCTAATACCAGTAATTGTTACAGTACTTGTGCCACCTACTGGCCGCCTTTGCTGACCACCGGAACTCCAACTGCCGGAACGGGTGTCACTGCGTCCATGCTGGGCACAACGACCCGCACCGATGGGACCACACAGGTCACTTATAACGGCTGGCCGCTGTATTACTATGCAAGCGACAAAGCCGCGGGTGACACCACCGGTGAAAATGTCCAAGGCGTCTGGTATGTGATCACGCCTGACGGAGTTCAAAAATAAGGATTCGATCTGGGGCTGTATCATCTGTCCCATTGACAAAACGAACAGAAGTCAGGGCGACCCTCTGCGAGGCAGACCAACGGGTCGCCCTGACCGCGCATGGAAGCAGATATAATTCAACCTATCTCATATTTTATTCGTGCTTTCGACTTGATGGAACTAAAAAGCTTTGTCTCCAACCGCTCATATAACACTACAGGCATGACCAAAACTTTGCGCAAGCCAATTTCAATTATTGCGACCGTCGTAGTGATTGCAATGATGGCGTTCTTTAACCCAGCCCCCGCTTCGGCTCATGCCGCGACGCTGACCGTCAATTCACTTGCCGATCCCGGAAACGACGCTTGCGACGACACCGAATGTACGCTACGGGAGGCTATTAATGTCGCGGCTTCCGGCGATACCATTACCTTCGATCCTTCGTTGGCAGGTGGCACCCTTATCCTTACGGCGACCTTGAAAATCGATAAAGACTTGACCCTGGACGGCTCCAACCTGAAAACGCCGCTCGCACTTTCCGGCAATCATAACGTTACCGTCCTTTATATTTCGTATAAGAGCACGGCCAGCATTCTAAACCTGGATATTATCGATGGACAGTGCGGCCAGGACTGTATTGCCGGGGGTATCAATAATGAAGGTGTGCTGAACATCCATGACAGCACCATCGCCAATAACATCGCCACTTGGGGCGCAGGCATCTACAACGCCGGTACGCTGACTCTCACCAACGTCACACTCTCAGACAATAAAACAATTAATTTCGACATCACCTGTGCTGCATGCGGGTTGGGGGGCGGTATTTTCAATTCCGGTGCGCTGGTGATCACCGGCAGCACTTTTTTCGGCAATGTCAGCACCCGCAATGGTGGTGGCGGTATCTATAACAAGGGCGATCTTTCAATCACTCAAACCACTTTCGACGACAACGATGCTGCCGGTTATCGGGATACCAATCGTTTCATCACCGGTTATGGCGGCGGGATCTATAACACTTCGCGGGCATCCGTTTCAGCCAGCACGTTTTCCGGCAATAATACCTACGAACCGGGTAATGGCTCGGGCATCGCCAACCTTGGCACATTGAGGGTGATCAATAGCACTTTTGCCAACAATATTACCCGCAAGCTGGGCGCCGGGATTTACAATGGGCCGGGCGGCACGTTGACTGTCGACAATGACACTTTCTCCGGGAACGTTACTTACAATGGAGAATATTACGGTGGCGGATTATATAACGATCGGGGAACCGTGTATTTATTCAACGCTATCCTTGCCAACAGTAACGCCCGGTCGGATTGCTATAACTTCAGCGGTGTGATCATCCATGTGCACAACTTGATCACGACGAATGGACCCGGCTCACATGCCTGTGGTCCCGAGCTGTTGGCTGTTGACCCACTGCTGGGGCCGCTGGCCGATAACGGTGGGCCGACGATGACCTTTGCCCTCTTGCCCGGCAGCCCGGCGATCGATGCCGGCGATAACGACACCTGTAGCAAAGCGGATCAGCGTGGCGTCCTCCGCTTCCAAAATGGTTTTTGCGACATCGGAGCCTTCGAACTGAGCGAGTACACCATTTCCGGCGATGTGGGGGTGGCAGGGGTCAGGGTGAGCTATTTGGATGGGAGTTCGAAGGCCGTCATTTCAGATAACAACGGCAACTATTCATTTAGTGTCGGGGAAAATTGGTCCGGCACAGTGATGCCAGTGAAGGCCGGCTATACGTTCTCGCCGGTAAATCGCAGTTATGGGGCTATTCAATCGGATCAGACGGGCCAAAATTATGTTCCTACGAGTATTACTGTCCGAACTCAGGCGATTGCGGAATAGTAGGTAGCAATCACGCCAGTTTCAAATGTAAATCTTTTATCAGAATCCCCCACCAGTTCTTGACGCCTATTGGCTGGCATGGTATCATAATTTACATGTTTTTAGCACTCTTTGCCTGAGAGTGCTAAAAATTAGGTAAAATATGAACGAATTGACCGAACGACAGAAATTTTTGCTCACACTGGTGATCCACGAATACATCCGCCTGGCACAGCCCATTGGCTCACAGGCGTTGGTGGAACGTTATAAGCTGGAAATGAGTTCTGCTACCGTGCGCAACGAGCTGGCCGCGCTGGACGAGATGGGTTACTTGCGCCAGCCGCATACTTCGGCTGGACGGGTGCCCACCGAGGAAGGTTATCGTTATTTCGTCAGCCGCCTGATCCGCGACACAACCTTGCCGGAAGCCACGCGCAGTACCATATCGCATCAGTTCTACCAAATGCGCGAGGATGTGGAGCAGTGGGTGCGCCTGGCAGCATCGGTGCTGGCCAACCAGACGCGGGTTGCCTCGCTGGTCACATCGCCCCACCCCGAAAAAGCACGCCTCAAACACTTGGAACTGATCTCCATTCGCGGCCGCCAGGTGTTGATGGTGCTGGTTATGGTCGGCGGCGAGATCCACCAGCGCATTTTGACGCTGGCCGAGCCTCTATCGCAGGAACAGCTCACCAACGCTGCAGCCCATCTGACGCAGGAGCTGCAAAACTGCGACTCGGAATCCATCCAGTCGTTGCGCTCACAGTTCGATAGCCTCGAAGGTGATGTGTCCAATTGGGTGCAGGAAGAGATGACACAATCGAACGCGGTGGTATCGGGCGAAGTATTCATCGATGGTTTAAGCTATGTGCTGGCCGAACCGGAATTCGCCGGCTCAGAAGACGCCCGCCGCGCTCTGCATGTTTTGGAAGAACGGCCGCGCTTGGAGAATTTCCTCTCGCGGTCATTGCCCAACAACGCCGTCGGCGGTGTGCAAGTGTTGATCGGCGGCGAAAGCCCTCTGGACGAATTGAGACAGTTCTCCGTTGTGCTGGCGCGTTATGGCACGCCGGGATTGGCAACCGGCATGCTGGGCGTTTTGGGTCCCATGCGCATGCCCTATGGGCGCTCCATCTCGGTGGTGCGGTTCGTCTCCAGCCTGCTCAGTGACCTGATCTCTGAGACGCTGCTCGATGAACAGCCGGACAATTTAAACTGAGAAAGGTAGTTGCATGACAGATAAGAAAAAAGGCACCAAGAAGCCTGAAGAGGTCGAAAAGACCACAGGCATCCCTGCCGAACCAATGCAAGAGCCATCGGCCGCGGCAGAAGAACAGCCCAAGACAGTCACCGTGCCGCTGAAAGATTACGCCGCCCAGCTTAAAGAGATCGACGACCTCAAGCAGCAATCGGCGGACAACTTCGAGGGCTGGCAGCGTGAACGAGCTGATTTTCAGAATTACCGCAAACGCGTGGAACGTGACCAGGAGCAGATGCGCCAGAACATCACCGGCGCGGTGATCAAGAAATACCTGGTCATCGTGGACGATTTGGGACGTGCTCTCAAAACTCGGCCGACCGAAGGGGAAGCCGCCACTTGGGCGGAAGGATTGGAGTTGATCTACCACAAACTGGAGGGCATCATGGAATCCGAGGGCGTCCAACGCATCCCGGCGGAGAATGAGCTTTTCAACCCCAACCGCCATGAGGCCATTTCACATGAAGATAGTCCTGACCATCAAAGTGGTCAGATTATTGAAGTCGTTCAGCAAGGATACACCATCGGCGACCGGGTGCTACGCCCGGCGCTGGTCAGAGTAGCTCGTTAGGAGGAATCTATGGGAAAGATCATTGGTATTGATTTAGGCACGACCAATTCGGTGGCTGCGGTGATGAGCGGCGGTGAACCCGTCGTCATCCCTACCGCCGAAGGGGAACGGCTATTGCCCTCGGTTGTGGCAGTCAACAAGAACCACGAACGCATCGTGGGACGCGCTGCCCGCAACCAGGCA
>JBEKEX010000064.1:0-11856 GCA_050013615.1 Anaerolineaceae bacterium
GTCCGAGGCCAAAGGTGGGGCCGCCCCCGAGGGCGAGGTCGTAGACGCGGAGTTCGAAGACATCGGCAAGAACAAGAAATGAGCCGGCGGCCGCGCATCCAGCCGGACGCGGATCGCGGCGCCTGGCGGCGTCAGAGAGGGGAACGCGCATGGCCGTGGTGAAGTGGGACCCGTTTCGCGACCTGTTGTCCATCCAGGATCGGATGAACCGGCTCTTCGAGCAGACGCTCTCCCGCTCGCGGTCGGAGGAGGGGATCGCCGCTTCCACCTGGACGCCGACCGTGGACATCTACGAAACGCCGGAGACGATTGTTCTGAAGGCGGAGTTGCCCGGTTTGTCCCGGGAGGACATCGAGATCCAGATCCGGGACAACGCGCTCACCCTCAAGGGCGAGCGGCGCTTCGCCAAGGACGCGCAGCAGGAGAACTACCTTCGGATCGAACGGGCCTACGGAGCCTTCCAGCGAAGCTTCACGCTGCCCGCGACCATCCAACAGGACAAGATTCGCGCCGTCTTCCGGGATGGCGTCCTGGAGCTGACGCTGCCGAAGGCTGAGGAGGCCAAATCGAAGAAGATTGCCATCGAGGTTCGGTGACCCCGCTTGGCGGTTCACGGCTGATCGCTGGCGGGTCGGTTAGGACTGAGGAAGAAAGGGGCGGCGTGTGGGGACGCAGTCGTGGCTGGGCCCGGGATGGGATCCGTCCGGGGACCTGACGGCCATCCAGCAAGAAATGAACCGGCTGTTCGAGAGCTTTCTGGGCCAGGGTTCCGCGTGCGTCCAGCCGGTGGAGCGGCGAATCCAGCGGCAAGTATTGCCCGATGGTCACACTGCGTAGAAACTCGAACTGGCTCATGCGGTTGCCCCCTGACGCTGAAGCACCGGCAGCAGGTCATCCAGGTGGGTAATGCCGCCGGGGACACCCCAGCCTTTTTGGCTCAACGATTGAGAGATGGAGACGGCCAGGGGTGGGAACAGGCCGCTGGCTGCCAGCAAGTCTGCCTGATAAAAGACATCAGTGACCTTGCCGGATGCGGCTGTTTCGCCGTGCTGCATGACAGTCATTTCATCCGCCAATTGCGCCACATCTTCCATTTGGTGGGATGAGAATACCAGCGTCATGCCCTCCGACTTCAACTGCCCCAGCCTTTCGAGGATTTCCCGCCGGGAGCGAGGGTCCAGCCCGCCCGTGGGCTCGTCCAGCAGCAGGATCTCCGGTTTGATCGCCAGGATGGAGGCCAGGGCGACCTTGCGCTTTTCGCCGCCGGAAAGTGTGTAAGTCATACGGTCTTTATAAGCTTCGAAATCCAATCCCACTTGTTCCATGGCCCACTGCACGCGTTGGGCGATGCCCGTCTTCAATCCCATCTGCCGTGGGCCGTAGGCGATTTCATCACCGACGAACTGCTCGAAGAATTGCAGCTCCGGGTTTTGGAACACCAACCCGGCCAACTGGCAAACTTCTTTGCCGTTCAGTTTCGGGTCAGACAGGTCATACGGCCCCACCCGCACCGTCCCTTTTTGAGGGCGCAGCACGCCGTTGAGGTGTTGCAGCAGCGTGGATTTTCCCGATCCGGTAGCGCCTGCCAGGGCATGAGCATGGCAGGGTGCCACTTGAAGGGAAGCATTTTCGAGCGCCAGGCGCGCCAGCGGCGTGTCTTGGAGATAGATGTGCTCGAGAGCCTGCACATCGATCAACCCCGGTTCTGTCGGCGATGGATCAAACACTGGTTTATCTTGTAGAATCAAATGCTCTATTCGGTGCGGCGCCGGTAGTGATGCCAGAAGCTGCTCTTCGAGGAGCAAGTTGTCGGGCAGACCCGGGAATACCACCCTGAGCCTGTTTGCAGCCCTGGCTGCGGGCGGCTGCTCCAGCCCCAGGCGTTCCACCAGTCCGGATTGGGCAAAAAAGTCCTGCGGTGTGCCATCCCAGGCCACACGGCCATGGTCGAGTGCGATCAAGCGCCCGGCCTGTGCGGCTTCATCCATGTGATGGGTGATGAAAATAATGGTGATTCCCTGGTCGTGGAGTTGACGCAGCATGTCCATGGCCGAGCGCCGGCCGATGGGATCCAGCATAGTGGTCGCTTCATCGAACACGATGGCGCGCGGCTGCATCACCAGCACGCCGGCCAGTGCCAGGCGCTGCATCTGCCCGGCCGAGAGCAGGTGCGGCGGGCGTTGGCGTTCCTCCCACAGTCCCATCCGGTGCAGGGCCTCTTCCACGCGCTGGCGGATCTCCTCCTCGGGCAAACACAGATTTTCTGCTCCAAATGCCACGTCTTCTTCCACGGTGGTAGCGATAACCTGCTCCTCTGGGGATTGGAACACCATACCGACCATGCTGCGGATCTGTTTCAACTGCTCCCGCTGGCGGGTGTCCATGCCCGCCACGCGCATTATGCCGCGCGTGGGAAGCAGCAAACCGTTGATGTGGCGTGCCAGGGTGGTCTTCCCCGACCCGTTGGCGCCCACCAACGCTACCCATCCGCCTTCATCTATACGCAACGAAATATCGGACAATGCTGCTTGTGGGGGCAGTGCCGACACCGGATACTCATAACTCAGTTGGACGATCTCGATTAATGTGCCCATACTGTGAAGGGATTTTACCAAAGAAACCCTATCAAAACCTGTCACCTGCCGGAATAAACTCTGTATCACCAAAGTCGGCAATGGTTCTGTGCTAGAATAAAAAAGATAGCATAATCATAAAATACAATAAAACTTGTTACTAGCATGATAAAAATAGTGTCATTGCGAGTCGAGCGTACTTTGCCTGCCCTATAAAGGGCTCGACGAAGCAATCTCAGAACTTTTGGGAAATCGCCACGACCCGGAAAAGCACCGGGTCTCGCGATGACAAACACAGGAAAACCATTGAATCAATTTCCTCCCTTTTCCTATCTAAGCCATCTCGAATGTTCACAATGCGGGCAGTCTTTCGACCCCGTACAGGTGCAGACTTTCTGCCCCCAGTGTAACGCGCCGCTTCTAGCCCGTTATGACCTCCCTGCTGCGCAGAAAGCACTCACGCCGCAAAGTATCGCTCGCGAAGCACAAGCCACCTGGCGCTGGCACGCATTGCTGCCGGTATGCGATCCCGATCACATCATCACCCTGGGGGAAGGTGACACACCCATCATTGAACTGCCCCGCCTGGCCGGCCGATTAGGCATGCGCCAGCTTTTCCTCAAAGACGAAGGGCGCAACCCCACCCACAGCTTCAAAGCCCGCGGCCTGGCCCTGGCCGTTTCCAAAGCCTTTGAGCTGGGCATCCGCCGCCTGGTGATCCCCACTGCCGGCAATGCCGGTTCGGCTCTGGCGAGTTACGCTGCCCTGGCCGGCATGCAAGCCCATATCTTCATGCCCAAGGACACCCCGCCGGCCAATATCCGCCAATGTCAACTGGCAGGCGCCGAGGTGACGTTGGTGGACGGCCTGATCAGTGATGCCGCCGCACTGGCAAAGCAAAGCGTTCAGGAGGGCTGGTTCGACGTTTCCACCTTTAAGGAGCCCTACCGCCTGGAAGGCAAGAAGGTTATGGGCTTCGAAATTGCCGAGCGCTTTGGCTGGGAACTGCCCGACGTGATCATCTACCCCACCGGCGGCGGTACCGGTTTCGTGGGCATCTGGAAGGCTTTCGAGGAGCTCACTGCACTGGGTTGGTTGAAGACAGACCAACGCCCGCGCATGGTCGCCGTGCAAGCCGAAGGCTGCGCCCCGGTGGTGCAAGCCTTCGAGCAGGGTTGGGATCACTGCGAGTTTTGGAAGAACGCCCACACCATCGCCGGCGGCTTGCGCGTCCCCAAGAGTTTTGCCGACCGGCTGATCATGTCCGTCCTGCATGAAAGTCATGGCTTGGCGGTAGCCGTCAGCGACGAGGACATCCTGCGCGCCCAGCAAGTGCTTTCCACCCAGGAGGGCATTTTCCCCTGCCCGGAAGGGGCTGCACCGCTCGCTGCCCTGCACAAATTGCTGAAAGCAGGCCAAATCACCCCCGATGAGAAGGTGCTGCTGCTAAACACCGGCTCCGGCCTGATCAACGTGGGGATGTGTTATACTAGTACCCCGTCAAACATGAGTTGAGCTTTTCAATCAGAAAATCTCGACCTTCTCATGAAAGATTCCATGTAAGAAGATTTGAAGGGGCACTAACGGATGCCGTTTGCGGTCTGCAAGCCTGATCCAACAAACTAAACGAATTTATCCAAAAGGATTTCCGATGACGAATAGCCCTGTTGCAGTTACTCCAGAAGCTGTAAAACAACTTGTCTTGAACGCTCTCAAAGAACTGAATGAGCAGCTCGATGCAAACAAACAACTGGAAGTCACTGAGAATACCGTCCTGTTCGGGCGTGGCTCCCGGCTCGACTCGCTTGGCCTGGTCAATTTGATCGTCCTGGTGGAAGAGAAAGCCAACGAGACCTTCGGCGCTTCCATCACCCTGGCCGACGAGCGCGCCATGTCCCAGGCGCAAAGCCCCTTCCGCACCGTCCAATCGCTATCGGATTACCTCTTGATGCTGCTGAAAGAACAGTAACGAAAGCCGATATCCAGGCCCATCATGATGCTCGATTTTTTATTCCGGGTTTTCGAAGAATTCTCCACTCAAGACGCCATCATTTGGAAAAACCAGCGAGTCAGTTACCACTGGCTGCAGGAGAGAACCCTTTACTGGCTTAAAAAAGTCGAAGAAGAAAAAGTCAAGCCCGGCTCCGTAGTCATCCTCGAAGCCGACTTTTCCCCCAACGCCGTGGCGCTTTTCCTGGCGCTCATCGAACGGCATTGCATCCTCGTTCCTCTCACCAGCTCCGTCGAAGCCAAGAAGCAGGAATTCATCGAGATCGCCCAGGGCGAAGTCGATATCCGCATCGATGCCAACGACGATGCCGTCGTCACCCGGCTGCCGAACGTTGCCTCGCACGAAATCTACCAGGAGCTGCGCCGGCGCGACCACCCGGGTCTGATCTTGTTTTCCTCCGGCTCGACCGGCAAGAGCAAGGCCGCCGTACATGATCTGACCAGCATTTTGGAAAAGTTCAAAGTGCGCCGCAGCCGTCAGCGCGCCATTTCCTTCCTGCTCTACGACCATATCGGCGGGGTCAACACCATGCTGCACATCCTGTCCAACGGCGGCTGCCTGGTCACCGTGCAGGACCGCAGCCCCGATAGCGTTTTGGAAGCTGTAGACCGCTTCCAGGTTGACTTGCTGCCCACCTCCCCTACTTTTATCAACCTGATTATCCTTAGTGAGGCCTACAGGCGCCACACACTCACCTCGCTGAAGACCGTCACCTATGGCACGGAGCCCATGCCGGAGAGCACGCTCAAGCGCTTCCACGAGCTATTCCCGGCGGTCAAACTGCAGCAGACTTATGGACTCTCGGAAGTCGGTATTTTGCGTTCAAAATCCAAAAGCTCGGATTCCCTATGGGTCAAGATTGGCGGTGAAGGATTCGAGACCCGTGTGGTCGATGGAATACTCCAAATAAAAGCGCAATCGGCCATGCTGGGCTACTTGAATGCCCCCAGCCCGTTCACCGACGATGGCTGGTTCAACACCGGCGATGCCGTGGAAGTGGATGGGGAATATTTCCGCATTCTGGGCCGTCGCTCCGAGATCATCAACGTCGGCGGCGAGAAAGTCTATCCGGCCGAGGTCGAAAGCCTGATCCAGGAGATGGACAATATTGCCGAAGTGACCGTCTTCGGGGAAAAGAATCCCATCACGGGCAACATCGTCTGCGCCAGGGTGCGCCTCAAGCAGCCGGAAGACCCCAAGGAACTGACCCTGAGAGTGAAAAAATTCTGCCGCCAGCGATTGCCGGCTTTCAAAGTACCGGTCAAAGTCATTATCGACGATTCCTCGCAACACAGTGAACGTTTCAAAAAAATTCGTTTTACCGGATAAATTTGTTCAAAACCTTTGACGCGAGAATAGAGTCCTGACCCCATTACCCAGGAAGATGCTCTCGAATATCGTCTCCGGATGGCATACCCGGCAAAATTACTGTGGTGCCCACCAAACCGATGAGCACCGGCTGGCCAGCCCATCTGGCGCTAATCGATGCTAAAATAAAGCTATGACTAATCATCGCAAGCAGATCCCTCCGCCGCTCAGCCCCGTGTGGTCCATTTGGGTACCGCTGGGCGTGGTATTGGCAGTCCTATTAGGCTTTATGATCCTGACTGTCTTGGGCGGAACAGCTCACAGCCCGCAGGTCTCCCAATGGTCTGCCATTTCGATCATCTTCTTGATCTTGCCCATGCTAGTTGTGGGATTGGTCGTCCTGATTTTTTTACTCGCGATCGTCTATGGGATTAATTTGCTGCAAAAGAATGCGCCTGGGTGGTTGCAGACCGTTCAGGCCTTCGTGCAGGTGGCGCGCTTCAAAATCGAAGGGGCTGCCGATTCGGTCGTCAGACCCTTCCTCGCTGCTTCGAGCTTGTGGTCGAAGATAAAATTTACGGTTGATAGGCTCAAGAAGGATGCTGAGCAGCACATCAATCATCCGCAATGATTCGTTACGAAAATTTGCGCTTCAAACCAAAGGTGTATAATTGAATTGCATCCTTTTAAAGGAATGAAGAGGGCTTATGGAAGCGTGGAAAACGAGGACGATGGTGATCGGGGCAGTGATTGGCGGCTTGGCGGGGCTGGCTGCGGCTTACCTGCTCGTTCAGCAATCGACAAAAGAAGATAAAGCACACCTCTCCGCAGGACAAGGCGTGCAAGTCGGGTTAGGAGTGTTAGGTGTCCTGCGTCTCATCTCTGAGATCGGCAAAAGCAAATAAAGTTTAAGAAGGAGAAATCCCATCTGCCCTTCCGGGCAGATTTTTTTGTCACGCTCTTTATGCCAAACGAAAAACATGATGTCCCCTACTTGAAATATGTCCTTGCCGGCAAGTTGAGCCGTGATTTTATCCTACCGCTGAGCGGCAGGCCTTCCCTCGATATCCCCGGCGGCGAGTTGTTCTATGCTGCTTCGGCTTTGAACTTATGGGACTCTGCTGCAGGACTGATCGCCCGCATCGACCCGGGTTACCCACAAGAATGGCTGGAGAAACTCGAAGCAAGGGGCTTCGATGCCTGCGGCATTAAAAGGGTCGCTGAATTGACCGACATGCGGGCGTTCTTTGCCTACCCGGATGAGGACACATGCGACCATAATCGCCCGATCGCCCATTTCGCAGCGCGCGGCCTGGAATTCCCGAAAGCCCTTTTGGGATATTCCGACCCCTCATCTCATCAGGACAGCCGCACCATGACCTCCCCAGACACCCTCCGCTTCACCGATATTCCCCAAGGCTATCTGGATGCATCTGCGGCTCATCTTTGCCCGCTGGATTATTTGAGTCACATCCTATTGACCGCCACCCTGCGCCAGGGGAACATTTCCACCATCACCCTCGACCCTTCAGCCGGGTATATGCTCCCTGCCTTTTGGGATAATATCCCCGCCTTGGTCAAGAACCTGACCGCTTTCATTACCAATGAATCCAAGTTGCGCAGCCTGTTCACCCAACGCAGCACCGACCTGTGGGATATGGCTGCTGCCATCGGAAGTTATGGTTGTGAATTGGTGGTGGTCAAGCGCGGCAAGCAGGGTCAACTCCTATACGACAGTGTATCCAAGAACCGCTGGCAAATCCCCGCCTACCCCGCCCATGTGATCGATCCGACCGGCGCGGGCGACGCCTTCTGCGGCGGCTTTTTAGCCGGTTATCGGGCCGCTTACGAACCTCTGGAGGCCGTCGTGCGTGGGAACATTGCCGCATCCCTGGCCGTGGAATGCAGCGGGCCATTTGCCATGCATGATACATTCCCCGGCTTGGCGGATGCTCGCCTGGACGCTCTGCGGTCCATGGTGCGAAAAATATAAGGTTTCATCAATCGACCTAGGCACGGGGGAAACTCCAATTTTTCAGTGTAAAATGATAGCAATACTTGTCAACTCATTCCACTGGAGGGACCCATGGTCTCATTATGGTCCATCGAAATACCCGTGATACTTTTTCTGCAGAGCCTGGGCAATTGGCTGACCCTGCCAATGAAAGTGCTCACGTTTTTAGGAACCGAAGAGTTTTTCTTCGTTTTCATGCCTTTTCTCTTCTGGTGTGTGGATACCGCCCTGGGAGCCCGCGTAGGTATGATCCTGATATTCGGCAGCGGGTTGAACTCATCGCTCAAACTGCTTTTCCATGGCGCCCGCCCCTACTGGTTCGATACACGCGTCAAAGCGTTCAGCACCGAGACCAGCTTCGGCTTCCCCTCTGGACATGCCCAAACGGCAGCATCCGTGTGGGGCCGTCTGGCGGCGGATATACAGCGTCAATGGGTTACCATCGTTTCTGTTATTTTAATCTTTCTCATCGGTCTGTCGCGCATCTATCTGGGCGTGCATTTTACCAGTGACGTGGTCGGCGGCTGGCTGTTCGGCCTCATCGTGCTGTCACTGTTCATCTGGCTGGAAAAGCCCTGTGTGAGCTGGTGGCAAAAGCAAAATTTCCCCACCCAAATCGTGCTCTCCATCGTTTCCTCCCTGGTCATTATCGCCATTGGGTGGCTCTCCTCGTTGGCGGTCTCGAACTGGACTTTGCCTTCAGCCTGGCTCGCCAACATTCGCGTCGCTGCGCCTGGCAGCACGATCAACCCCATTACGCTCGATGACTTCTTTACCACCGGGGGCGTCTGGCTGGGTCTATTGTTGGGGATCACCTGCCTTTTCAGGGTGGGCGGTATGCGGCCCGACGAAAATTACGCCAAGCGCTTTGCGACTTATTTGATCGGTTTGCTGGGCGTGCTGGTGCTCTGGGAGGGACTGGGCGTCATTTTTCCGAGCGGCGCCACACTATTGGGCTACAGCCTGCGCTTCATCCGTTACGGTCTGGTGGGATTTTGGATTGCCTACCTGGCTCCCGTACTTTTCATCCGTTTGAAATTGGCGCAGCATGCCATTGGACGGGCATAACCGTCATCACTATCCACCCGGCCCAATTTCATCTATAATCATGATGTCGATTGGAAGGAGGTCAAGATGAAAAGGTGTTTTAGCTTTTTGCTAGGCGCAATCGTTGGCGGCATGATTGGCAGTACGCTGGTACTTTTATTGGCGCCCACCAAGGGTAAAGAATTACGCGCCCACATCCAAGATTACATCGATAATCTGACTACCGAAGCCCAAATTGCGGCTGCCCAACGCCGCACCGAGTTGGAAAACGAGCTGGCCAGATTGCGAAAGCAGCCCTGATCAATCATTATTCTACGAAAACAGCAGGCTTGCAGGCCTGCTGTTTTTATATTAAGGCGTCAGGCTATAACGGTATTGGGCTGGCAGCCGCGTGAAGCGTGTTGTCCCGCTGACCACCAGCGTGATCTGGTCGCTCCCATTCCCAAAATCGATGGGCAGGCTAAACTGCTGGTTCGCATCCAGGTTTAGGTAATCGACCGAGGTACCCTGGGCACTCCTCCGGATCAGGCTTACCTGGTACGTTTGTGGCAGTTCGTTTTGAATGCGTACAAAGCCATTCCCCACCCAGCCGCCGTCATCCTTCTCAAAATCCGTGGCATAGCCGATAGCCGGGATGGACACATCGTCGAGCAGGAACCCGTTGCCGGTAACTGCCGCATCGGTCACATAATCGAACTGAAGATCGACAGTTTTGCCGGCAAATCGCGACAGATCCACCTTCTCTTGCACCCACGCGCCGCTCTGACTGTTGTACCCACAGCCAAAGTTCTCGCCTGACACATTTTGGATCGTGCATTTCGGCGTATGGATGATCTGCCAATGCTTGCCATCTTCCGAGGCAGAAAGGTAAACATAGTCGTAATTAGTTTCGAGGTCGTACCAGACCCAATACGTCATCGTGATCGGCCCGCTGACGTTGGTAAAATCGAACTGGTGGCTCAACATCATGTCGGAATTGTCGCCCGAATTGGACCAAAAATCATAAATCCCTGAATGCGGGTCGGCCGGGGTCACTCTCACGTCATTCAGGCCGCTGAAATTTAGCGTAAATTTGCCTTTGCAGTCCAGGCGGATATATTCCACCCCATATTGCACCACGCTCCGGCTTTGCTCGTCCATCGAGCATCCGGTTTTTTCTGTATATTGCGCTTTTTGTGCCAATGATAAGTTCGAATAATTGAACCTGCCATCTCCCACCCCTGAATCCTGCAAATAATTCGTGATCGTCCAATCCCTGAACACATCCTCGGTCGTGACCGGCTGGTGACTTTGTGGGTCGCGGATGTCGAATTCACGCAGTGCTTCATCAAAGGCAGCAAGCCCGCTATTTGGCCCGTCTGCCATCGCCCGGGTGGCATCTTTTCCAAACCGGTCGAAGAAGTAGGTCACAAACAGGAATGAGGCACCATAATGGTTGTTGCTATCACCGGTATCCGACCAGTCATCGAGCTGCAAATCCGTATTCCGTAAATAATCGATATCGGCACTGCCATAATCATAATGGTTCAACAAGATCGCGAAATCGGCGAGCCCTTCAGCCAACCACTCATCTTCATTGCGCACAAGGTTCCCTTCGATCATGTGCTGGAACTCGTGTGCCACAACGCCATACGTAAAGGGATCGTCCAAGGGGTTGCCATCGGCATTGACCACCAACGTTTCATGTTCGTTGGAATAAGGATCGATTTGGCTTGGAACGGAATCCTCGGCGGGATAATATCCAGCCACCGTCGAACCGACACCACCTACATATAAAATGAAGATATGGGGATCGTTGTCCACGCCCGGCGTCCATTCACTGCCGAAGAACTCCCGGTCCGTAGGATAGATTTGGTCTTCGAAGGCGTTGGCTATCTGCTGCAGTGCTTTGGAGTCATAGCTGACACCTTTCTGCACCCACCAATAAGCATGAGGCGTCGTGTAATGCAGAACCATCCGCACTTGAAAATACTCGCTCGTGTCGTTATCGAAGGCCCAAAATGATTTCTCCTGGCCAAGTTGATAGGTTTCCGGGGGTGCCGTCCGGGCAGCCGGGACAATCGCCTTGCCCTCCAAACGGTTTGCCAGGTTCATCGGGTCAGCTACCGGCAAAATGGCATCGGTCAGGGTTGTAGCTGTCTCTTGTGCACCGTTATCCTCGGATTTCACCGACGGCGTGGTGGTCAGCTTCGCAAACGCCGATTCCCCCAGCAAAGTGGGCTGGTCTGACAAAGCAACGGTCTGGGTTGCAAAACCATTGGCTGCCAGGGTCGCCAGCGCCGTCTCAGAAAAATGCAGCGCCCACGCTGCGCCGGCAAAAACGGAAGCGCCTCCGCCGAGGCAGCCAAGCACCACGATAACGATGAGGACAGTCACAAAAGTGCGTTCGGTTTTGTCCATGACTACCTTGCTATTTCGATTGGACTGTTTCAAGTTCTTTTTTTTCGCCCAGGTTAAAAGCAGCGCTTAAAATACCTGTCGAGACCCACAAGTAGGGCATGGCAAAAGAATCGATGCTGAACCCCTCGATTGTCAGCCCGATGATCACCATGATGCCCGCCATTCCCACGGTTTTTAACAACCGCGAGGTGTGCTGGTTGAGCTTTATGCCGGATAGAACGAGGACGTACAGCCATGCCAGGAAAAATGCAAACCCAATGATCCCCGTCTCGGCCAGCAGCCGGAACCACAGGCTCTTCGTGTTCAACAATCCCGATGTGCGGTAGAGCAAATTGCGCACTTCCGCCAACGACCAGCCATACGGCGTAATATTTTGCGGGAAAAAGTAGCCCGCATTCCCCAGGCCCACCCCTAACCAGGGATGAGAATTGAATACACCCCAGCTTGCCAGCCAATAGATCACGCGTTCGCCAAAATCCAGCGAGTTAGCATAGCGTAGGATG
>JBEKEX010000065.1:0-11725 GCA_050013615.1 Anaerolineaceae bacterium
GCGGCGGATCTTCTTCGACCATACCAGCTTGAGGTCGGCAGCCAGGGCGCGCACAGAGGCCAATGATTTGTCCCTGGTGACGCTTTCAGAGCCCACGGTGATCGAGTTGGCCGCGCAGGCGATGGCCTCCAGCAGCGTCGATTTGCCGCTGCCGTTCTCGCCGACCAGAATTGTCACCGGGGAGGTGAAAGCCAATTCGTCCAGATTTTTGATGATGGGCACATTGAAGGGGAAAGCATCCGGCCAGGGCTTGAAGCGTCGGACTTGGATGGAACGCAGGTGCAGGGGAGTTGGATCAGCCATGATGAGTTAATTATAGGGCATTATCCAGGTCACAAGATTGCATGAGATTATTGGTCTAGCAGCAGCACCTGCCCGGTGCTGCCATCCACGCGCACACGCTGGCCCGTTTTCAGGCGGGTGGTAGCTTGCTCTATTCCGACGACGGCCGGGATACCGTATTCGCGTGCCACCACGGAGCCGTGCGTCATCATGCCGCCGACCTCCATGATCAGACCGCCAGCGCTGAGGAAAAGCGGCGTCCAGGCCGGGTCGGTGGCCGGGCAGACCAGGATCTCGCCGGGGGCGAGCTGGGTGCTGTTGGGATCGAGCACGACGTGCACCGTTCCTTCCACCGTTCCGGGAGAGACCGGGCTGCCGACGATGACGTTGGCAGCCGCGCCGTTGGTAGGCATGCCGCCATAATAGACCGTGCCATCGCTCAATAAAATGTGAGGAATTTGCCGGCGCTGAGCTTCACGCGCCTGCTCGGCCCGGCGGGCAGCAATGCGTTCACGGTGTTCGGTTGTGATCTGTTTTTGGGCGGCGATTTCTTTGAGCTCGTTGATATAAAGGTAGAATAGATCGTCGGGCTTCTCCAATAACCCTGCGGTGGTGAAGGCTTGCCCGCAGCGCAACAATCCCTGGCGGAGGATGCCCATCATGCGGATGGCAAAAAACTTGGGCGCTTCCCGCAGGCCACCCAGTGCCCGATGGCGCGAGATGGCCCAGTGCAATTGCTTGGCTTTGAACCATCCGCCCGGCAAGGCGCGCACAGCCTCTTCCAACCGATCGGCAGCCAGCTTCGCTGCTTGTTCTCCCCTGGCAAAGACCGCGTCGGGAGCCTGATCGGGGTTGTCGATCTTCATGCAGCTTTGCAGCAACTGCATGACGTGAACGGGATGCTCGCGCCAGCGCGGGTTGCCCAGGTCGATCTCGCCCAGCCCGCGCATGCCATATTGACGGAGGAATTCGGAAATAGCGTTTTGAGAAACATCCGGCAGTTGATCCGCCTGAAACTGTTCTGCCAGTTGTTCGGCCGATAAGGTGCTGAATATTGCATCGGATTCAGGGTCATTACGCAGCGTCATTGCCACCTGCCATAATGACAGGTCCATTTCCGTGGTGACGTTGTATGGCAGGCCGCGGGATATCTCCATGACTAAATTATCCATATCTGTCCGGCCGGTTTGTTGGATCACTTGGGTCGCAAGGTTCTGAATGAGCGCGTAGAGCGGTGCGATGCCGGCGATCACGCCGGTCACGCCAAAGGGAATAGCGACATCCGGGAACATGTCTCTGGATTCGGCGATCAACGCCAATTGCTGCTCGAGATCAGCCCACATATCGTCTTTGGGGGCATAGCGTGCTTCGGTTTGGGCCACCACGGTATCCATAACGTGAAATTCTTTTTCCCGCCCTTTTGGCGGATTGATCCAAAAACTGGCCACGCGCCGCATGGTGGGAAGAACGAATTTAAGGAGATGTCCCAATGTGCTTAAGCGAATGCCGTTCCGTTTGGGTTGCAGTCGAGGATTTTCCAAAAGTGCGTGTAATGTCCCTTCGATCATAGGGTCGATTTTTGCCAGAAGGAATGGGGCGATCTTCTGACCGATCGAATTACTGAACGGAGATGTGAAATCGATGAAAATCCGCTCACCGGCGATCATGAAAATTTGCTGGGTTTCTGCAGTTAAATAGTATCCGAATGATTTCGCTGCTCCACCGATCACCGTTTTCATAATATCCTGACCGAGGGGTGTGATCGGTGTGATAATGCCTTGGACGTCGGAAAAGGCGAGCATGACCCGCAAAGGCTCGGCTTGCACCCCTTTGGGGACCGGATAAAGTGACGTGATGGGGCGGGATTGCAGCAAATAAAGTTCACCATCTGCCCAGGCCCATTCGATATCCTGGGGTGCATGGTAGGTGGCAGCTACTCGTTGCCCAAGCTCGGCCAGCGCCAGGATGGTTGCATCCGGGAGCGCCGGTTGGGTCGAAACTTCACGCTTTTCAGTAACCGTTCCACCTTCAAATTTGCCTTTGACGACCAGTGCTTTGGCGCCCAGCGATTTGGACACGATCGTTTGGTGGATTGTGTCTACCACATAGTGATCGGGCTCCACTTGGCCGCTGACCAACGCTTCTCCCAGTCCCAGGGTTGCGTCGATGACGGTCTGAGTGCGATTCCCAGTCAATGGATTGGCCGTGAAGAGCACTCCGGAAGCCTCTGAGGGCACCATCTTCTGCACGATAACTGCCAGGGAGATGCCCGTTTGGTTCACGTTGTTGCGGGCGCGGTAGCCGATGGCACGCGCCGTCCATAGGCTGCTCCAGCAAGCAATGATCGCCTGGCATAACGGGTCAAGTCCAATAACATTGAGGAAAGTGTCCTGTTGGCCGGCGAACGATAGATTGGGCAGATCTTCGGCGGTGGCGGAGGAACGGACGGCTACGGCGGGCATACCCAGCCATTCATATCCGGATTTAACGGCATTGGCTAATCGAGTGGAGATGGAACCTTTAGCAAATTGGGAGCGAATAGTGTGCGAAGCGCTCTCCAGCGCTTGCGGATTTTGAGGATCGAGATCGGCAAGCGCTGTCTGGATGATCCCATCGAGGTGATTGACCTCGATAAATTCCTGGTATGCTGCGGTCGGAATAAAAAATCCCGGTGGCACTGGAAAATCGGCGTGGGCTAAATGTGCCAGATTGGCGCCTTTGCCGCCGACCGTTTCGAGCAGTGCCTCGGGCGAATCGAAAGGCAGCAGAGGGGAGGGAAGTGAGAGAGTGGTCATGGGTTATCCTTGGTGACTCCGGTAAGAAAAAGCTGAACGATGAAATGTGCTGCTTGTTCCACATTATCTTGTGAGTGGGTGTAGGTGGGCTTGATGAAAGCAAAGCCTATGACCATGCCCATGAGCGCAGTTGCCAGGTTGAAGGGATCTTGAGTTTCCAGGTGCCCAGCCTGCATTTGTGTTTTAAGATAGTACGTGAGGCTGTTCAGGGTGCGTTCCTGATCGGCCCCCGCGGCGTTGAAAAGGAATTGAACCTTGGCATCACCTAAAATGACTAAACGGGCCAACTCGCCGTTGGTATACATGAATTCCAGAACGTTGTGTACGAAGTGGGTCAGATCCGCTTCAAGGTCGCCACTGGTGTGGTTGAGCAAGTCTAGAGCGGCGCGGCGGGGGTGCACCACCTTGGCCAGGTTCTGCAGCAGGTTCTCTTTGTTACCAAAATGCCGGTATACGGTGGCAACGCCCACGCCTGCCTGATTGGCAACCTGGTCGATGGTGAAATTGAATGAGCCAATTTTGCTGATGACGGCGCGGGCTGCCTGCAAGATGCGTAAGGGGATGTCGATATTGTCCTCTACCTCGTCCACTTGCACACCCAGTTCGCTGGAAAGACGTCTCAATAGATCGGTACGGCTGCCAAAATGCCGGTAGAGGGTGGCGCGCGATACGCCGCTTTCAGCGGCGAGCTGATCCATGGTGAAATGGGATATACCCGAAGCGACCAGCAAGTGCTGCGCGGTGGTCAAGACTTGCTTTTCAAGATCGACATCAGAATGAGATGACATGATAGATAATCATATCTATTGTATCGTATCTTGTCAAGGATTTAAGGATGAAAAGACCGGGATAAAAAACGCCCTGCTGTAAAAAGGCAGGGCGTGGGATTCTGACTGATAATGTACGATTACTTTTTGTGGGCACCTTCTATTATGTCGCTACAGGTGCCAACCAGGCCAAGAGTACCACAAAAAAGACACCGTCACTTTTGATGATGCCAGTCGTGAAGAGAGGCTCAGCCCACTGCTTTCTTCACGAGCGCCGCGATTCTTGTTTCTTCGGTGGCGGTCAACTCCTTCAGTGCGAAAGATGTCGGCCACATAACGCCTTCATCGAGTTTTGCCGTATCGCTGAAACCCAATGTCGCATACCTCGTTTTGAACTTCTGCGCACTTTGGAAGAAGCAGACGACCTTGCCGTCTTTGGCATAGGCGGGCATTCCATACCAGAGTCTCGGTGAGAGGGCTGGTGCGCTGGCTTTGATGATCTCGTGGAGGCGCCTGGCCATGGAACGATCCGGTTCCGGCAATTCCTCGATCTTGGCGAGCACATCGCTTTCTACGTCCGTCTTGGCCGCCTTCAACTCTCGGGTGCGCTCCTTCATTGCTTCTTTTTCCTCGTCCGTGAAACCCTTGGTAGATTTATTTGTTTCCGTTTTGGGACTCATGGAAGTCTCCTTTGGTAATAGACGAATTATTATAGAAATAGTACAAAATAGTATACCACAAGGAATTAAAAGTTTCTTTGCCTGCGTCTGACAATTTGCAGCACCCGCCAATAGCGATAGCGAAGCTTGACCGCTTAAAATCGCCAAAAAAGCCCTGCCTTGAAAAAGGCAGGGCTTATCTTCAACTGAAAGTGAAATGGATCAAATATCCAGGTTTCTGACGTATTTGGCGTGAGTGGTGATGAACTTGGTGCGGGGCGGGACGGCATCGCCCATCAACATATCGAAGGTGCGGTCGGCAACGGCGGCATCATCGATGCTTACTGCCAACAGTGTGCGGTTCTCCGGGTTCATGGTCGTCTCCCAAAGCTGCTCGGGGTTCATTTCGCCCAGGCCCTTGTAGCGTGACAGGCTGGCTTTTTCAGCGCTGGGTCCAAGTTCTTTTAGGATCTTGTCCTTATCCGCATCGTCGTAAGCGTATTTGATCGAGTTCTTGTAGGCGATGCGATAGAGTGGCGGTTGGGCGATGTAGAGATGTCCCTGCTCGATGAGCGCCGGCATATAGCGGAAGAAGAAGGTAAGCAGCAGCGTTCGAATATGGCTGCCATCCACATCGGCATCGCTCATCAGGATCACGCGCCCATAGCGCAGGTTGGCTACATCGAAGTTATCGCCGATGCCGGTGCCCAGCGCCGAAATGATGGCTTTGATCTCTTCGTTGCCCAGCATTTTGTCCAGACGGGCACGTTCGGTGTTGAGGATCTTGCCCCGTAACGGCAGGATGGCTTGGAAATGGCGGTCGCGGCCTTGTTTGGCGCTGCCGCCTGCCGAATCACCCTCTACGATGTACATCTCGGTCTTGGTAGGATCGCGGTCGGAGCAATCGGCCAGTTTACCGGGCAGGGTCATGCTTTCCAATGCAGACTTGCGGATGACCAGATCGCGTGCCTTGCGGGCGGCGTCGCGGGCATGAGCGCTGGTAAGACATTTAGCGACGATGGCGCGAGCGATCGGCGGGTTTTCCTGCAGGAAGGTGCCGAATGCTTCACCCACTACTTGCTGGACGTACGTTTGCACCTCGGGGTTCATCAGCTTGACCTTGGTCTGTGATTCGAACTGGGGGTCGGGGTGCTTGATGCTGACAATGGCGGTCATGCCTTCGCGGGTATCATCGCCGGAAAAGTTAGGGTCAGCTTCCTTTAACAGGTTAGCCTTGTGGGCATAGTCGTTGATCACGCGTGTGATGGCCATGCGCAGACCGGTGAGGTGAGTGCCGCCGTCGATGGTATTGATGGTGTTGGCGAAAGAATAAACCGATTCGGAGTAGGCATCGGTGTATTGCACTGCCACCTCGATGCCGATATTCTCGATCTCCTTCTCGACGTAGAAGACCGGGTGCAGCACTTCACGGTTGCGGTTTAAAAAGCGCACGAAGCTGGTAATGCCACCTTCGAAATAGAAGGTGGCCTCCCGTTGCGGGCTGCGCTCGTCGATGAGCTTGATCAATACTTTGCGGGTGACGAACGCCATCTCGCGAAAACGCTGGCACAGCGTATCGAATTTGTAATCGAGGTCGCCCTTGAAGATCTCGGTATCGAAGCGGAAAGTGGTATCGGTGCCGGTCTTGTTGGGATCGCATGTGCCGATCTCCTTGACCGGCTCCTGGGGGATGCCGCGCTCATAGCGCTGGAAGTGCACTTTTCCTTCACGATAGACTTTAACCTCACACCAGGACGAGAGGGCATTGACAGCCGAAACGCCTACGCCGTGCAGACCGCCGGAAACTTTGTAGCTGTTACCACCGAACTTGCCGCCGGCGTGCAGAATGGTCATGACCACTTCCAGGGCAGATTTGTGCTTTTCGGGGTGGATATCCACCGGGATGCCTCGGCCGTTATCTTCCACGGTCACCGAGCGATCAGGATGGATGGTGACGATGATGCGGTCGCAGGCGCCTGCCAGAGCTTCATCGATGGAATTATCTACGACTTCATAAACCAGGTGGTGCAGGGCTTTCAGGTCGGTGCCGCCCACGTACATGCCGGGGCGGCGGCGGACTGCTTCGAGTCCTTCCAACACCTGGATATCTTTGGCACCGTAAGAAGACGGGCTGTTACCGGGTTGATTCACAATTTCCTCCAAACGAATTTCAAACCTTCACTTGATTTGCTTCCTGCAGGCGCTTCAAGTTCTCGTTCATCCAAGCTAATCCGCCGCGATAGTAAATAAAGCTGGCGGCGAGTAATGCCGTGCTGACAAAGGCGTTGCCGGCAACGCCGATCAACAGTAACCATGAATTGGCGGCGGGCGTCGTCCAGAGCAGGGTGAGGATTTGGTCGAGCATAAATGCCGAGAGAATGAAAAAGCTGGTGCCGGGCAGGAAGAAGCGCACCAAACGGACACTGGTAACAATGGAAGTCATGGTCGGGTTCATGTTGGTGAATATGCCGTGAGGAGAAAAGATCAATGGCATGAGCAGCCATATGGCTGCAAACAGGACCAACACCATGACCAGATCGGCTGTGCCGGGTAGAAACAGGGTTACCAGTCCAACGATCATCGAAACGGGAATTCCCAACACGACGATGAGGCCGATCAGCAATAGGGTCATCAATAGTACTTGCAGGCTTTGCCAAAAGACATCGTGCAGTGAAAACGGCTGCCGTTCGGCGCTGGTGGCACGGGCAAGCAGGTTGAAATATAGACTGCCCAATAAAATACCAACGAGAGTGAACAGCAGGAGCAAGCTGAAGGCCAAGCCACTGTTGAGCAAGGATACGATCATGGGTTTGCCAATTGGCGAGGTCAGTTCCAATGGGAACGTGAACAGTCCGGGAACCCCGACCGGGAAAGTGTGCAGGGTCGAGAACAGGTTGAACTGTTCGCCGAAAGAATTGAAGACCTGTTTATAAGAATCCATGGTGCTGGTATCCACGGAGCCAAGGGTTGTCATTTGCGACAGGAGCTGTGTAAAAAAGGGCTGTAACATCTTTTGCAGGCTAAGATGCGGTCCAAGCCATAGGTACAGATCCAGCAATACCGGCAATAGGATGAGATAGATATTGTTAGCCACCGTATTGAACCCCTGGATAAAGGTAGCGAACATCCGGGGTGGGGTAGCGGGAGTGGGTTTTGGATTTGTTTCCATACGAAAGACTATTTTACCATAGCGGGGGCATCAAAACATGAAATATGGCTTACCTGTTGCTCTCATTAGGAGCGGTGAACTGGGGTACAATTTTGCCCAATCATTAATCTTGATATTTTTCAGGAGTATTCCATGTCAATGATCCATCGTTTTACCGGTGCCCCAACAGATTGTACTTGGGATAAGGTAATCGTCCGTAAGTATGGTGACGAGTTTAAAGGTGTCACCCGCCAAATTATCATTGGCCCTGATGACCAGGCGCTCAATTTCGCCATTCGTTATTTTCGCGTGGAGCCGGGAAAACGTACCTCGTTGGACCAACATCCTCATGAGCATGGCGTCGTCATCGCTCATGGCCGCGCCCGTTTACAGATCAACCATGACTTTTACGAACTGGGTCCAATGGATGCTGTCTTCATTTCCGGTAACGATGTGCATCAATTCACCGCCCTGGGTGACGAGCCGTTGGGCTTTTTCTGCACGGTGCCTGCAAAACGATAGTCAGGCGTTTGGCACAAATAACGATTGCGTCAGTACTACCGCCCTTACTATTTCGAGCAATTTACAGTTTGATCACTGCTCCGCAAAACTCACAAGTGATGCTATCCTGGCCGCGTAATACAGGTTTTGTGAATACTCCCCCGCAACTGGGGCATTGGGTGGGGGCGGCTTTGGCTTTTTCGACTGCGGCCTGATCCAAGGGAACTGCGCGGTTTTGGGTGAACTCACCGGATTTGACACGGTTGATGAGTTCTTGCCATTCGTTGCAATCTTGCCAAATATGCAGCTTGGCAGACGAGGCGAACGATCCGCTGGATAATTTCAAGTCAAGAACGTCTTCGTTCTTGAATATACCCTGTTTGCTGGGCTTGACTTCTTCTATTTGTGCCAGGGCGTTTTCAAAAAGCTTTTCCTGCACCAGTTTCTTTTCAGTCACCACGAACATGACCTTCTTGGTAGCAACTTCCTGCTTTTGCTCGAAGACCAAACGCTGATCGGTGAGGAAGAGAATGCCTTCTGGGTCTTCTTTGGTCTCTTTGCCTTCACGCGCCCACACGGCCTTGACGGCCATCACGCCACTTTCACTGGGCAACAGTTGAAAAGTGGCTTCGGCCAACTGCTTGAGCATGGCATCCACCTGATCCAAATGACCGGTCAGTTTGTCTGCATCGGCTTTGACCGCTTCAATCATGGCGTCTATTGTGTTCTGGGCGGCGTTGGCGCGGTTTTCTAGGCTGTTGATCTGGTTTCTCAAAGGTGCAATGATCGACTGAGCCAAGGATGCATTGGAAACTGCTTCCATCAATCGGCCCATTTCAGTGTCAATCGGTGCCATGGCTCCCCGAAGCTGCGAGATGAGAGAATTGAGCTGCATTTGGATATCGCTGCGTTGGCTGTTCCAACGGCCGGCAAGGTCGGAAGCAGCAGTTTCCAGTGTTTTCTCAAAAGCATAGCCACGGGAGCGCAAGTCGGTAAGGCGCGCAGGCAATCCGCTGACTTGATTGTCAAGATTGGAAACCGCATTCACTATGTCAGTCATACTCACTTTGGGTCGAAGCGATGAAACTGCGGATTGAAGCTGGTTTATCTCTTCTTGTAATTGCTGCTGGGGATTTGGGGTCGTCATAGTATTTCTCCTGAAATCGTGGTTAATGTTTATCAATATTATAGATGCTATTCTGACCGGCGTGGCTTGAATTTGCTATCAATTTTGCCGTACCAGGTATCCAGGTGTTTTGAACTTGCTTTTTTAGTACATTTTCGTTAAAGTAAAGCTATTGACAATGACTAAATTTGATCTTTGTTTTGTTGGCTAGGAGGAAGTTCGATGCTCGAAAAAGTTGATCTGAAGTTGAAGACCAGTAAAGAAGATTACAAACAGCAACTTCCTCAAATCGGAGGGCGGTTCACGTTGTTGCAACGGGCCTGCCACGATGCGGGCATCCCGGTCATTGTCCTATTCGAAGGCTGGGATGCGTCGGGCAAGGGGACGACCATCAATTTATTGACCCAGTATATGGACCCGCGCGGCTTCAATATCATTGCCACCAAAGGATCCACTGAGCAGGAGCAGCAGATGCCATGGTTGTGGCGGTTTTGGACGCACATCCCGCCGCACGGCGAGGTGGCCGTCTTCGACCGCAGTTGGTATGGGCGGGTAGGGGTTGAGCGTGTCGAAAAGCTGGTAGATGTGGCCACCTGGCAGCCGGCTTACCAGAATATCCTCGATTTCGAACGCACGTTGGCCGATGACGGCTATCTCCTGATCAAGTTCTTCTTGCACATCAGTAAAAAAGAACAAAAACACCGTTTTGATAAATTGGAAGCTGATCCGCTCGAGAGTTGGCGCGTCCAAAAAGAAGATTGGAAGCATCACAAGAAATATGATGCTTACCTGGAGGCTTACGAGGAGATGCTTGCTCGGACGGAAACCGAATGGGGTAGTTGGACGATCGTGGAAGCAACTGACAAACACTGGTCACGCCTGAAAGTCTTCAATACCCTCAATACCCATTTGGAAGAGGCTTTGAAACAACGCGGTAAACCATTGCCTGACGGTCTGAACGACGTGGCGCAGCAGGTGGCAGCCGGTGAGGCGGAGGATTGATTATGCTCCAGACTATCGACCTTGACCAATCATTGAGCCGGGAAGCCTATGAGGAACAACTCGGCAAATTGCAGGATCAGCTTCAGGCGTTGGCGCATCGCTTATATGTTGACCGGCGTGTACTGGTGGTAGCCTTCGAAGGCAAGGATGCGGCCGGAAAGGGTGGCGCAATCAAGCGTGTGACTGAAAAGCTGGATTCGCGCGGTTATGTCGTTTTTCCCATCGGCGCGCCCAGCGATGAAGAAAAAAGCCATCATTATCTTTGGCGCTTTTGGCAGCGTTTGCTGCCTGCCGAAGAAAAACAAGTGCAGATCTTCGACCGGAGCTGGTATGGGCGGGTGATGGTCGAACGGGTAGAGGGGTTTTGCAGCGAGGCGGAGTGGAAGCGCGCCTATCGCGAAGTCAATGAATTCGAGCGCCAGCTCGCCGATGTCGGGATGATCGTGGTCAAGTTCTGGCTGCAGATCAGCCAGGAGGAACAATTGCGCCGCTTTCAGGAGCGCGAAGCTGCCCCGGCTAAATCATGGAAGCTGGGTGCCGATGACTGGCGCAACCGCGAAAAATGGCCGGCCTATGAAGTGGCGGTGAATGAAATGCTAGTCAAGACCAGCACTCCCACCGCGCCATGGGTGGTGGTGGAAGCAAACGATAAATACTACGCCCGTATAAAGGTATTGCGGACATTGGTGGGTACTTTGGAAAAAGGATTGGGGAAGAAAGTTCTTAAGGGAAAATAACCGGTGCAATTCGTCTCAGACGGGTGGCGGCATGGCAGGTGGGGGAACTTCAGGCAGGCGCGGGATGGCTGCCAGGGTGGTGCGACGCAATTCCAGCCATAGCTCACTGGCATGCCATTTGCGCCAATCCTTCAAGAAATCTTGATATTTGCGTTGGCGTTCTTCCTGGCGGTTTTTGAGGAAGAAGTCCAGCCCCGGACTCATTCGATTGAACGGACGGGCATTCCCATAGAATTTTAAAATCCGCTGGCGTTCCTCTTCGGCGAACTGCGGAAGCGTGTCGATCCATACGTCGCAATCGTGGATTTCCCCTAATACCTGTTGGGTTTCCCGGCTGGCTTGCAGATAACTTTTAAGTTTATCCGGATAGAGCGGGGCAAAGATCTCCAGGGTATAGCGAAGACGCTTGGCGGCAATGCGCATCAGGTGCAGCTCTTTTTTATATTCCGGCATTTGGATATAGACTTCGAAACTGAGCAATTCGTCTAGCCGTTTTGAGATGCCATCGTGGCTGCGTTGGAAGAGAAGCGGTGTGCCCACTTCGATCTTTTCTGAGTTTTCAGCCAATGGTGCCAGACGGGTTTCGATCTGGTCTAGCACAGCACTTTTTTCCAACTCATCCAGTGACCCCAGCACACGGCTCTGCAGTTTTTGGCGTTTTTGACCCAGCCGCAATAACAGGCGGCGCAGGCCGGGACGGAATATTTT
>JBEKEX010000066.1:0-11696 GCA_050013615.1 Anaerolineaceae bacterium
CCGTACCATCAAATAACACAACGAGACAAACAAGGTCATGATATAAAGTTGTTGGATAATTTCGTAAATTGCAACGCTGGGGAATTTGGATCTAAATAATGAAATTCCGGCACCGATTAAAAATAGAACTGTAAACCCCAGAAATCGATTCCCGAACCATTGCTTATAATTGCTGGGTTTATCAAAAAAGGTCTCTAATATTGCGCAAAACAAGGATAGAAAGTAAAGCCAATCGGAAATGGCAAGCCCGAACGGGCGTATAAAATTAAGGGATAACAAAGAGGTGGCAATAAGGAAAAAGAGACTGCTGGGCGGAATTCTATGATGTGCTATTTTTTCGTTTAATCTTATAATAGAGCTCATATAATAATCCCCTAAGATAATTGTCTTTACTTACCAAGATGGTCACATACCCGATAAGCACCAAAGTGTAACATATTTTGAGGTACTCGTTGGGCTGAAAGAGAATGGCCACGTAGGCTAACAAAGGTAAAAGGATACCCCATTTCAAGTCCGCAAAAACATGCTGCCAATCAATTTTGTGATGAAGTAATTGATAAGCTCGTAAATTCATGACTACCAACAAGATCATAAAAGTATTTGCCACTGCCGCGCCGAATAAGCCGACATTTTGGGAAAGAAAATATAATCCTGAGAGCATAATTATCGTCGATAACAAGTAAGTGATCGAAGCAAATTTGACTTGTCCCAATCCCGTAAGTGTTTGATCTCCAGGACGGGATAGGCTTAGAAATCCATAAGCCAGTATCAAAACACTGAAAACCGTACTGTAGCTTTCAGCATAACTTGATGAAATCCAAATAGTTAATATCTCACGCATCCAAATAATGCACAGGCTCGCTATAATGGCAACCATAAGACCGATATATTGAGATAATTTTCGAAATGTTTGATACAAAGCTTCGTGATCTTCCAAAGAATTTTTTAGACTGGCATAGGGAATCATTGTGTCAGTCACTTGACCAGTGATTTGTGAGATGCGTAATCCAACACTTGTGCCTACAGAATAAACTCCTGCTATCGCCGGGCCCAATATGAATCCCACCAAGACACGGTCAAAATTCTGGAATAATGCTATTGCCAGGGATTCGACAAACATAAAAAAAGAAAACCCCAGCATATTATGGATAATCTGCCCTTTTAAGTGAAGGCTCAAATGAAGGTTTTGCCTGACTGCAATTAAATATAAGAAAAGGGTGAGAAATTGTATCGATGTAAAGCAGTAAGCAATCCAGATCAGGTTTTTCTGGAACGCACAAATAATTACAGCTCCGATTAGAGGAAAAACGCTCGCAATAAAATCAAAAAATCGCACGAGATTATTTTTTAATTGGGAAAGTAAAAAGCCCTGTGGAACCCGTGAAAGAAATTGAGGAATTATTCCAATTATACAAATTGCTATTGCAGTCTCAAATTGGTGCTCAAGCAATGAGGACATTGCCAAATTCCCTGCAATCAAGTTCCGGATCAACCATAAGATCCCAGCAGTCAGCAATGCCATTGGAGTTATGATGGCAAACCCGGCGGCCAAAATGCTACTGCCTGATTTTTCCTGCCCGAGTGGGGTGCTTTCTGCCGCGAACTTATTAACAATTGAACTTATCCCCAGAGTTCCAATTGTCGAAAAGCCAATTACTGCATTTAAAACAGCCCATAAACCATAAAATTCCTTACCCATAAGATGAATTGCGAGGGGTGTTAATATCAAAAAAGAAATTGTGCTTATAAAGAAGAATATCAAATTGGTCGAAACGGCTTTGAGGTATTTATTCATTTTCCAATGGTTCTAATTGGTGTAACATTCTTTCTGTAAATTGACGAAGCTTAGCAAAAGTAGTGAGTTAAAGGCTGCGAAATCAAAAATATGAAGCTGGAATGACCCGCTAAGTTAAATTATACCCCTCCAGAATAAGTTGCTGAAGAATTAATAAATGGCTTGGAAGCAGCGGCAGTTTGCAACTTTATTATGGAAATTCGGATGGCGTTTTCCCGGTCAACGATGGGTGGAGTGACCCGATCGATCCGGCGTGGAAACCCTAACCGGCGTTTTTATCCCAAACCCGAGCTTATCCCGATCAAGACTTTTGCGCGGCAGCTTCGACGACCTTCTCGAGCGGCACGATCCAAGGCTCGCCGCCGACGCGGTGCTTGAATTCAACGCCGCCGGCTTTCAGCGAGCGCTCGCTGACCGTGAGGCGCAGCGGTAAGCCGATGAGGTCGGCATCGGCGAACTTGACGCCGGGACTCTCAACCCGGTCATCGTACAGTGGCTCGACCCTTGCCTGGCAGAGGCGTTGGTAAATGCCGTCGGCGGCTTTGCCTACCTGTGGGTTTTTCCCGGCTAACGCCACCAGGTGAACCGGGTAGGGAGCGATGCTCTCAGGCCAAATCAACCCTTTCTCGTCGTGATGCTCTTCGGCAATGCAGGCCAGCAGCCGGCCCACGCCGATGCCGTAGCTGCCCATGACGACCGGCTTCGACTGGCCGTCTTCGTCCAGGAAAGTGCAGCCCAGGGCGTCCGAGTAGCGTGTGCCCAGCTTGAAGATGTTACCTACTTCCACGCCGCGGCTCATGCGCATGGGAGCGCCGCACTTGGGGCAGGCAGAACCCTCGCCGGCTGCGGCGATGTCGGCCACCGTGCCGGTGTAGTCGCGGCCGTAATTAACATTCAGCAAGTGGTAACCTTCATCGTTAGCACCGGCCACCAGGTTGGGGCTGGCGGGGATCAGATCATCCACAATCACGCGGACATTTTGAATACCGATGGGGGAAGCATAGCCCGGGACGGCGCCTGTGGCTTTGATCTCTTCTTCGGTGGCTGGGCGCAGCTCTTTGGCTTTGAGGAGATTGGCCAGCTTGGTCTCGTTCACTTCAGTATCGCCGCGCACCACGGCAAAGACGAATTCCTCCGTCGCCGGCTGTTGCGCCTCAGCAGCAGGGATAGTTGCCATCAGAAACACGGCCTTGGCAGTGCGGGAGGCTTGGATGTGCAGCAGCGCGGCCAGGTCTTCGATGGTCTGGGCGTGCGGGGTGGCGACTTTTTCGAGCGGGCGCGGTGCTTCATCGGGCGGCTGCGGTTTGCGGAAAGTAGCCACCTGGCGGTTGGCCGAGAAGCCGCAGGTGTCGCAAAAAAGAAGGCTGTCTTCGCCGATGGGGGTGAGGTACATGTATTCATGCGCCAGCTTGCCGCCCATCATGCCGGTATCCGACTGCACCGCCACCACCGACAGCCCACAGCGCTCGAAGATGCGGAAATAGGCGTCGTAGTGCGCCTGGTACTGTTTATCCAGACCGTCCCAATCGCGGTCCAGGCTGTAGCTATCCAGCATGGTGAACTCACGCACACGGATCAAGCCGGCGCGCGGGCGCGGGTCGTCGCGCCACTTGGTTTGCAATTGATAGACGAGGGCTGGCAGCTGGCGGTAAGAACGGATCTCGGCCCGCACCAGGTCGGCGACCACCTCTTCGTGGGTCATGGCCAGCACCATATCGTGCCCGGATTTGTCCTTGAAGCGCCCCATCTCCGAGCCGATCTGGTACCAGCGGCCGGTCTCCTGCCAGATTTCGGCAGGGTGCACAACCGGCATGGTAATCTCCTGCCCGCCGATGGCATCGATCTCCTGGCGCATGATGGTTTCGATGCGGGCCATGGCACGGTGCGCCAGGGGAAGATAACTGAAAATGCCTGCGCCAAGCGGTTGGATGAAGCCGGCACGCAGCAACAACTGGTGGCTGGCGGTTTCGGCACCGGCAGGGGCCTCACGTAAGGTTTGGCCAAAGAGATTGGATAAGCGCATGGGTACTCCGATCGTGACGGCTACTTAAAAAAGTTGCCCGGAGGTGCAACCTTCAGGCATTTAGGGACATGTTGCTTTGGTTACTTGCTAAGCCTTTTTTACCTTGGGTTGAGGCTTGCGCTCCGGCTTTTTTGGAGCGGGTTCGGCCTGCACTGCCGGTGCCGGCATTGGCTGTGGAACGGTCATCGGTTCAATTTCAGGGACCACCGGCTCAAGAGCAAGCCGGGGTGTTTCCAAATTCAATTCCACGTGGTCTTCCATGCGTACCTGGCCGCGCAGGAAAGAACCTTCTTCCGTAGTGAAAGCCTGCGTGATGACGTCGCCCCACACACGGCCCGTGGCGCGGATGTCCAGCTTTTCCGAAGTGATGTTGCCGTTGACGATCCCCGCGACGATCACCGTGTTGGCGCGCAGATTCTCGCAGGTGACTTTGCCGGTTTCTCCAACCACCAGCAGCCCTTTGATGGCGATATCGCCCTCGAACATGCCTTCGATGCGAATGCCGCCGCTGCCATGCAAATCGCCTTTCCAATTGACGCCCGGGCCAAGGACGGAAGTCACCCGTTCGACGGGTGCCGGGGAGGCTGGGGTGGGTTGGTTGGGTCTGCGGAACATGTTGTCGTTTTCTCCTGATCGATACTCACTGCATTATAACCAAGATTTTGGTGAAATGCGGGCTTTGGCGGGACCCAAATGAGCCTTGACGGATTTGTAATGCCGGACTTTGCAACTCTGTAAAGGTGCTTGAGCCCGCCCCATGTTATGCTAATGACAGTGGGAAACACCAGCCCACCAATTCAGGGTAAGGGACTTAAAAATGAATGTATCTCCAGTCAAACAAGCCGGTACCATGTTCAAGTGTGGTGATATCAATGGAGCGCGGTCTGTTCTACAGCAAGCGCTTCAGCAAAATCCGGTGGATGCCAATGTGTGGATCGCCATGGCCTTTTGCAGCGACGATGTCCAGCAAAAGTTTGACTGTCTCCAACATGCTTTACAGATCAACCCCAACTCACAGCCGGCCCGGGATGCGCTGCAAAAATTGATGGCGAAACAGCAGTACGTGGAGCCTGCCACCGAGCCGCGACGCAACCAGACACAGGGCATGGATGAGTCCCCGGCGCCGACGCCAGCGCTGCACGATGTCCCCGCTGCCATCGCCGATTTGCGCCCCGATGATTTCAAGCGGCTGGTAGGAGCAATTTTCACTGTTTATAAAATGCAGGTAAAGCGCGCTGGAAATTTTAGCAATCACGGTATCGACTTGATCGTCGAGGATGGTGATGGCTCGAAGTGTCTGGTGCAATGCAAATGTTTGGAGAAAAATGGCCAAGTTGATGAATCGGTATTAAAAACTTTATACGACACCATGACAGCCGAGAAAGCAACCGAGGGTGCAGTCTTTACCACAGGCGTTTTTACTCAGCAGGCTCGGGATTGGGCAGAAGGAAAGCCCCTGCAATTATGTGACGCGGTAGAAATTCTGGAAATGATCAGCAATACTGGAAACCAAAAATTGGTGGACCTGCTGAATGTAATGAATTCCAAGGCCTAAGTTAAAATCCACAATCTACAATAAATGAGGATCTGGATAGATGGCGCCGGCGTGGATCACTGTCCCGTCGGGCACGTCGGACTTGACCGTGGCGCCATTGCCGATGCGGCAGCGGCTGCCCACCTTGTTATGCAGGTTGATGGTGACGCCCATGCCCACTTGGCTGTAGTCGCCGATTTCCACGGCACCGGCCAGCATCGCCCCGGGTGAGAGGTTGACGATCTGACCCAGTACCACGTCGTGAGAAAGAATCGTGTGGGCGTTGATAAGGGAACCAAAACCCACGCGGCAATCACTGCCTACGTAAGCGAAAGCCAGCAATTGGCAGCCGGGCGCCAGCGTGGCGGATGGCTCGACGTACGCGGTGGGATGCGCTACAGGCGGGAATTCGAAGCCGAGCGCTTGCAATTGCTCGAAGACGTGCAGGCGTTGAGCATAGTCGCCGATACCGCCGACGGCATTCACCGCCAAATGGATTCCCCTTTGGAACAGGCTCTTTGCCAGGTTCCCTGTACCGAGCACCGGTACTCCCATGAGGTCGGTCGATGTGGGCAGGCCATCATCCAGGATGCCGGCAATCTGATAGCGATCGACAGTGCGGATGATGTCGATCAGCGCCTTGCAGTGGCCGCCGCCGCCGTAGATCAATAGTCGGGGCTTGTTCACGGAAGGTATCGTTCCCATAGGTGTAGTTATACAATGAAATAAATGCAGCGGCAAGTGTGGTTTGAACTACTGGTCGACCACCCTGAAGCGCCAGGGGATGCTGAGCCAGGGTTCGGGAGTTTTATTGAGACCCACCCGTGGTCCGGTGAGCACTTTCTCATCGGGAATAGCCGCGCCGCGCTCGATCCATAAGCCCTCTGTTTCATCGCACAGATTGATGCCGTTCTGTTTCCCGTCCAGGCCCAGCGCCTGGCAAAGCTTGGCCGGGCCGTTGCACCATTGATCTTCTGCCACGCCAGTGCGGCGTTGGGCGATGATCTCCTGGCCTTCCAGGGGTTGGATGGCGCGCATCAGTACGGCTGCGGGGAACCCTTCGGAGCTAGTGACGCAATTCAGCAGCCAATGCATACCGTAAGTGAAGTAAATGTAGGCGTGTCCCGGTGGACCATACATCACCGCGGTGCGCGGGGTACGCCCATGACGGGCGTGGCAGGCCTGGTCTTCCTCACCGCGATAAGCTTCCGTCTCGGTGATGATGCCCGAAAGGCGGATGCCATCGAGTGTGCGCACCAGGCGCATGCCCAGCAACTCGCGCGCCACCGTGACGACCTCGCGGTCATAGAATGAAGCCGGGAGAATTTGATTGGACATGATGCTTTATCCCCAAAAGAGGTTACGCCCCTAACGAGGAAGAATTATTTTTTAAAGCGTGGATCGCCTTCGAGAGTGAGGCGTAGGCCCGTTTTCAGGGAGACTTGCGGGTCGTAGTTGAGTTTGGCACGCGCCAGCGAGATATCGGCGCACATGCGGTCGGGTCCGCCGTCGTTATGGGCATTATAAACAACTTCCGGCTTGGCACCGGTGGCCTCGATCACCAGGCGGCTCAATTCGCGGATGCTGGAGTCGCGGCCGCTGCCCACGTTGATGGTCAGGCGGTTTACATCCGGCGCAGTGGAGGCGGCGACCATGGCGCTCACCACGTCGTCCACGTAGACATAATCGCGGGTTTGTTTGCCGTTGCTGTGGATCACCAGCGTACCATTCTGCAGCGCCTGGCGCAGGAAAGAGGGGATCACCGGGGCATGCACAGGAGGCAGATGCTGGCCAGGACCATAAGCGTTGAACACCCGCAGGCAGACGGTCTCGATGCTCCACAAAGAACCGATGGTGTTCACGTAATATTCAGCCGAAAGCTTGGAGACGGCATAGGGCGAGCGCGGGTTTGGCAGCGCACTTTCATTGACGGGCTGCTGTTCCTGATTGCCATACACGGCACCGGAAGAAATGAACACCACGCGGTGCACGCCCACGTCGCGCATGGCTTCCATCAAGCAAACCGTGCCGCCGACATTGACCTCGGTGTATTCGCGCGGGTAGAGCATGGACTCGGGCACCAGCACGCGCGCCGCGAGATGATAGACGCAATCGACGCCTTGCAGCAGTGTCCATAGTTTGGGGCGGTCGTTGATATCCCCGCGGGTGAAGTTGACGGCTGGCAAGAGCGTATTTGGGTCCCCGGTGGACAAATCGTCCAAACCGCGCACCGAATGCCCCCCTTGCACCAATTGGTTGGCCAAGGCTGAGCCGAGGAACCCTGCCGCACCTGTAATTAAAAATTGCATAGTGTGAGATTATAGCACAATAAAAATTGTTAATATGTGGCTGAGATTTCCGGCCACGCAACTGCCTATTTTAAAATAGTTGAGGGATCAGGAGATTTGTAGCCGGGATCGTTTCTCAACCTGTTACGCGTGCCGGACGACCTCGAAAATCCAAATTAAATGGATTAGAATATAAAGTGAGTTGAAAAAACCATGAAACGATGGATGTCTTTTCTGATCCTTTGCATGATCGCTACTGTGTTTGCAACACCGTCTTCGGCTGCAGCTCAGAGCTCTACAGCAACAACCACGGCTGCAACAACACAGAGCGATCCACCGGTCGATGCGGCGTTATGTCTGCCGGGTGTCTATCCGGTGACGCCTGCGGACTGCCTGGCGATGGGTCCGGCAAAAACGTTGACCGATTATGCCAAGGTGGGCCTCACTTTCCCGGCTACGCCCATTGACATGACACGCACCCCGGCTGACCTGGCAGTCGTGCCATATCATTATGCTCGGGTCAAATTCATGCCGGCTCCGTATTACGACACCTTGCCCACTTCCAAGGGAGAAACTCCCAATGGGACGATCGATGGAGAGTTGGTCTTTATTTCGTACACCGACAGTGAATCCACCGACGCCGGACGGTTTTACCAGACCGCCAACGGCGAATGGGTGGATGGCGGTAACGTGGCACGCGCCGTGCCAACTGATTTTGCCGGTGTGGTGCTGCAACAAACGCCATCGGTCGTCTTCGGATGGGTCTTGACCCCTACCGAAAGTTACATCGCTCCCAGCTATTCGGCTCCCAAAACAGGGAAATATTACCAACGTTACGACATGCTGCAATTCTACGGCAGCGTGACGGCCGAAGGGATGGAATGGTGCCAGATTGGGCCGAGCGAATGGATCGAAAAGCGCACGGTGGCACGCGTCATTCCCAATACCACGCCGCCGCAAGGCGTGACGGGTGACCGCTGGATCGAAATCAACCTTTATGAGCAAACCCTGCTGGTCTATGACAAAGGGCAATTGGTCTTTGCCACCCTGGCTTCGACCGGGGAGGCACCTTTCTACACGCGCCCCGGTTTGTTCCAGATCTATCAGAAAAAAGATAAGGAGACCATGACCAACTTCGCAGGCGATCCATCGGCTTACTATCGCCTAGAGGATGTGCCCTGGACGATGTATTTCGACGAGGAGCGTGCTTTGCACGGCGCTTATTGGAACGATAGCTTTGGCTATCCCCTTTCCCACGGCTGCGTCAACCTGGCGGATGGGGACGCGCACTGGCTCTACGAATGGGCCAATGTTGGCGATTGGGTGTACGTGCATGATCCATCGGGAAACACCCCGACTGACCCGAAGTTTTATACCTCAGGCAGCGTGTATTGAGTTGGGAATAGCCAGAAAATATACGAACAGTATCAAATTAGTGATAAAAAGGGCAACGAAAATTCGCTGCTCTTTTTTGCACAGACCGGCAGATATCATTTCATTAACGGCGAATGTTGCACGACGCAGCAATTTAAGCTACACTAATTCTTAGATATGGAACATACCGCGTTCATCGGTGTCGATCTGGTAGCTGACCGGCGCCATTTCACCCTGGCGGCGCTGGATGCCGACCTGCAGGTGCTGGCACTGGCACCCGGCCGCATGGAAGAGGTGCTGGCGTTCGCGGCAGGGCAGGGCACGGCGGTCATTGGTATCAATGCCCCCTCGCGACCCAAGGCGGGTGCTGCCAAAAAACGCCGATCCGGCAAACCCGACGGCGAAGGCTATTACCAGCCGCGCTTGGCGGAGTTTGAGATGCGTCAACAGGGGATGCCGGTGCGCACCCTGCGGGCGTCCGAAGGCAAAAGTCCCTTGTGGATGCGTAAAGGTTTTTATCTTTACGAACGGATGGTCGAATTAGGCTATGCGTTCTATCCCAGCGACGATTCGCCGCGCCAGTTCTTCGAGACCCAGGCGGAAGCGTGCTTTTTCAACTGGATTGGCGCCCAGCTTTTCCACTTCGGCACACTGGAAAGCCGCCTGCAACTCCAATTGGCGCTGCACCAGTTGGGGCTGCACGTCCCCGATCCGATGATCTTTTTCGAGGAAGTCACCAGCCATCGCCTGTTGCACGGCATCCTGCCACTGGAAAAGATCCATTCGGCGGCGGAGTTGAATGCTCTGGCGGCAGCCTACACTGCTTGCCTGGCGATCACCCAGCCGCAGCAGGTGTTAGTATTGGGTTCACGCGAAGAGGGCCAGGTGGTGGTGCCGGCGCGAAAAGAAGAGCAGACCCTTTAGCCCATTTCATGGCTGTGGGCGGCTGTCATGTTTGTGCAGCCTCACTTTTTTCAATTCTCCCCATGCTATAATCCGATTACATTCGATTGTGAATTTATTGCATTTGTGAGGTTTTATGAACGTTTCCATGTGGCTCAAAGCTTTGCAGACAATCCCGCGCATCAGTAAAGAAGAATGGGATGACCTGGACGTCATCTCCCGATGGCTGATCGCCACACGGTCGGCCGTGCTGGTCATGACCTTGATCTCGGCTGGCATCGCCGGACTGCTGGCTGCCAAGACCGGCCTGTTCAACGGTTGGAACTTCGCTGCGCTGGCCATCGGGCTGGTGTTCGCCCATGCCACCAATAACATGCTGAACGATTTCACGGATTACCGCCGCGGGGTGGACAAGGATAATTATTTCCGCACAAAGTACGGCCCGCAGCCATTGGAGCAGGGGCTGATGAGCGAACGCGGCCTGCTGACCTATGCCGCTGTCACCGGTGCCGTAGCCGTGGTCGCCGGGCTCTTTCTTTTCATCCAACATGGATGGTTGGTGCTGGTATTGATGCTGGTGGGGGCGGTGTTTGTGTTGTTCTACACCTGGCCGCTGAAATATATTGGCCTGGGAGAACTGGCGGTGATCCTGGTGTGGGGGCCACTGATGGTCGGCGGAGGCTATTTTGCCATCACCGGCCTGTGGAGCTGGAACGTCTGCCTGGCCAGCCTGCCGTATGCGTTGGCGGTCACCACGGTCATTTTCGGCAAGCATATCGACAAGCTGCCGGAGGATAAAGCCAAAGGCATCCATACGCTGCCGGTTCTGATCGGCGAGAAGGCCGGGCGGTACATCGTTTATGCCATGTTCGCGCTGCAATACCTGGCGGTGGTCTACCTGGTGGTCATTCGATTCTTTTCACCCTGGATGCTGCTGGTGTTCCTGACCCTGTTCTGGATCAAACCTGTGCTGCAGGTCTACGCTCAACCTAAGCCGGCCGAGTGTCCCCCCGAGTACGGCGAAGACGTATGGCCGCTTTGGTTTGTTGCATCGGCGTTCTATCACACGCGAATCTATGGGATGTTCTTCGTGGTTGGGTTGATATTGAACCTGATCTTTTGAGTCCGTGGCGATCACTATCGGATGTATTCAACGTTGTTACAAGGCCAATAATGCTGGAAGTCAGACAGATTTTCAAAGATTTCGAGGGACAGCCGTTGTTGAAGGGTGTCTCGCTCACCGTGTCTCAGGGCGAGACGGTGTGTCTGTTGGGACCTTCCGGGAGCGGCAAAAGTACGCTGCTGCGCATCATTGCCGGGTTGGAACCGGCGGAGTCCGGTCAGGTGCTGTGGGACGGCCGCGACCTGAAAGAGGTTCCGGTCTACCAGCGCCGCTTCGGGCTGATGTTCCAGGACTATGCCCTCTTCCCGCACAAGAACGTCGCCGATAACGTGGCGTTTGGGCTGCGTATGCAAAACTTGCCGGCTGATGAAATCAAGCAGCGCGTGCAGGAAGCGCTGGAGCAGGTGCATTTGCAGGCTTTTGCCCGGCGGCGGGTGACCGATCTCTCCGGTGGGGAGCAGCAGCGCGTGGCTCTGGCACGGGCGCTGGCACCCCGGCCGCTGTTGATTATGCTCGACGAGCCGCTGGGCGCAATGGACCGGGCCTTGCGCGAGCAGCTCATCGGCGAGATTCGCGGCTTGCTGCACGAGACGCGCATCCCGGCCATTTATGTCACCCATGACCAGGAAGAAGCGTTCACCATTGCCGACCGGCTG
>JBEKEX010000067.1:0-15888 GCA_050013615.1 Anaerolineaceae bacterium
GATGGTCCCAATCCAGATCGAACGCAACCACCTGGCCGGAAGCGTGCACACCGGCGTCTGTCCGTCCGGCTGAAAGGATCGCCCTACCCTTCCAGCCAAGCTGGCGCAGGGAAGATTCCAATTCACGCTGGACGGTACGCTTGCTTCCCTGGCGTTGAAAACCTTGGAAGTCAGTGCCGTCGTAGGCAAGAATAATCTGGTAACGTGCCATTCCAATCCGGCGTCAATTACCCGGACGGATCAACCTTCGACCAATTCCAACAGTACCATATCGGCGCGATCACCCAAGCGGGGACCCAACCTGACGATACGGGTAAAGCCACTTTCGCGAGTGGTGTAGCGCGGGGCAATATCATCGAATAATTTCTTCACCACCACCGGATTGCTGAGTTCAGCAGCAGCCTTGCGACGTGCATTTACCTTATCGATGTCGGTGCCATTGCTGCTCTTGCGAGCCAGAGTGATCAATTTTTCCGCATCACCACGCACGGCCATGGCCTTTGCATGAGTGGTCTGGATGCGTTCATGCGTAAAAAGCTGGCCGATCATTGTGCGGCGCAGCCCCACACGCTCATCTTTACCACGACTAAGTTTATAGCCTGCTACTTGATGTCGCATTTCTGCTTACTCCGATTCTTTTTCATCTTGCAGGAAGCCCTTCTCCTGCATCTTCTGCCGCAGTTCCTCGAGGCTCTTCTCGCCAAAATTCCTGATGGACATGACGGCTTCATCACCCTTCTCCAGCAGTTCCAGTACATCACCTACTGTGGTGATACCGGTACGCTTGAGCGAATTGAACACACGAACCGATAGGTCCAAATTCTCGATGGGGGTCTCGGCTGCTTCACTGGTCAACCGGCTGCCAGGAATTTCTTTCTCCACGCCCATCATCAAGGATTCTTCGCTGATACCGGAGATGAAGCGCAGGTGGTCGATGAGGATCTTCGAAGCACTGCCCAAGGCTTTTTCAGGCGTGATCGTGCCATCGGTCCATATCTCCAAGATCAACCGATCATAAGCCGTGCTTTGGCCCACGCGAGCAGCACCCACGGAATAATTCACCCGTTTGATCGGCGTGTAAATGGCGTCCACGGGCAGTTCACCGATGGGCAGCTTGCCGCTGCGGTCGGTGGCGGGCGAGTATCCCCGGCCACGGTCCACGGTCATGTCGATCTCCAAATGGGACTTGCCCGTATCGACGGTGAACAAGTACAAGTCAGGATTGACAACCTCGACCTCAGCCGGCACCTGGACATCAGCCGCCGTGACCACACCTTCGCCATGCACATCCAAATGCAAATGGGCGGTATCGCCCTCATGCATGATCAGGCGGATCTGCTTGATCTGCAGCATAACCTGAATAGCATCTTCGCGCACGCCTGGAATGTCGCTAAACTCGTGCAGCACATCCGAGACGCGAATGGAAGAAATTGCCACCCCATCCAAAGAGGAGAGCAATACGCGACGCAGGGCATTGCCCAGCGTTACGCCAAAACCTCTTTCCAGGGGGCTGATGATAAACTTGCCATAATTGCGGGCTTCAGCTTCCCGTTCGACCTTTGGCGTTACCATGCTACTTATAGCCACGATACACCCCTTCCTTCTTTATATAAAAGGAACACAGGACAACTCGTTTAGCGTGAGTAGTATTCAACGATCAGCTGCTCGTTCAGGTTGCCATCGATCTCAGCGCGTTCGGGCAAGCGCAGAACACGACCCGTCAGACCTTTGGTGTCACGTTCCAGCCACACTGCACACAGTCGCTTCTCAGCAATATCGGGCAGTTCCTTGAAATACTTCAAATTACGCGAGCCTTCGCGAATGGAGATGCTATCTCCCGGGCGAAGCAACATGGACGGAATATCCGAATGGACACCGTTCACAACAAAATGACCATGGTTGACCAACTGGCGTGCCTGAGCACGATTCTCGGCCAAGCCCATGCGAAAAACCACATTATCCAGTCGCAATTCCAACGTCTGCAACAAGTTCAAGCCGGTCAAACCGCGCCTGTGCTGTGCAACAGAGAAATAACGACGGAATTGTCGTTCGAGAATGCCATATACCCGGCGAGCACGCTGTTTGGCGCGCAACTGGCGGGCATAATCCGACTCGCGTTCACTGCGGCCCTGGCTGGTGCGACCATGCTGTCCAGGAGCAAAACCGCGCTGTTCGAACGCGCACTTGGGTGAAAAGCAACGCGCACCCTTCAAAAATAGTTTCTCACCTTCACGCCGGCACAATTTGCAAGCCGGTCCAATGTATCTCGCCATATCTTCCCTATCTCCTTGTGTTAGACGCGGCGTTTCTTCGGAGGCCGGCAGCCGTTATGAGGTACCGGGGTCACGTCAGCAATTGAGCGCACTTTCAGCCCCATCGATTGGACGGCACGGATGGCAGATTCACGTCCAGGGCCAGGACCTTTGACGACAAGGTCGACTTCCTGGATTCCTTGGGCCATGGCAGTCTTGATCGCCTGTTCGGCGGCCAGACGGGCGGCAAAAGGAGTGCTCTTGCGCGAGCCTTTGTAACCCGCAGAGCCTGAACTGCCCCAGCACACCGTGTTGCCCTGACCATCTGTGATGGTTACGATGGTATTGTTGAAGGAAGCAAAAATATGTACCTGTGCAGAAGACAGGGACCGCTTACCCTTCTTGGCAGATGATGCGCGACGCGTTGAGCGTACAGTTTGAGCCATAGTTCCTCGCAATATACCTTAATCTTTTTCTTCGAACACTCTGCGTCGAGACCCCTCAGGTTGCCGCGGTGGGGGGGAAGGCCCCTACCCCTGGTGTCTCTTAACAGAATTACTTCTTGGTTGCTCCACGGCGGCGGCCGCGACCAGCCACGGTCTTCTTTGGACCCTTGCGTGTGCGCGAATTCGTGCGCGTGCGCTGTCCACGGACCGGCAGGTTGTGCCGATGGCGCAAGCCGCGATAACAACCGATCTCGATAAGCCGCTTGATGTTCATTTGAACTTCGCGGCGTAGATCGCCTTCAACCTTGTAATTCTTCGAAATATAATCACGTAGGGCACTGACTTCAGTTTCTGTCAGGTCCTTTACCCGAATATCAGGGTTCACTTTAGTCGCGGCAAGTATCTTCTTGGACCGCGATGGGCCAATTCCATAAAGATAATTCAAGGCCACTTCGATGCGCTTGGTGCGCGGGAGATCAACACCTTCAATTCTCGCCATATGCTTTTACCCTTGTCGCTGCTTATGCTTAGGATTCTCGCAAATCACGTACAATCTGCGGTTGCGCCGCACAATCTTGCACTTAGAACAGCGCTTTCGGATGGATGGTGAAACTTTCATGAAAATCACTCCTTCAACATAATTCCAACAATCAAGCCAAAGATAGGATTATACCTTGACTTCACTGAACCGTCCAGGACTGTTCCCATCTGCCAGAACAGTCAAAATCACCGGGCCCGCGTCGGTGATGGCAACCGAATGCTCGAAATGGGCCGTCAAAGAGCCATCGCGCGAGCAAACCGTCCATTCATCCGGCATGACCCGGGTCTGGTACGTGCCAATCAACACCATGGGCTCCAAAGCAATCGTCATGCCCGCCCGCAACAGCACACCCTTTTTGGGAGCACCGTAATTCGGCATTGCCGGCGCTTCATGCATGTGGCGGCCGACTCCATGACCAGTATATTCACGCACCACGTGCAATCCTGCGCCTTCCCCTTCCACATATTGCTGGATGGCGTGGCCTACATCGCCGGTGGTGTTGCCGACCACCATCTTCGAAATGCCCAGATAAAGTGCTTTCTCGGTCACTTCAAGCAAATGTCGGGCTGCATTGGAAATCTCGCCCACCGGGGCGGTGAAGGCCGAGTCACCCACAAAACCCTCGTACGTGGTCCCACAGTCGACCGTGACGATATCCCCTTCTTTCAGCTTGCGCTTGCCGGGGATCCCATGCACCAGTTCTTCGTTCACGCTGACGCAGGTACTGGTGGGATACGGGTAAGGTCCGGGGTAATTCTTGAATGGAGAAGTCACTCCGTACTTTTTCAATACCTCTTCTGCAGCAGCATTCAAATCAGCCGTGGTCGCACCCGGTCGAATGACCGCTCGCGCCGCAGCCAGTGCCTCTGCATTGATCCGCCCCGCTATCCGCATGACTTCGATTTCTTGCGGGGACTTGATCTCAATCTGACGTTCCCAAGGCATTCTTTACCCAGCTTTCTCAACTGCAGCGAGCATTTCCTCGCTCACTTTTTCGATCGACAAAGTACCATCGACCTCCACCAACACACCTTGCTTTCGGTAGAAGCGAATAGACCTGGATGCGGTTCTTCACCGTTTCCGGTTTGTCATCATCGCGTTGGTAAAGTTCTGAACCGTCGATATCGCACTTTCCGGCAACTTTCGGCGGATTAGACTTTTCATTATAGGTGTGTCCTTCTGCCCTGCACACCCAACGTCCACTCAAACGCTCGATCAAGACGTTGGCAGGAACAGAGATATAAGGTACCACATCCACCTTACCGCCCCACCCTGCCAGCATCTCATCCAATACTTTGGCCTGAGCCGGCGTGCGGGGGAAACCATCCAATAAAGCACCTGCCTTGCAATCCGGGCGTGATAATCGCTCACGCACCATGCCAATAGTCACATCATCAGGTACTAACGCACCTTTGTCCATGTAACTTTTGGCTTGCTTTCCAAGCTCAGTCTGGGCATTGACGTTCTCCCGGAACAAATCTCCCGAAGAAACATGCACCAGGCCATATTTTTGTGAAATTGCCTCGGCCTGAGTTCCTTTGCCAGCCCCAGGCGGTCCCAATAAAACAATGTACTTCGCCATTACAGTCCTTAGCGCAAAAGCTTTTCCTGGTAACCGTGGAGTTTCAGCTCAGCCTCGATGATGTTGAATGTATCACGCACCACGCCTACCACGATCAGCAAGCCGGCTGCAGACACCAGGAAGACAGCGCTGCGGGATTCACCCGAGAAAATAGTGCCGCTGAGAATGAACGGCAGCACAGCCACAACACCTAGAAAGAATGCACCCGGCAAGGTGATGCGCTGCTGAACTTTGTGCAGATAACGCTGCGTTGCTTCACCGGCCGTTACGTTGGGGATCTTTGCACCCTGTCGTTTCAAATTCTCGCCGTAATCCTGCTGCGTAAAAAGAACATCTGTGTAGAAGTAGGTGAAGGCCACAACACACAAGAAATAGAGCGAAGCATAAATCCAGCCGCTGCCGCCAAAAACGCTGTAAACGCTGGTGGCAAAGCTTTTAATCCACGTTGTGGCTGATTGTAAGAAGAAGCTCGCCACAATCGCTGGGAAAGTCAGAATGGACTGGGCAAAGATCAACGGGATCATGCCAGCCATGTTGACCATCAGCGGCAAATTACTGGTGACAGACATAGACTGGCGGTTGCCGATCCTGCGCCCAGGGAAATGGACCAGCACATTGCGACGCCCTTGTTGAATAAAGACAATGGCAAAAATGATCAACACCAAGATGACGATGATCAATGACAGCATCCACCAACCACGCTGAACATCTGCCATGATGTAGATGATATTCTGTGGGATACGGGCCACAATTCCTGCAAATATGATCAACGACAAGCCCTGGTTCTCGATACCGTATTCGGAGATCAATTGGCCGATCCAGATGCCAAACATCGTACCGCCCATCATACTGATGATGGTGGTCAGCGTCGGTAAAAGATCACCGTTTTGATAATAAAGAATACTCGCTGTGCCTGACGAACCTGCCATCTGGTTGAAAATGTTTATCTGTCCAAAAGCAGATAGGAACGCCATAGGGATGGTGAGGATCATCGTCCATTTCTCCATCCACTTTTGGCCTTCCTTCGGGTTGTCCCTCATCATCCTCTCAAGCGCTGGGATAATTGGCATCAACAACTGCAAAATAATTTGAGCCGTGATGTACGGGTAAACACCCATTGCCAGGATGGAAAAATTCGATACAGTGCCTCCGGAAAGCAGATCCAGCATGTTGAATAAAGATCCGGCTGCGCCACCTGATTGTGCTAACGACGCAATGACAGCACGGTCAACACCAGGCACTGGGATATTGGCAGCCAAGCGGAAAATGACCAACAACCCAATGGTGATCAACAATTTATTCCGGATATCCGGCGATTTTAACAAGTAACGCCAGGCTGATCGCTTCATGCGAAGGTCTCCTTATACTGGATACTGATCAAGAGATCAATTCCACCGTACCGCCCGCAGCTTCGATCTTCTCGCGGGCACTTTTGGTGATGCGATGCACACGCACCGTCAAAGCAACTTTAACCTCACCCTTCCCAAGAAGTGCGATCGGAAAGGCAGGATTGTGCAGCATCCCTTTTTCAGCCAGAACCGTCGGAGTTACTTCACTCTTGGCTTTAAAAGAGGCAATTTGCGATAGGTTGATCTCGTTATATGTGACTTGGTTCGGAGGGGTAAACCCTTCGCCCCGGATAAACGGCAAGCGGCGATAGAATGGCAGGTTTCCGCCCTGGCGGTAAAGATGACCGTGTACACCGGTACGGGCGTTCTGGCCCTTGGTACCGCGTCCAGCAGTCTTACCCTGCCCGGCAGATATGCCGTGTCCCATGCGCTTGCTTTTCCTTTTAGCACCTGGGTTGGGTTTGAGTTCGTTTAATTTCATTTCGCTTCCTGCTCTTCAATAGTAACCATATGAATTACTTTTGCCAGCATACCGCGCATGGCAGGTGTATCAGCATGTACCACGGTCTGGTTAATATGACGTAGACCCAATGCCTTCACAGTGGCTTTCGTCCGCACAGGATAACCAATCGGGCTCTTTACCAAAGTGATGCTGAGCATCGTCTCAGAATGTTTCTTTTTAGGCATTCTTCCTCCGTTCCCAGTAAGGCAGCAGGTCTTTGGCCTGTTTGCCACGCCGTGCTGCTTCTTGTTCCGGCGACTTTAGCTGGTCAAGTGCAACGAAGGTGGCTTTCACCAGATTCAACAAGTTGGCACTGCCAAGCGACTTGGTCAGAATGTCACGAATGCCGACAGCTTCCATGACCGCGCGCACACCACTCGAGGCAATAACGCCCGTCCCTGCTGAAGCAGGCTTCAACAAGATAACCGCACCACCCACTTTCGCCGTCACTTCATGCGGGATGGTGGATCCGAACGTAATGACCGGGTGCATATCTTTATGCGCACGCTCTGTAGCTTTACGCATGGCGTCCGGCACCGCGTTGGCTTTACCAACACCGATGCCAACTTTGCCATGATTATCGCCAGTCACCACCGTCACACGGAACTGAAAGCGGCGGCCGCCTTTCACCACTTTAGCCACGCGCGCGATCTCGATAACGCGCTCATCAAACATGGGTTCAAGGGGTTGATATTCCATCGTTTCCATAAGTCAGGCCCTCTATCTTAGTTCTGTCTGCGGCTTAGAATTCCAAACCAGCTTCGCGGGCAGCATCCGCCAGCGCTTTTACACGACCGAAGTATCGGAAACCACCCCGGTCGAACACCACTTTCGTTATGCCCTTCTGTTTGGCACGTTCCGCAACAAGCTTGCCTACCATGCGGGCCTGTTCGATCTTCTTGAGACCCTTCACTTGTGCCTGCAGCTCATGGTCTATGCTTGATGCAGCAGCCACTGTATGGCCCTGCTCATCATCAACCACTTGGGCATAAATCTCTGCCAGGCTGCGGTAAACGCACAGCCGTGGTTGTTCAGGCGTGCCGGCTAAATTCTTGCGTACGCGACGATGACGCCGTAATCTTGCTTCATTTCGATTAAATTTTGCCATAACCATTCACCTAAGCTTTTGTCTTTGCAGACTTGCCAGCTTTGCGGCGGATTCTTTCACCCAGATAGTGAATGCCTTTGCCTTTGTAAGGTTCCGGCGGACGGATCTTGCGGATATCCGCAGCTATCTGGCCCACGCGCTCGATATCTGATCCCATCACCTTGACTTGCCGCGTCTTGGCATCCGCATCAAATGTGATGCCGGCCTCAGGCTCGACCTTAACCGGATGTGAATAACCGACATACACCATCAGGCTATTGCCGTCCATTTCAGCCCGGTAACCAACACCGTCGATCTCCAAGACCTTGGTAAAGCCGGTGTTGACACCAGTTACCATGTTATTGATCAGTGCCCGGGTGGTCCCATGCAATGCACGAATCTTGGCTTCATCAGAACTGCGCGTTACGTGCACTTGTCCCTCCTCCACAGCAATTCCAACACTGGGAGAGAAGGCACGTTTCAATTCGCCCTTCGGGCCTTTCACGGTCACTTCGCTGCCATTCACTACCACCTGAACGCCGGCAGGAATAGCCACTGGTAAACGACCTATACGAGACACAGTGTAAACCTCCTTCCCGCCATCAGGCTACCAAACCTTGCAGAGGATCTCGCCGCCTACACCAACTTGGCGAGCGCGCTGCCCGGTCATCACGCCCTTCGGCGTGGATAATATCGAAATGCCCATCCCTGAAAGTACCCAGGGAATATCTTGTTTTTGGGTATAGACCCTGCGTCCGGGGCGGCTGACGCGCACCAAACCGGTGATTACCGGCTTGCGTTCACGCCGCTCTCCAACATACTTCAATTTCATGCGCAGGACTTGTTGCAAAGGTTTTTCGCCTTCGACAACTTCATACCCTTCAACAAAGCCTTCTTCTTTCAAGATGCGGGCAATTTCACCCTTGATCTTGGAATTAGGCATCGCAACTACGGTCTGGCCAACTAACACGCCGTTCCGGATGCGAGTCAACATATCAGAAATCGGATCATTAACACTCATACTACCTACCTCCGGATTGGCACTACCAGGATGATTTGGTTACGCCGGGGATTTGGCCTTCCAAAGCAAGTTTGCGAAAGCAAATACGACATAATCCAAACCGACGCATATAACCGCGTGGGCGGCCACAGATTCTGCAACGATTGCGCACCTGGACGGCGTATTTACGCCGCATCTCTCGATATTCCATGCACTTTTTAGCCATACACTATCCCTTCCTGAACGGCATGCCGAGCAATTGCAGCAACATTGTTGCCTGATCATCCGATGGCGCCGTGGTCACAATGGTAACTTCCATTCCACGGACCTTATCGACTTTGTCGTATTCGATCTCTGGGAAGATGATCTGTTCCCGTATACCAAGGGTGTAATTGCCACGCCCGTCGAATGCTTCAGCTGAAACACCACGAAAGTCACGGACACGGGGAAGCACGATATTCAGTAGTCGATCAAGAAAATCCCACATGCGCGCACCGCGTAATGTCACCATGGCACCGATCTGACGACCTTCGCGCAGCTTGAAATTTGCAATGGACTTGCGCGCTATGGTGACGACAGGCTTTTGACCGACAATCTGGGTCAGATCACCTACAGCAGACTCCAAAGCCTTGGGGTTATCCAGTGCTTCGCCCAACCCGATGTTCACGACCACCTTTTGAATACGAGGCACCTGCATCATATTCGTCAGGTGGAGGTTCTTAACCAAAGCGGGCACCACTTCTTTCTGGTATTTTGTTTCCAAATTATTCATTGCTTACGCTCCACGAGGGCCTAGTCATCAATCTTGGCCTGGCATTCTTTGCAAACGCGCACTACCTTATCACCATCGCGCTCCAAAGCAACCCGAGTTGGCTTGCCACATTTCTTGCACACCAACATGACATTGGAGATGGGAAGTGCTGCCTCGAATTTGATCTTGCCAGGATTGATGGTCCGACCCTGGGTTTGCATCTGCTTTTGGTGTTTGGTTCGCAAATTGATGCCCTGCACCACTACGCGAGCCGCATCCGGTAAAACCCGAATTACTTCACCACGCTTACCCTTATCTTCGAGTCGGCCACTGATGATCTCTACCGAATCACCTTTACGAATTTTTACTCTCATCACTTAACTCCTGCACCTAACTCTAAATGACTTCCGGGGCCAGGGACACGATCTTCATGAAGCCTTTTTCACGCAGTTCGCGAGCCACCGGTCCGAAAATACGGGTACCTTTGGGGTTTTGACCGTCAGCATCCAAAATGACTGCTGCATTATCATCAAAGCGAATGGTGGAACCATCCTCGCGCCGCCATTCTTTGGAACAGCGCACGATTACGGCTTTGACAACTTCGCTTTTCTTCACCGAGCCTTGAGGCGCGGCAGATTTCACAGCCCCAACCACAATATCGCCAACATAGCCATAATGCCGGGTCGATCCACCTTTAATATGGATCACCAGTATTTCACGTGCGCCGGTGTTATCGGCAATTTTGAGTCGAGATTCATGCTGAATCATGGCCTATGCTCCTTCGACGATTTCGATTTTCTGGCCTTCGTGCTTCAAGATCTTCTCGACCACCCAGCGCTTATCGTGTGACAGCGGGCGACTTTCAACAATCTGCACCTCATCACCGATATTGCACGAGAGCTCATCATGTGCCTTCACGCGTTTACTGGTGTGAATAACTTTACCGTACAAGGGATGACGAAAAGTGCGAGAGATCTCAACCACGGCGGTGTTCGTCATCTTGTTGCTGGTTACCACACCGGTTAATCGACGACGTTCATTCATTTTTCACCTTCCTGTAACTCAGCCAATTCGCGTTCACGCAAGATCGTCTCGTATTGAGCAATCAAACGGCGCATTGCTTTCAAACGGCTGGTATCAGTCTGTTGACCGGTCGTGATTTGGAAGCGCAAATTCATGTATTCCTGGTGCGCATCCAACATCTTGGCCTTTATTTCTTCGGAATGCAACAGGCGAATCTCTTTGATCTTCATAACAGCTCTCCTGACAAGCCTTCATGGCGCCCCACAACCTTCGTCTTGATAGAGATTTTGTAGGCTGCCTGCCTCAAGGCTTCAGCGGCTGCGGCTGATTCCAAACCGCTTAATTCGAACATGATCCTGCCAGGGCGAACCACTGCCACCCAGTATTCTACCGGGCCCTTTCCTTTACCCATACGGGTCTCAGGAGGACGATGAGTGTAGGGTTTGTCCGGGAAAATGCGAATCCACACTTTCCCATGGCGTTTCATCGCGTGCACAATGGTGCGGCGGGCAGCTTCTATTTGCCGGGCAGAGATCCAGCCGGGTTCCAAAGCTTGCAGGCCATAATCACCATAGATCAGCTCGGCGCCGCGTAAAGATTTGCCGCGCATTCGACCGCGCTGCTGTTTGCGCCACTTGACACGTTTTGGCATCAACATAGCTACTACCTCTTTTATCTCAACCAGGGAAAGTTCCCTGGCGCAAAGTTTACTCGCTTACGTAAACGCCCTCGGTGGATTCGACTTTCTCTTCCACACCTGGCAATACTTCACCCAAATAGATCCATACCTTGACGCCGATACGACCGTAAGTGGTCAAGGCTTCTGCACGGGCAAAATCGATGTTCGCCCGCAGCGTCTGAGAAGGAACACGCCCTTCGCGCAACTTTACCTCACGGGCCATTTCTGCACCGCTCAAACGACCGGCGACTTCCAATTTGATGCCCAAAGCACCCTGGCGCATGGCCTGTTGCACGGCACGTTTCATGGCACGCCGATAGCTGACACGCCGTTCGATCTGGTCCGCAATGTTGCGGGCGACCAAATAAGCATCACAATCCGGCGATTTGATTTCTTTGATCTCCAGATCGATCTTCTTTCCGGTCAAGGCTTCCAAATCCTGGCGGATCACTTTTACAGTGTCACCTTTACGGCCGATCAAAATACCAGGTTTGGCGGTATGAACAATCACTTTCACTTTGCCCGGGAAGCGTTCCACTTCCACCTTGGAGACGCCCGCTTTATCCGTAGAACCATGGATCAACTTGCGGATGGCCAAATCCTGATGAAGCTGATTGGTATAATCAGCACCTTCAGCGTACCAGCGGCCTTCCCAAAGCTGGTGGATCCCGAGACGAAACCCAATTGGATGAACTTTACGACCCATAATGTCTCCTGCTGTTCCTTTCTTGTTGGTCGGGAAAACAACCGATTACTGCTCAACCTCACGTAGAATGATCTTGATGTGGCTGGACCGCCGCAGGATGGGTTTGAAGCGGCCGCGTGCACCAAAGCGGCGCCACTTGCGGGTGGGAGCCTCGTCGGCCGTGATGGTGTGGATATAAAGGGTATCGCGACTCACGCCGAAGTTTTCTTCTGCATTGGCAACGGCCGAAGCCAACAATTTGTGAACCGGCCTGGCTGCTCCCTGCGGAGTGAACTTCAGGGTGTTCAGCGCCTCCGTTGCCTTTTTGCCTCTGACCAGGTCAATGACCAGGCGGACTTTTTGGGCAGAGACTGAGCAATTTTTTAATTCTGCACGAATATCGTTAGCCATAGCTTAACTCACCTTTACAGCAGTAGCCTTTTCCGAAAGGTGGCCACGGAAATGCCGGGTAGGTGCAAATTCACCGAGGCGATGACCGACCATATTTTCAGTAATATAGATCGGAACATGCCGTCGTCCATCATGCACCGCAATGGTATGACCTACCATCTGGGGAAATATTGTACTGGCGCGGCTCCAAGTGCGGATCACTTTCTTTTCGCCGCGGGAGTTCATGTCTTCAATTCTCTTTAAGAGCTTGGGCTCAATGAACGGCCCTTTTTTCAGCGATCGTGACATAAGTTCGTCCCTCTCTCTCGCTCAATTAATTGCCGGCGTTGCGACGCCGCACAATGAATTTGCTGGTTGATTTGTTCCGGCGTGTCTTCAAGCCGCGGGCAACTTTACCCCACGGGGTCTTCGAATACTTCAGACCAGCAGGCTGGCGACCCTCACCACCACCATGCGGATGGTCTCGAGGGCTCATAGCAGTGCCACGCACCGTTGGGCGAATGCCCATGTGGCGCTTCCGGCCCGCTTTACCCAACTTCACATTATTGTGATCCAGGTTGCCAACCTGTCCGATGGTGGCATAGCATACCTGGCGCACCAATCTAACTTCGCCGGAAGGCAAACGGATCTGAGCATAATCGCCTTCCTTGGCCAGCAGTTGAGCAGCGCCGCCTGCTGTGCGCACCATCTGCCCACCCTTACCAGATCTCATCTCGATATTGTGCACCATGGTGCCAACCGGGATATTGGAAATAGGAAGGCTGTTGCCAGGGCGGATATCGACGTTGGGACCGGAAATGACCGAATCACCAACTTTCAATCCCAACGGGCACAAGATATAGCGTTTTTCGCCATCTGCATAATTCAATAAAGCCAGCCGCGCCGTTCGATTCGGGTCATATTCGATCGCAGCTACTTTAGCGGGAATATCGAGCTTGTCGCGCTTGAAATCTACGATGCGAATAAATTGACGATTGCCAGCGCCGCGGTGACGAACCGTAACTTTACCTTGGTTATTCCGGCCCGAATATTCGTGACGGAGGATGATTAGTGAACGTTCCGGCTTCGTTTTGGTAATCTCTTCAAAAGTATAGCCGGTCATACCGCGCAGACCAGGGGTCGTTGGTTTGTAAACTTTAATTCCCATTACTCCACCCCTTCAAAGATCGGAATTCTGTCTTCTGCAGCCAAAGTGACCACCGCTTTCTTATAACCGCTGTTGCGGATCGCCATGCGGCGGCTGCGTGCTCTTCGAGTGCGCTTGGCAGGGACGTTGATCACGTTCACTTTGAGTACAGTAACTTTAAAAGCCTGTTCGATCGCCTCTTTTACCATCGTTCGAGTAGCATCGCTCTTCACTTCGAAAGTGTACTGATGGAGGCCAGTAGATTGATAGTTCGTCTTTTCAGTCACAATTGGACGGCGGAGAATATCGAAAATAGTATTCATGGATTTCCTGCTCCTATTCCAAATGTGCCTTGATCAAATCCAGTGAAGCCAGCGGCAGAATCACTTTATCGAATACCAACAGGTCACGGATATTGACGTAATTAGCCACCAAGATCTTGGCATCTGGAATATTGCGCGTCGACCGAATGACTTCCTCGTAGGCAAGTTTCTCCGGGATCAGGATCAATGCACTGGCATTGCCAACCAGAGAATTAAGTGCCTTGGCCATCACGCGCGTCTTCGGCTCAGAAACTTTCAATTCGTCGACTACCACAATGGAGGCGTCGGCAGCCTTGATCGAAAGAGCCGAGCACAGGGCAGCATTCCGCATTTTGTGCGGCATGGCCTGTCGATAAGAATGGGGATGCGGTGTGTGGACATCGCCACCATGCCGCCAATGAGGTGCACGTGTGGAACCCTGCCGTGCACGGCCAGTGCCTTTTTGCGCCCATGGTTTCTTGCCGCCGCCCGCCACTTCACTGCGGGTTTTGGTATCATGCGTCCCCAGGCGAGCATTGGCAATCTGGCGCACGTAGGCCTGATGCATCAAGTCTTGCTTAATTGGGGCTTCGAAGATCGCCGGCGGCAATTCCACCGTATCGATCTTTTTGCCTTTCATGTTGTAAACATCAACCTTCATAATTGCTTCGCTCCTACAATCCAGGTCATCCGCTTACTGCTTGCGGACCTCTTTGATCATCACCAGGCCATTCTTGCCGCCCGGGATGGAGCCACGCACACCCAGGATGTTGCGTTCGCTGTCCACCAACTCGACTTTCAAGTTCTGCGCACTGACACGGTCATTGCCCATATGACCGGGACCCCGCGAGCCTTTATAAACACGACCAGGGGTCGTATTGGAGCTGCGGGAACCAGGCGCACGAGTCCGGTCAGATTGACCATGAGTTTTCGGACCGCCGCGGAAGTGGTAGCGCTTGACGCCACCCGCAAATCCCTTGCCTTTGCTGATCCCGACCACATCAACGCGTTCACCCACTGCGAAAAGGGATACATCCACCTTATCGCCTTCTTTTACTTGTGGTTCTTTTGCTCGGAATTCGCGCAAAAAGCGTAGGGGAGGCAAATCATTGCGTTTGAGATGCCCTAACTGACCGCCTGTCAAACGCTTTGGCTTGGCTTCGACGAAACCCAGTTGCACTGCTGAATAACCATCTCTGGTTTCAGAACGCACCTGGGTAACGTAACAAGGCCCAGCTTCAATGAGCGTCACCGGAATTGCCGCACCGGCCTCATCGAAAATCTGGGTCATGCCGATTTTCTTTCCAATCAGCCCTTTAAACATCTCGGTTTTCTCCTTGCGTTTTTATTGTTGAGACTGTCAGCCTGGGCTGGGCTGCATCATCTCTTGGCGGAGCAGTCAGATGGCTTACGGCGACTCAGCAGATTTTTGAGGTCCACCTGCACGCCATCTCTTGCACCGTAACAGTTTTGGGTGCTTACCCAAAACCGAATGATTCTACCACAAAACTTTTCTTTTGCCAGGGTTGTTAGACAAACTCGTTTCGCTAACTGCGGCATCTTGCTTTAAAAAAGCCTATAGGTTAGCAAAACCACTTTGCTCATCTTTCAAGCAAAGTATCTCACCCCGACCTCGTTTTTGAACATATTGCCTTTTTAGAGGCAGTCCTTTACAACTGCCTCATTTTAGGCGAATATGGCAAAACCAGATCTAGATCTTGATCTCGATATCCACGCCTGCAGGCAGGTTCAGCCGCATGAGCATATCAATGGTTTTCGAGTCTGGATCCAGCACATCGATCAAGCGGTTATGAGTACGGATCTCAAAATGTTCTTGAGAATCCTTATCAATGAACGCGCCTCGATTGACGGTGAATTTCTCGATGCGGGTTGGTAATGGAACCGGCCCAACCACATGTGCGCCACTGCGTTCAGCCGTCTCTACGATCCGTTTGGCTGATTGATCAAGAACACGATGATCGTATGCTTTCAAACGAATGCGAATCTTTTGCTTTGCCATTGTTCCTTCTGCTTAGTCCAGAATCTTGGTAATATTGCCAGCGCCGACGGTCAACCCGCCTTCGCGAATAGCAAATGTGGACCCCGTCTCCAACGCCACCGGCACGATCAACTCCACTTCCATGTTCACGTT
>JBEKEX010000068.1:0-11600 GCA_050013615.1 Anaerolineaceae bacterium
AGAACACACATCGATGGAGCAAATGACGGCAGATTGGATCTATCAGAATACGGTGATGGGAAACAAAGATCCGAAGGTCTATCAGAATTTCCTTGACATGGAAGTAAAGATGGGGTTGATCAGCCAGGCTGAAGAGGATGATGCGCTGGGTTGGGTGAACTATAGAGACGAAATGGCAATACCGGTGAACGCAACTGTCACCACCACCCACCTGGACGTTTATGAAAAGGAACACCTGGGAGAAGTACAAGCTAATCATGGATCTACAGGAATTAATACATCAGGAAATAAACCTCTCTTACCTCAAGCGAGTGGCGGCGATTATATCGTCAGCAAGCCGACGGTGTTCCTGGCCGGCGAAGCGGGTCCTGAACGGGCAACCTTTACACCCTTGAGTAATGGGGGCGCCGGCGGCGCAGGTGGTGGACCAGTAACAATCTATCTCAATGTTAATGGTTCAGGTAATCCATCCGCAGTGGCGCAGGAAGTGATCCGGCTACTGGGCACTCTTGCCAATCTTCAGGGAGTGAGAGTTAAACAATAATGGAAAAATTCCAATTTTCTGTCACTATGGTCCGCACCCTAAAAGGTGCCCCGCTGAGCTGCTTGCTGATCATGGCAATGATGCAGCAGCCAGTGACTGCTCAATATTTGGAGCGTACAAGCGGCTATAGCGATAAATCGGTCAATGCGGCTCTTTTGCTTCTGGAAGATTACGGCTTTGTCAGCCGAAATGGTCGGTATTCTTGGCAGATCTGCGCCGGCGTGAAACAACTTCCATTGATGGACCTCATGGCTGAGGTCAAGGAAGCTTCCACGGCAGATGGCCAGGAAGCAGAGGATGAGCCGGCAAACGAACAAGACAAATTAGATATAAATGGGGGGACTCGGAGAAATTCCGACTCCGAGTCGGAGAATTTCCGACTCCCTACTAGTAGTAGTAGATCTTTAAATCTAGGATCTACAGAGAATCCACAACTACTAATTAAGAGCGAAAATGAGTCGGAAAATTTCCGTGTCCGGGATAACCTGGCAGAATGTGATCGCTTTGGGATCCGCGAACCAAAGCGCAGCTCCCTGAGTTCGTTAATGCATGTGACACCAAATCTGATCCACTACCAATGCAAAACCGCCCCAAATATTGGCCTTGCAATCTACCGAATTGAGAATAACTGGCCAATCAAGGATAGTTGGGTTGATCCAGATGCTCAGCCTGCTGTTTGTGCGCAATCTTGCGACCCTCAACCCGAGGAAAAACAAGCCGAATTGCCGGCAGAAGCCATCCTAGCATGGGAGAATGCCAAGAAAAGCTTGCAAGAAAGCCTTCCACGATCAGATTTTAAGACCTGGGTGGCCAATGTTAGCCTGGTTGCGGTAGATCTGAAGAAAAAGCGGATATTCAAGATTCGAACCGGTAACCCGGTTGCAGCAGAATGGCTGAAAAAGAATGCGGTTAAGCAATTGGAAAAATTGCTTAATGCCAAAGTTCGGATCAGTTGGTGAAAATCATATTGTCAAAAAGCAGGAGGCAAACGTGAATAAAACTTTGAGAGAATTGCAGGAAGAAAAGGCCCAAAAACTTGACCAAGCTCGTAGCCTGGTGCTCAAGGCAGATCGTGAGAATCGTGATTTGACCAACAAAGAGAGCATTGTATATAACACTCTGGTGGGGGAGATCAAAAAGCTGAACGTCCAGATCAATGTCGAGAAAGTGAGCTCTCTAACGCATGAGCTCGTGATTGCCAACGCAAAGTTAATCAGATTGCAAGACATAGCGAATTCAAAGAGAATGCAGAGGTCCGAGTTTGAGAAATTGGATGCCACGGATCGAATGGCTTTCATGCGCTCAGGCGGTAGTTGTTTTGATTAGTGCCCGGTTAAATTCGGACAATCAAGAGTGAAGGAGAAATCATATGGTAAGCAAAGATAAATTAATCAAAGTGACTCAACATGACACAATAATCGAGGTCCATCCCAAAACAGTTCGAGAGCACCAGGCGCTCGGGTGGAAAGTGATCGACCCCAAAGAGCTCAGGGATTTACATAGAGCCGGCCTGGCTGAAATTCAGGCTGATCCTTTTCCATACGAAAAGCTAATCAGAATGGCCATGGAAAATAAGATAGTGGAAGTGAACATGGGCGATGTCCAAGAATATGTTGACGAAGGATGGAAAATCGTGGATCCCAATCAAATCAACGATCTAATAGCGCGTGGCCTGCTAAAATTTCAGGCAGCTCAGCTGAAAGGATCAAGGAATGAATAAGGCCGGATTGGTTGAAGTAGTTAAGGGCAAAAGCCACATTTTCATTCACCCTTCTGCGCTCGAGTCGCATAAGAAAGCTGGGTGGACTTTGGCCAATCCGAAGGAAGAGGCCGTGATCAAGGCGGACCTATTGGCGCAAAAACAAAAAAATAGTAAAGCGGTCGAAGAATCAACCCAATTGGTCAGAATGTCGAAAGCCGGCCAGGTCCACTGGATTACGCCGTTTGAGTCGATCGTTGATGATGATGAATATATTGAGGTACATCCCTCCAACGTCGCCGAACATCAGCGGCTGGGCTGGAAGGTCATCGGATAGAGAAAGCCATGTGACTAATTTACGGCGAGCTTCCAAGCCCGGACAAGATCAGGCGGTCTTGTTTGGAAAGAAGCGAACCATCACCCTGTGAAAAGGCCAGGCGGTCTTCTGCAGGAGACAAAACCGGAATAAGGAGAATTTATGAAAAGTAATCAGCTATTTAAAATGACTCAGGGTGGAGAGATGATCGAGGTACATCCATCCGTTGTTGCCGCACACCAGCGGCTCGGGTGGGAGTTGGTGGATCCGCTGACTGCAGAGGATATCGCTATTGTGCTTCAAAAAGCCGATTATGAGGCTGCAGCGACTCAATCTAGCAAAGACAGCAAGTTGGTGAAAATGGCAAAATCCGGCGCCGTTCACCAGGTCAACGCCAAAGAATCAGTGCAAGATCCAGACGAAGTTATAGAAGTCGCCTCGAGTGCAGTTGAGGCACATCTTCGAATTGGCTGGCGTGTGATTGATGAAGATTGGCTTAAGCGATTTCGCGAAGACTATCTGATCAAGCATCCAATTTGTGAGGATCCTTTCCATCGGCACGGCGGTGCTGAGGTAAAAGCTGTGATTGTGGAAGAGATCCCAGAGCTGTATCGAAACACTAGATCCAAGCAATGGTTTTATTTTTGGGCGCTTTGCGATTCATGTTCTAAATATTAACCAATTGAGTAATAACAAGGAGAAATAATATGGCCGCATATGTTTCTGTAACAAACCCAGCGACAGGGCAGACTATACAGATTTTAAATGATCCCGCAATCATTGCCAATCACATTAAGTTAGGCTGGAAATTCCCGTCTCCTGCCTTTATTCTAAATAGCCTTACCAATATCTCAATCGCGGTAAGTACCAAATCTGGTAACGTGATCAATGTCGCCGTGCAGCTAAGGGACGCAAACCAAAATGCTCTGGCTAATGCCATTGTATTGGAAGCTTATTTATCAGACGTGGCCACCGGTAAGACAGTTACAGCCACAGCTCCCGATGGCGGCGTAGCAATTGGATCCAACGGCGGTTGCATCCCATTAATTGCCAACAAGTGTTTTTTGTTGAATTTTGAGACTACTGGGTTATTGGATCTGAATATCACAAATTCAACTTCAGTCACTTGGTACCTTGTGATCATTTTTCCCACCTCCGGTTTCATCGTTAGCGCTCCGATCGCCTTCTAAACCAAAGAAAGCTATGCCAGAAAAGCAAGATTGGGAATCCAACGGATCAGTGATGTTGTGCCCTAACCCCGGCTGCAGAAAACCGATCGGAGTTGTGCGCCAAATAGCAAATGGAGCATTTCTGTTGCAGGCCGGCTCTCTCTTACTTCGAGAAACACAATTGGCTTACTGCATCTTCTGTAATCAGGAAGTTAGATGGTCTTTGGTGGATCAAGACCAGAAGAGACGCGACAACAACACATAAAAACCTTTCGCCGTGCCATGCGACAAACGCCATGTATCAAACGCCAGGCCCCAAAAAAATTCTTGAAGCGTTTTGCGTTTGGGCGTGGCCGTGGCCACGCCCAAAGATGAAGTCTCTCAAAAAAAGGATTGCGTTTCTATGGAAACACTTTCATTGCATAAAGAAAGAGGAGAAGAAGAGACGCACTTACCAATATGAAATTCACGGCAAATATCTCAGCAGCCGATCTCTTCTTGAAAACGGCATCACAGATCATCATGGTGGGGGTATGGGGGTTCAAAACCTCATGACCCCTCACCATGAACCGGTTGCCTGGCAACGTGTGTGTGCGCCCCAATTCGATAAAGGGGGGGGTAAGCCAGATTTGGTTAGGCTAATCTTAACAAATTTAAGAAAGGCAATTTATGAAACCAGGACCTAAACCGACGCCCACTGCATTAAAGAATTTGCACGGCAGGTCGCACCACAAACAAAATAAAAATGAACCCAGACTACCAGGTTTATCCACTATGCCGGCAGCCCCTAAGCATTTAGGGGAGATGGGCAAAGAAAAATGGCAAGAGGCGGGGACTACTTTGATTGAAAATCATTTGCTGACGGAATTGGATCTCGACGCACTGGATCGCTATTGCACGTATTATGAAACATTGAAAAAGGCTGAGCATATGATCACAGTGAGTGGTGGCGAGATTCTAATGTCTGAGAAAGGCGGAAGTTATCAAAACCCGTGGTTCTCGATATACAACCAGGCAAATAACCATATGCTCAAACTGGGGAACGAGCTGGGTTTATCTTTGATCGCGAGGAGCCGGCTGGAAGTATCGTTGGATGATTTGCCAGATCCGGAAGTCGCCAAATTTTTGGGACCCAAAGAATCGTAAAAACGACACGATGAAAATCGTATTCCACTTAAAGAAAGGCAATTTATGAAACCAGGACCTAAACCGACGCCCACTGCATTAAAGAATTTGCACGGCCGATCGCACCACAAACAAAATAAAAATGAACCCAAGCCACTAGCTTTGTCTGTTGTGCCAACAGCTCCAAGTTTCTTGGGACAAACTGCGAAAAAGTTATGGAAAGAGATGGTATGGAATCTTTGTTTGCTAAGCGTGATCACTGAGATAGATCTGGATGCACTGGCGAGGTATTGTGTGGTTTGGGAACGCTGGTTAAATGCTGAAACAATGTTGAAAAAGCAGGGAAATGTAATCAAGACTTCCAATGGATACCCCATTCAGAATCCGTACCTGGCCATTGCCAATACATGTTTGAAGCAGCTGGAAGCGCTCGGTTCAGAATTTGGGCTCACCCCTGCAGCTCGTTCACGTGTCTCAATACACTTAAGCAACACCCTGGAAAATGAACAATCGGTTCAGCGCCTGGTCGAATTATTTGGGCCCCGTAGAAATTCCTTAGATAAAAGGTGAGCTATGGGAGCAATTGGGATCAATATTTCCGATCGAGATCCAATCTTTGGGTATGGGGATTGCAAGCCTACGCATCGAGCTGTACCCCTCGAGCTTTTCGAAGCCAGGTGCAAGGCAGAGCAAGCGTGGCTTGCCTATTCCGAAGAAATAGATAGTTTGCTCGAACTTGGAAATTCATCACGGCCAATTGGCAGGCGTCCTCGCCTGGGTGAACTGCTGGCCAAAGCCAGAGCTGCAGAATTAGAAGCTTTAAAGCTTTCACGACAATTGAACTGTCCGCACTTTCACATATTACTTTCGAGCGGAATGCGGTCCGTGGCCAGCGATGAAATCAGCGGCACCGGTGGCGAAATATGCAAGGATTGCGGAGCGGTTATCGCCCGGATCGAAGCCATGAAAAGGGGAACTCGCTATGAATGATGATACCGGCAGGAATAACATCGTGGCCCCCGACAATATGGCACACCAGATAGAATGCCTCCCGATCAAGGCTACTCCAACAATGATTTGGGACTTGATCAAGCAAAAAGGATTAAATTACCAGCAGGTCCGGGAGATCTTGGAGAACGGCGACAACGATATTGAAAAAGCTTATTTGAAATTGAAAGAATGGCCTGGATAATGAGCTATCTGGAGAACGACTTTGCTTTTCAACTAAATGCCTTAGGGATCAAATTCGAACGTGAATTTAAGGCAATCCCTGGCAGACAATTCCGCTTCGATTTTTTTGTCCAAGAATTAAATCTCTTGATCGAGATCCAGGGAGGAATTTGGAAGCCAAACCGAGGCCATACCAACGGCCGAGGAATTTCGAGAGACTGTGAAAAGTTCAATCAGGCGCAGCTGGCGGGATTTCATATCCTGCTATTCACTCCCCAGGGGATAACAAGCGGCGAGGGATCAACCTTGATTGAAACGATTTATCACACCGAGGAGCCGCTTCGGTGGACTGGTGTAGAGAAAAAATGATCGGCAATGCTCGTGCTCTCAAGGCTTTGCAGGAGAATAAACCCGATCGCTTATTGACACAGGTCAAGATCATGCTGCAGGCTCATATTGGCCAGGCTGCTGCAATCTCGCTAGCAGAATTGAGCCAGCAGGTATTTGGAAAAGTTACTGCTGCCACGAAGCGGCAAGTACGTGAAATAGTCTCCGAGCTGGTCATAAACTATGACCTTCACATCGTCAGTGACACAAAAACAGGCGGATTTTATTATGCGTCTACTCAAGAAGAGATCGATCGCAATATTGCAGATCTCGAAAGCAGAAGGCAAGAACTCGAAAAGCGGGCAGAAGGCCTAAGACGTGCCCGGGCGAAGATCTTTCACGTGGTCTATGATCCATTACAAGAACGCCTTTTGTAATTTGCGTCAAATTCCCAATTTCCTTAATTCAAAAATAATCCATTCTAGCAGAATTCATTGACAGGGATATCCCTTTTCACCTTGACATGGGTTGGTCGCCCTTGCAAGGTTTGCAAGAGGCCTTTTAGAAAACTTGTAAGCCCGGTCCAGAGGATGAAATAGCCAAATAAGACTTGTAAAACGGTATAGAATATGCTATAACTTCTGGTATAAGTGCTGATATATAATATGGGATAATAAAAGGATTGGCAAATGGTAGAAGACAAAGTGCTTGAAAATTTCTATAGACGCAAAGCGGCAAGACTCGGATTAGCCATTCACAAATCTCGCTCAAAAGAATTCCATCTCGATGATTTCGGCGATTATATGATCTCGGATCTTGAAAATAATGCCGTTATTGCTGGATCTAAATTCGAGCTTGATATTGAAGCTGTTAAATTATTCTTGAATGAATACGAAAATAATTTATTATCCAAACGAAAAAAATCAAGTACGTTGAAAAAACTTGATAATTAATATAAATCTTAATATATGAGCTCTTCTCCATTTCCCCCTGGCAGCCAGGTCGCCATCTACTTGCGTGACTCAGGTGGTAACGATCAGGACGTTTCCACCATCCGTCAGGAAGACGAGCTGCGCACCTGGTGCATCACCAATGACGTGCAGCTCACCCGTGTCTTCAAGGACGTTGCCCGATCAGGCACCAGCACTGTCGGACGCTCTGCTTTTGAAGAGATGATCGCGTATTTCCGTGGGAAGCCGCGACCGCCCGAAGCCGGCCTCCTGCTCTATGCTTTCTCCCGCTTCTCCCGTAACCTCGATGACGCCGACTTTTTCAAGGCAGATCTGCGCCGGCGTGGCTTCATCATCCATTCGATTACCGACGCTATTCCCGAAGGCGCAGCCGGCAAGCTCTTCGAAGCCATCATCAACTGGAAAGACGCCCAATATAGCGCCGACCTTTCCGTCCATGTTCGCTCCGGATTGCATTTCCTGGTGAATTCTTCGAAGGCCATCCCCGGAACGCCGCCCCGTGGTTATAAAAAAAGCGAGCCGATGGTGATCAGCTCGCACCGCGACGGATCCCCGCGCATTGTGCATACCTGGGTTCCGGATCCTGCCAAGTGGGAAATTTGCCGGCAGGCCTGGATCCTGCGCGCGGCCGGCACGTCACTGCATGCCATCGATCGCCAGTGCCACCTTTTCCGCTCCCTGGGCAGTTATCGTTATTTCTTTTCCAATCCCATCTACTATGGCGAGTTGCATTATGGCGACCTGGTCCTTCCTGATTTTGTCGAGCCGATGGTCGACCGCGCCACATGGGATAAAGTCCAGATCCTTATCGGCCAATGGTCCGTGAGTGACTCTGTCATCCACCCGCGCCGCGTCCATTCCACCTATCTGCTCTCCGGATTACTGCGCTGCGCTCGCTGCGGATCTCCGATGAACGGCAGCACCACCACTTCGAAGATCAAACACAAGACTAATTATTATTACGTGTGCCAAAATCGTCACCGGCATAAAGGTTGCGATATCTCCAATATTCCCCGCGATTTTTTGGAAGATGCTGTCATCGAAGCGATCTGTGATCAGCTGCTCACGGTCGAAAACCTCACGCCCATCCAGGATGAAGTATTGAACTCACAGGATGAGGAACAGCAGTCATTCCAGGACCGGCGTTCAAGCTTTGCGAAACAACGCGGTGTTCTGCATGGCCAGATTGATCGTGTCACCACGGCCATTGCCGAAATGGGCTACAGCGCCGCGCTTAGAGAAAAACTGCACACACTCGAAGCGCAGTTTTCTGATATCAACAAAGAATTGGCTACTCTCGATGCTCTGCTGGCCGCTCGAACCCCGCAGCCACATGAGCCTCTCGACCAGGTCGTCACCCGCATGCACAAACACCTACGTCAGCTTTCCGTCGAGGACCGCCGTCAGGCGCTGCAGGCTTTCATCGATCATATTGACGTCAATCGCATAGATAATACAATATTTGGAGAGATCATCTATTACCTTCCCAACGATGATCCAGGCAATGCAGATAATTCGGATAAAAAAAGTGGTTATGGCCTAAATCAAAGAGCCATCGGTGGGAATCGGACCCACGACCTGGCGTTTACGAAACGTCTGCTCTACCAACTGAGCTACGATGGCGTGAGAGCGATTATACAGTGATGACTTGGAAAAGGCAAGATTAAATGCTCAATGTGGCCATGCTTTCTTATCATACCTGCCCCCTGGCGACCCTCGGCGGCAAAGACACCGGCGGCATGAACGTCTATGTGCGCGAGTTGACCCATCACCTGGGCAAGCAGGGCGTGCACGTGGACGTCTTCACCCGCTCCCAGGATGAGCACGTCCCGCACGTGCTGCACGACCTGGGCTACGGCAACCGCGTCGTCCACGTCCCCTCCGGCCCGGAGACCCCCCGCCCCAAGAGCGAGCTGCCCCAATATTTGCCGCAATTCGTCGAAGGCGTCCAGCGCTTCGCCGACGAGAAGCACATCCATTACGACCTGGTGCACAGCCACTATTGGCTTTCGGGCCTGGCCGCCGAGACGCTCAAAGACCGCTGGGACGTACCTTGGATCCACATGTTCCACACCTTGGGCTTAATGAAGAATCAGATCGCCCAAAGTAGCGACGAGCTGGAACCCCAGGTGCGCATCGATGGCGAGCGCCGCATTTTGGAGCAGGCCGATTGCATCGTCGCTGCCACGCCCGCCGAACAATCCCAGATCGATTCCCTGTACCACATCACCCCCAAGAAACTGGTCGTCATCCCCCCCGGTGTGGATACCAGCCGCTTCTATCCCATCCCGTCGGACGAAGCCCGGCAGGTCATCGGCATCCCCAACACCAACTGCCTGATCCTCTTCGTCGGCCGCATCGAGCCGCTGAAAGGTATCGATACGCTCATCAGGGCCATCGCCCTGCTCATCCAGCAGCATCCGATGGTCGACTGCCCCCATTACCTGGCGGTCATCGGCGGCGACCCGGACGCCAGCCAGAATGAGATGTCGACCGAAATGGTGCGGCTGCAAGCGTTGAGCAAAGAGTTGAAGATCAACGACCTGGTGATTTTCCTGGGCAAGCGCAGCCAGGATTCCCTGCCGTATTACTATTCCGCCGCCCAGGTGGTGGTGGTGCCTTCGCACTATGAATCGTTTGGCATGGTCGCCTTGGAAGCCATGGCGTGCGGCACGCCCGTGGTCGCTTCACAGGTGGGCGGGCTCGCCTTCCTCGTCCAAGACGGCGTGACCGGCTACGTGGTGCCTAACGGTGACCCCCAGACCCTGGCAGACCACCTCGCCCAACTTTTGGAGCAATCCGAGCTGCGCGCCCAACTGGGCCGGCAGGCGGAAGCCTATGCCCAGGACTATGAATGGGATAAGATCACCAGCCGAATTTTGGGCGTTTACCACCAACTCCTCAACCCCGAAAAATTGGTGGAACGTGAAGGGTAAAGCCTTTTTTATCCCTCTTTACGGTTAATGGATTAGCCTATAAGTACCACCATGCCCAGCAGGATGGAAAACCACAAAGCCAGTGCCAGGCGCAGCCGTTCGTAGCGCGTCTGGCTGCGGAAGATGATCCACACGCACACGAACAAACCGGCCAGCAGCCCCAGGTATCCAATAATTTGATAGACGACGATGAAGATCGGCGACCAGGCCTCCATGAACTGCTGGCCGGCCAGGAAAATGCGCGTCAGCCAGCTCAAAAGCAGGGTTTGCATATAAAGCTTGGCGCCCAACGGCAGCCCGCGCCGCCACAGCGTCCACACGATCAACGCCACCAGGATGAACAGGATGATGCCGGCGTCGCTGTAGAGGGCCAGCGCGCCGATCTGGTTGCTGATCTCGGTCACCAGCCAGCCCAGGATCCCGCCGAACATTCCCAGCAGCACACGTTCATTTTCAGCACGCCGGTTGCGCAGCGATTCTTCCAAAGCTGCCACGGAGACAGCCATGAGGATGAGGGCAAAGATCAAAGCCCCCGGACGTCCCAAAAAATGATAGACAAGTTGTGTCAATAACTCAAAGGTGAAACTGATGATCACCAAAAATAAGCCAATGCCAATCCCATCGGCAAGTTTGCTGCGCAGATCGACCCTCCAATGCATTTCCGTCCCTCACTTTCGCTTGGTGTTTGTTCTCATGCCATGTTGTAAAGCACTCTTTCCAAACCGGTCATGGATGGAGTCCACCGCTTCCAGCAGGCGCCGCTCCTTTTCGGTTTGCGTATCCCACAAAGTGAGCTGGTGCGCCCGCGGTTTGAGGTTGCTGGCTCCCACTCCCAGCAGCCGCACGCGTTTCCCCGGCTGCCATTCCTTTTCGAATAATTCTATAACAGAAGCGTAGATGATGCCATCCTGATCGGTGGGTTGAGGCGCCGTGATCTGGCGGGTGATGGTGGTGAAATCGGGCCAGCGTAGTTTGAGGCGGATGGTGCTGGCGCAAAATCCGTCCTGCCGCAAGCGATACCCCACCGTTTGTGCCAGCTCGCGCAGGGTCATCTTCAGTTGCTCCAGGTCACCCACGTCCTTATCGAAGGTGGTCTCCTGGCTGATGGACTTGATCTCGCCCTCGTTGCTGACCGGACTGTCATCGATGCCGCGCGCCCGCAGGACCAACTCTGGCCCCCATTTGCCGAAGCGGGTCGCCATACCCGCCTCGTTCTCGCGTGCCAGGTCGCCGACGGTGCGGATACCAAGCTGCGCCAGGGCGGTCGTAGTTTTGGGCCCCACACCCCACAGGGATTGCACGGGCAGCGGCGCCAAGAAAGTTGCTTCTTCGCCAGCCGGGAC